>JAWSVD010000483.1:0-539 GCA_033852095.1 Granulosicoccaceae bacterium | reverse complement strand
CCGAAAGCGTTTATCCACTGGGGGACACAATGAAATGGTTGAATAATGGGAGCCGTATGACGCGAGAGTGTCACGTCCGGTTCTGCGAGAGACTGGCGGTGAAATTCCGCCGGTCTACTCACCTCTGACATCATTGCTTAGTGGCAACAGAGTTGCCTAACGATACACCCAGTGGGGGCAGTCTTGCTCTTCGAGAAATGCCTCTGCGTCTTCGCCTTTTAGCAGGGCGAGCGTGGCCATCAAGCCCGCTTCGATACACTGGCCGCGGGCCACGGTGATGCTGGCCGCTGCATCCTCTACCGGCCAACCGGTACGCGGGTCCAGTATGTGGCCGTAACGCACGCCCTCGTGCAGCAGGTAGCGGCGTGCATCACCGCTGGTGGCTAGGCTGCCTGCTTGTAGTTCGACTGTTGCTCGTGCGCCGCTGCCAGCGTGGTTTTCGATGCCCACACGCCACGCCTGTGCACCCCAGGGGGCGCGGTTGGCGCGCAGGTCGCCGCCGAAGTTGATCAGCACGGGGGCGTCGCTCATCTGGCTGG
>JAWSVD010000482.1:0-1618 GCA_033852095.1 Granulosicoccaceae bacterium | reverse complement strand
GAAAGGCCCCCTCTTGTGGGGCCGATTTTAATCGGGCTGACCCGTCAGGCCGAGCAAAGCCTGCCGCCGCTTGTCAGAATGAATTCTGACCCACCAGTCCATCCCAACATTTTTTTAGTTTTATTAGTCAAATCCCAGCTGCCCACCTGTTTGATAAAACAGAGGCACCACTTCTAAGGTGTCGTCAATCTGGGAGCGACACCTGATGTTCAAATCCTTAAGAATCAACCGTGCCATGCAGCAAGCCTACCAACAGTGGAACGGCTTCGCGCTGAAACCTTCTGACCCACAGATGACAACAGCTGTCCGCTCACGACTGCGCGGCACACAAATCGTGGCCGAGGACGGCGACATCCTCGTGACACAGACGGGATTCGTCACCCTGGCCATCCACGCAGATCAAGCCCAACTCATCGGCAAGGCGCTCGTCGCACCAGGGATCGACAACAACGGCCAACGAGGCTACCTCGTGCTGCGCGTCAACGCTCGCCCCTACCACAGCCGTGCTGAATCGGCAGTGCAGGCAAACACCGAATCGCTGAAAGCCCTGCACAAAGCGGATTCTCTGCTGACCTCTTTTGGCGACAAATTCACATTGCGAGAAGCCGCCAGACAACTGCCGTGGTACACCCTGATCAATCAGGCAGACTGCGAACGCAGCGGATTGTGCCTCTGGGGCACGCAGTCCTTCCTGCAAAGATTTGGCCTGCTGACAATCGCTCGCCAGTACGGTGTACCGCGTGCGCTGCTCAAACTCGCCGGCCCCTACGGCGACCGCGCATCAGCCGCACGGGCACTGCGAGATTCCTCTGCGCGGCTGAGAGCCGGAACTGCAGCAGAACAAGTAGCGAGACAACGCGCCGAAGAAGCCATGGCCGGTCTGCCAAACGCGATCTTGAGCACCTTTGAAGACGGGGCAGTGACCAGCCCGAAAAAAAAGCCAATCGAGAAACAATCAAACCCGACCCACAGAAATGAAGCAAAGGCACTGGCCTGCGGATAGCCGCATAGACAAAGGGCAAATCACCGCCACAAGGCCACACGCACACTGCGTGCGCCTCTCCCCTTGAGATTGAATCCGCAGCTGCCGAAACCCAGCGGCGACGCACGCCGACGTAATAACCAACGCTTCTGTGGGTGTAAATCTATTCGCACGTCTCCACAATTTTGCAGAGATGAATTCATGCGCATTTATCGAATAACCAAATACAACTCCGCGGTGTATTTGTAGGTGCGAATTTATTCGCATGTCTCCGCACCCGCGCAACACGAAAATGCCCACCACTGCAAACACCTCCAACCGATTGCGTGATTGAAATTACACCCACAGCAGATGCCCTTCGCCTGCTTGATCGCTACTGCAGCGACCCACCCGTGTCATCCGCACCGGCCAACAGCGCCTCGAGATCGATGCCGTCAAAGCTGTATTTTCGGCCGCAGAACTCGCAGTTCACTTCTATCTGACCACCGGATTCTAGCAACAGCTCGCGCGCGTCTTCCGCCCCCAGCCCGACCACCATCGCACCGCAGCGCTCACGTGAACAGCCGCAGTTAAACGCGACGGGGCGTGGATCGTACTGGCGCACATCCTCTTCATGAAACAAGCGCTTGATCAGGG
>JAWSVD010000481.1:0-3957 GCA_033852095.1 Granulosicoccaceae bacterium | reverse complement strand
AACAGGTTGACACATTCCGGAATAGCTCGAATATAGGAATCGTAAAGCCCATTTATATTTGTCGCTGAAGAATTAGTAGCATAACTCTCGCGTATTTTTGAATCCAATTCAGAATATTCAACATTCTGATTATTGTCATTCGCTTTTTCCTGACCAGTCGAATAAGGAGGATTCCCCATGATGACTCGAATATCGAGGTTTTTTTGCCTAACCCTCCGGTCGCTATTGTCAGTGAGCAGATCACTGACTAGATCTTCCTTCTCGTAGAGCTGAAAAGTGTCAGTGAGACAAATCCCTTCGAACGGACGATATTTCCCACCAACTATACCGTGATAGACAGCTTCTATATTAATTGCGGCTATGTAATAAGCTAAAAGTACTATTTCGTTAGCGTGGATCTCATTATCATACTTATCGGTCAACTGCTCTTTACTTATTAGACCGCTTTGCAACAGGCGAGTAATGAAAGTACCGGTTCCTGTGAAAGGATCAAGAATATGAACTCCTTCGCTACCGAGAGTTTGACCAAACTCTTGCTGCAGAAGGTCATTGACACTGTGGATAATGAAATCGACCACCTCGACAGGGGTGTATACGATACCCAGTCGTTCAGTCATGCGTGGGAACGCATTCCGGAAAAATTTGTCGTATAGTTCAACGACAATTTTCTGCTTACCTTCGGCGCTGTCGATCCCTTCAGCACGCATTTTGACGCTGGCGTAGAACCGCTCCAAGGTATCTGCTTCTTTCTCAAGTCGATGTTCGTGCAGTAGATCCAACACCTGCTGCATTGCGGCCGATACGGGATTATTACTTGCGAAGCTATAGCCTTCAAACAGCGCATCGAACACTGGCTTTGTGATTAAGTGCTGAGCCAACATTTCGATCACTTCAGCGTCAGTGATACTGTCATTCAGATCATCGCGCAGCTCGTCAGCAAACCCTGTGAACGCGGCCACCTCTTTTGCATTAGCCGGGTCATTTACGATGTTTGTGATTCGATCTATATGCGTGTTTGCAATTTTGGCAATATCATTCGCCCACTCGCCCCAGTGGTTACGATTACCACATTTTTTGACCACTTTGGCATACAAGGCCCGCTCGATTTCACCAATTTCAAATGACACATCGTGCTGTTCAGTCATCTGCCCTTCGGCATCATGATCTTTGTTTCCAATGCCATACTTTCCCTTTCCAGCTTCCCTTTTCTTTCCCTTACCACCTGCTTTTGATTTCTTCTGCACCGTGTCAGTGATAGAGATCACTTCCATTTTTTTATTGTCTTTACCGATCAAATCCAACTTGTTAATCATCGCATCGAAGCGATCATCGTGAGAGCGAAGCGCTTGCAAGACCTCCCAAACCACCTTGTACGTTCTATTGTCATTCAGAGCGTCATGGGGATCCATACCTGTTGGAATAACCACCGGAAGGATGACGTAGCCACGCTCCTTTTTTCCGTTAGGGTTGGTTCGCATCACTCTGCCCACCGATTGCACCACATCGATTTGAGAGTTACGCGGGGTTAGAAACAACACGGCGTCCAATGCCGGCACATCAACACCTTCCGAAAGGCAGCGGACGTTACTCAGAATTTTACAGGTATCGGCTGCTGGCTCGGCCTTAAGCCAGTTGATTTTCTCTTCTTTTTGACTGGCGTTCATGCTGCCGTCAACGTGCTGAGCCTCACAATGCAAGGTGTTGTGACCTTCCTCCTGTTCTTGATAAGCGTCGACTACGTCTTGAAACATACCCGCAATGTGTTTGGAGCTAACTTTGTGGCTCCTTGCGTTTTTGTTACCGGGCTCAATCACTTGGCAGAACGCTACAGCACGGCGCATCGGGTCAGTGTCATCGACAAATCCGCTGTCGGAATCTTCATCACTGGTTTGTTTGCTCAACGCCTTCCAGCAACCAATGATTTTGGCGGCATCATCGACTTTGAGTTGATTATCCTCGTCAGCCAGCAATTTCTGCAGTCGCTTGTTGATGTGAGCTTCATCGACCGTCAGCACAATCACCTTGTAGTCACAAAGCAACCCTCGCCGTACCGCCTCGGAAAAATTGATGCAGTACAGTTCCTTGCCATAGTGCTCCTCGTCATCCATGGAAAAAAGTACTACCTCGCCCTTCGCCTCCTTAATTTTGGCACCGTCACCATAGATGCGGGGGGTAGCGGTCATGTAAAGACGTTTGGCTGCTTTTATGAAGCTGGCATCATGCACTTTTACAAAGGTGCTCTCTACATCATCGGAGAACTTTGAACCGGTTGTTCGATGCGCTTCATCACAAACTATCAGATCGAAATCAGCCAGTTTGAATTGCTTCTGCGCTTTGCTTACTACGTCAATCGAGTGATAAGTCGAAAACACGACGCTCATGTGCATGTCGTCGTGGCGCTTTGTCATTTCTTCTGCGAGGCGGTTGGCCTTCGTCGTGGCTGGGTAGCGTAACTCGTGAGTGAACGTCTGCACGATGTCGTCGTTTTTTTTACGTTTCTTGCCCACATCACTATCAGAACAAACAGCGAAGCTATGCAACGGCGTGGTGCTCTGCTGCGTCCATTCGGTCAGGGTCTGCGATAACAACGATAAGCTGGGCACCAAAAACAGTACTCGCTTGCCGCGCCCCGCCAGCTTCTCAGCAATTTTCAAGCTGGTGAAGGTTTTCCCTGTGCCACAAGCCATGATCAGCTTGCCTCTGTCGGCAGCAGCGAGCCCTTTTTCTACGGCGTTTAACGCTGGCACCTGATGAGCGCGAAGATCATATTTTTTCTTCAAAACTGGTGGTTGGTCTGACTGATAGCTAGCCCAATCTATCTGACTATTTTCAAGATCATGAAGGTCTATTTTATTGACTGGTATATGCTGATTGGACATGGCATTTTCGGCATTTTCTGTCCAATTGTTTGTCGTTGCGACGATGATGCGATGAACAAAAGGCTTTTGACCAGACGCTGTGAAAAAGCTGTCTATATGCCTTTTATATAAGGGGGTTTCTTGCGCATAACACTTACACTGTATGGCATGGTACTCGTCAGTGCCTTGCGTTTTGGCCACTAGATCTATGCCGGTATCTTTAGTACTCAAATCAAACTCAGGGTGTTCTTTAGCCCAATCGCCGTATAACCAAATATCACTATATAGGTCTCTGTAGGTTGCTTCATGCCGAAAGTACGTACATACCAGCTCTTCGAAATACGTGCCTTTTTCACGCTCCGACTTTGAATCTTCTCGGTATTTCTCAAGCAGTTCGTGCAAAGCCTTAGCGGATGACATAGAACAAATGACCTATTTTGGAAAATGAAGATGCATAGAGCCTAGCGCTCTACCGGCGCATAGCAAACTAAAATATCGAATACCCACCAACAACGCCTACTGACCCCACCGAGCCCCACTAGCTCCTCCTCACCAATCCCGCGCCCGATGTAGCGCGTCACCATCAGGGAAACTGGGGGCGCTTCCAACAATCCAACATTTACTCCCCACAGGAAGCATCGCTGATGACGGACACTCCCCCCCCAGATCCCGACAGAGCCCCACCCCAGCTACAAACTTGCACCAAACATCACCTCAATGCTGGCAGCCGCAATAAGCCGAAGGCGCGCCGGTGCCCCCCTGCTAGACACTGTTCACACAATCAGCTGATTTAGGCATAAACTGTGTAACTACCACGATAGACACACGCACCCGAGGTGCCCCATGGCCAGCGCCGATCAACTCAAAGCTTTGCTGAAATCCCACCTTGCGGGTGACGAACGCCGCTTTCGCAGCACTGCGCTGCAGCTGGCGGCGCACGAGGCAAAGCTGGGCCACGGTAAGTTGGCGCGCGAGCTGCGGACTTTGATCGATGAAGCACAATGCAAAGTACCCTCTGCCTTGGCAGACGCTGCCTCAGGTACGGTGTCTATCGCCCGGCCACGTGGTGATCTGGCAGAGCTGCTGACCTTGCTGCACC
>JAWSVD010000480.1:0-2753 GCA_033852095.1 Granulosicoccaceae bacterium | reverse complement strand
CAGCGCTGTTATTGGCCGTCGGTCCGCGGCCGGAGTTTCGCGCCATCACAGAACTGCCAAAATTCTATTTGCTGGGCGGGGTACTGTTTGTGCTCTACATCGGCTCCATCACGTTCTCGGCGCCGCTCATCGGCCTGAGCAATGCAGTGCTGATGGTGTTGATCGGCCAGCTGCTCAGCGCAGCATTCATCGACCACTTCGCGCTGTTCGGCGCCCTGCAAAGCCAGATAAGCACCAAGCGAGTGCTCGGCCTTGTATTGATGGTAGCCGGCGCGTACCTGGCGCGTAAACAAGTGGTGTGAAGATTCCCTTTTCTATAAGTACAAGTAGGGTCACAACAATTGGAGGTATGCAAGCGTAAAGGGGCGAGGGATCGCTGACGGCTTTCGGTCGCAGGTAAATACGCCCAGAAACCTGCCCAGGCACCCGCTCACATGCGAGCGGCATACACTCTCAAACCGTTGTTGTCTCGAAACCACGAACTTTAGTCGCTTAGTTTCTTGTATTTCGTTCGTCCGCCCTACATTATGTGTTTTCAACTGCAGAAAACGAAATATTCTAAGCTGGGAAATTCTCTTCAAGAATTCTCTCCAACACACCCTGCCTCAAGGGTTTACATGTGTAGTCGTTTACAACTTCCTGCATTTCCGCACGTGCCATATCATCCGGATTCTGAGATGTAGAAAGCATCGAAATTATCTTCAACCCCTCATCACTGAAACCGGACGCCCTAAAGGAATCTAGAAACTCCCAACCATTCATTATAGGCATATTGATATCAAGGAAAACCAACTCTGGTATCGCAAGCGTGCCACGATTCTCCATCAGATAATCCATCGCCGCTTTTCCATTTGGCATTTCTACGATCTGATCAGCACAATCCAGCTTCTTAATCACCCGCTTATGAATGAAATTATCTGCATCACTGTCGTCAACGAGCATTATGCAGCGCAACTTTCTTCCCATTGGAAACACCCTTCAAGTGTGAATATAAATTTACTGCCTTCTACATAACTCGTATCAAGCCACAATTTTCCTCCGTGTGATTCGACAATCTTTTTGCAATGCGACAAACCAATTCCATGCCCTGCGTAATCGCTCTGATTCTGCAAACGCTTAAACATATCAAATATCTTTTCTTGATCAGCCCCTCTGATCCCGATGCCAGTGTCTTGAACATAAAACTCGGCTCTACCAGCCACCTCATCACAGCCAATTGAAATCTGATTAGCCTTACCCGCCTCAGAGAACTTCAATGCATTGGAGATTAGGTTGGTCAACAATGATCTGAGTTCGATCTCCGACCCCACAACAACTGGCATGTTTTTCTGCACGAGGATACTTGCATCACTTCCTTCAATTGCAAAGTTCAAATCTTGAGTAACATTATCAACCACACCTTTGATTGGGAACTCGGTGTAGTCGCTCTGCTTACCAATTCTGCTGTATTCAAGAATTCCAAGTATGAGCTGCTGCATTCTATTGGCCGCATCATTTATATATTTCAAATACATATGGGCATCTTCATCCATCACATCATGATAGTCTTCTTCGTATAGCTCGGCGAAGTTCTGAATCGAGCGCAGCGGCTCCTGTAAATCATGCGAAGTCACAAAGGCAAACTGTTCCAGCTCTTTATTGGATGTGATCAGTTTTTCCTTCTCTTGCTCCAGACTGCCCATCAACACCTTGATATTTTCATTGTTCTGCCTAAAAACTTCTGCGGCCCGCGACATCTGACCAATCTCATCGCGAAGTTGAGTACCAGGCACTTTCCCAACGTCTTTTTCGCGTGCAAGTTCTTCAAAAGTTTCAGTGATCTTTAAGAGCGGCTTGACAATAGACCTTGCAATTGAATACGAGATACCGGCGCCAAGCACGGTAAGTGTCAAAGAAGCGAAGACAGCGAATACGGAAGTCATGTCAATGGAGCTAGTAATTTCAGCTTCTACGCCATCGGTTTTTTCCAGCACAGCATCGATCACTTCTTTGGAAATGTATTGGATTTCCGAGGCTTCGCCAGCCATTACGACCGTGATTAGAAATAAGTGATTTCTCTTCGCTTGAACAATGTCAACATAAATGCGTCTGTACTTAACTAAATCTGCAGACCAGACAGGATCGGCGGCTCTGACTATGTCATTGAATTTCGATTGCACTAATGCGATGAATGCCATATCAGGATCATACAAATACTCGTACAACTTGGCCTTGGAATCCTGAACAAAATGCCCGACATCTGAATCGTAGCCAGCTCCCTCTAAAACTTTGTTTTCATGGGCAGACAAAGACTCGAGCATCTTTGACATCTTCGCCGCCTGCCCTCTCGCCTTTCCAAAAGTATCTCTGTAAACAAGCAAATGCTCCCTTAAATTTGCCAGGCGCACACTATCCTCTGATTCTTCGACAAAGTAGCCGTCCATCTCATCGAAGAATGCTTCGAGTTCATTGAGCTGGACAGCGATGTCACCCGCAAGCGACTCATAGCCCGTGAAGATGTAACTCTGAACATGGTGTTGGATCTTGGATATTCTTTTTCCAACTTCCAGCACGCTTGTATACTGATTATTCGCTACTTGATACTTCGCAAACGACTCACTCGTTTTTTTCGCATTGAAATACGAGACCAATGACAGCACAACTATCAACGCGCAAAGTAGAGAGAACCCTCCGTATATGCGGGTTTTTATCAAAACATCAGGCAAAGGTAGCTTCATTGTCACCCCTAGATACAGTTAACGTACCACCAGCAT
>JAWSVD010000479.1:0-8704 GCA_033852095.1 Granulosicoccaceae bacterium | reverse complement strand
GATCGCCGATGACGGCGTGCGAACTGACCCCAATTCCTTACGATCTTTAACAATGCAAGCCGAGGCCACTGGGTATATGGCATCAAACATCTTCACAAGGGTGTCGAGTTTCTTTTCCACGATCTAATAAATAAAATAAGACACACACCACTACGCGCAATCAAAGGCGACAGTAATTTGACTCAAGCGACTAGTCGCCATAAGGTCAAAAGACATTCCGCAAAGAGTGTTTCCCACATGCCGACACCGCGCAAACAACTTGTATCGCTCATGGACACGCACTGGTACCACTGTGTTTCACGCTGCGTACGCCGGGCTTGGCTTTGCGGGGTAGATCCCTACAACGGTATCGATTACAGCTACAGACGCGACTGGGTTGTAGAGAGGATGGAACAACTGGTCGACGCGTTCTCAATCGACGTTGCAGCTTTTGCCATCATGTCAAACCACACACATCTCGTCTTACACGTCGATACCGAACGCGCCAAACAATGGACGTGGCAGGAGGTCATCCGGCAATGGCACAAGATCTACCAAGGTGATTTCGTCTCCCAACGCTTCATGCGTGGCGAAACCCTTCCCGCCGCTGAGCTTAAGCTCCTAAAAAAGGATGCGAATCGCTGGCGAAAACGACTCACCAATATTTCATGGTTTATGGGCGCATTGAACGAACCCATCGCCCGAAAAGCCAATGAAGAGGACGAAGCCACAGGCAAGTTTTGGGAAGCCAGATTCAAATCTCAGGCTCTTCTCAGCGAGCAAGCAATCCTCACCTGCATGGCATACGTTGATCTAAACCCCATCAGATCCGAAATGGCCAACACGCCCGAAGAAAGTGACTACACCAGCATCAAGCAACGTATCGAAGCTGCCGGAATAGGAGATATCCCCGACAAACTCTGCCGCTTCCAAGGCGTCGAAATAAAACACCAAGCGCCCGGCATTCCTTGCTCAGAAAAAGACTACATTGAACTGGTCGACGCGACCGGCAGAATCATCCGAAAAGACAAACGCGGCGCCATCGACGCCAGCCTCTCCCCCATCCTGCGGCGCCTCGAGATAGACACCGAAACCTGGCTAGACATCGCCACCACCTTCGAGGACAGCCACGGACCGTGGGTCGGCTCAGAAGAAATGCTCAAACACCTGTGCAATCACACCAAGAAGAAATGGATCTGCAGAACAAGCGGAAACCAAAAGCTCTACCCGCCCTGATCACCCCGCATTCCCTCACCTAGACCAAGCTTCCTCAGCCCCGCTCGCCCACTCATCAAGCCAACCGTAAACAAGCCGAAGCAAATTCGACCTTAAAGCCTGATACCACGCAAGAATTAATTATTCCAAAACAAATATTTTTAGAAAAACAACCGCTTCGTGGTTTCTTCAAATGGTGAGTGTCTATAAAGTTCAAAAAATCAACCTCGGCTTACTATGGCGTCATTCAATGAAGAAATGACTTGCTTTATATACTCTTCATCCTCACTTACCAACGCCTGGTTTTCGCCTGATGAGGTATTTAGAATTACAGAATACGTTGCATTGCTACCAATCCAACCTGAAACACCAAGAGCTATAGCTACCAGCCCACCTACGAACACCCAACCACTACCAAATAAACAGGCCAAACCAATTACTATAATTACAACAAAACCAGCCAGCTCAGGAGGAGTTACTCCTGATTTTACAGAGGTCACGTTGCTCATTGCGTATGTCTGACCATCAACAATAAATCTGCTATTACTTACACTTACTTCATTCTGACTGAAGAAGATTTTTTCGTCCATTTGCATTCCCACTATTGCCAATTGTTAGTTTTCTAAAATTTGCATATAAAAATACAATATCTTCACATACCGCCTCTAAGCTCATAACCCACTCTATTTTCCGAAGTACGATTTACGCGGGTTTTTGGATCACGTTGTTTACCTGATAATTGTTGAAGAATTTAAGACACAAATCCTTTCTGAACAGCATATCCTTTCCCCTTAGTCGAAAATGAAACACCATGCTCATCTCGACCAACATGGTAACCGTATATCAAATACCCCTTTTCGCTTAAAGCTTCTAACAAATATTGAATCTTTAGGGATTCAAAGCCAAATACAGAGTCAATTTTTTCATTTTCGACATACCCCCCTTTTTCAGCAAGCCCCTCCATAACTCGATGCTCGTCAATATCAACATTCTCATAGCTAACATCAGCACCATCAACTGGATTTTCTTTCCTACTATCCGGTTTCTTGCCTTCTAAAATCTGTCGGTTTTCAAGATCTACAATAATGTTTTTCAATCTTTCATTTTCATCGATCCGCCTGCTTATATCTGCGCCATATTCAGCCTCAAGCCGAAAGACATCACGGCGAATCTCTCTCGATTCTTCCAGCGTCAGAGGTGTGTCATCCTCAATTTTCTGCTTTATCCGTTTAAGATGTTTTTGTTGCGAGTGCCAGTATCTGAAGAAATGCTTTGCTGGTATCGGATATATAACTATAAATACTGCAGAGGAAAGAAAAGGATAGACAAAACCTACTAGTAGAAGATCAAAACCAGAATACAAAACCACCTCAATATAGGCGATCTTCTCCATAGCAGGTAAATTAGACATAAGAATCAAAATAAACTTGTAGTTCCAAAGCCCCCACGACATTAAAAAAGCACCAAATAGCGGGCTAGAGATTCTATCGTACAACGTGGACTTTATGGACTTCGAAACATCTTCAAACATTCACGCACAACCTGCTGTTTTCATCAAAATCATATAACCCACCATACTCTGGCTCAACTTTGCCCGCGCACGATGCCGTCTTACTAACTAAATCATTCACCTTTGCCACCAACCCGACCCCCCAACCAAACCAAAACCAAAACAGGCACCCCCAACAACGCAGTCCCCAAAAAGAAAGTGCCGTAACCCACAGACTCAACCATCGCCCCCGAATACCCTGCCATCAACTTAGGCGCCAAGGTCATCAACGAGCTAAACAACGCGTACTGCACAGCCGTAAAACTGATATTGACCAACGAACTCAGATAAGCCACAAACGCCGCCGTAGCCAGACCCGCACTGAGGTTATCCGCGCTGATCACCAGGGTGAGCATGGTCAGGCTGGGCTCGCCGTTGGCTAACAGCATGAACAGCAGGTTGGTGATGGCGCTGAGAAATGCGCCGAGCATGAGGATGCGCATGACGCCAAAGCGTAGGCTCCAGAGGCCACCGGCGAAACCGCCGATCAGGGTGCACCAGAGGCCGTAGACCTTGGACACGCTGGCGATGGCGACCTTGTCGTAACCCATGTCGTGGTAGAAGACGTTGGCGACGGCGCCCATGACGATGTCGGAGACGCGGTAGAAGCCCACCAGCAACAGGATGATCCAGGCGGCTTTGCCGTAGCGGGAGAAGAAATCCGCGACCGGTTGCAGGTAGCTGTGCTGCACCACTTCGCTGGGCACGGTGTTGGTGCTGATCAGCGCTTTGGCCACCAGCGCCGCGCAGCCAAAGGCTATGAACAGGCGCAGGGTCTCGACGCCGGTGCGCACCAGAGCATCGCCGCCCTTGTTGCCGGGCATCCAGGCCTCCTTGAGCGCGGCGACGATATCGGCGCTGAAGACAAACCAGGCGATGAAGGCGGCGACCATCAATACAAACAGCAAGACGAATCGCAGTTGCTGCTGCACCGAGCGCGGGGCCAGGGCCTCGCTGCGCACCGGCTCGCGCACCATCAGCGTGGTGGCCACGCCGATCAACATCACGGCCGCCATGCAGAAGTAGGCGTCGCGCCAGGCGCCGTAGACATAAACTTCGCTGGTGGTGCCGAACCACGCGGCCATGTAGAGCGCGCCCGCGCCCGCCACCAACATGCCGATGCGATAACCCGCGATGTAGGTAGACGACAGCAGCGCCTGCACGTCGTCCTCGGCGACTTCGATGCGGAAGGCGTCGATGACGATGTCTTGCGTGGCGCTGGAGAAACCGAGCGCCACGGCGGCCAGCGCCATGTAGGTGAGGCCCGCGCCTTGGGTCGGGTCGGTGACGGCCATGGCGATGATGGAGCCGATGACCATGAACTGCGACAGCAGCAACCAGCTGCGGCGGCGGCCGAGCAGATCGGTGAGCACCGGCAGGCGCAGCTGATCGACCAGCGGTGCCCAGACGAACTTGAAGCTGTAACCCAAGGCAGCCCAGCTGAAGTAGGTGACGGCGGATTTTTTAACGCCTGCCTCGCTCAACCACAGGGACAGTGAGGAGAAGATCAGCAGGATCGGCAGGCCGGCGGAGAAGCCCAGCAGCAGCATGATGAAGGTGGGCTTTTTTTGCTCTTGCAGTAAACGCAGCGTGCTTTGCATCACAGGGCCTCTAGGTCGTAGTCGACTATGTAAGGAGCATGATCGGAGAATCGCTGCTCTTTGTATACCTCGGTGCGCAGTACCTTGCCGCGCAGACGCGGGTTCATCACTTGATAATCCAAGCGCCACCCCACGTTGTTAGCCCATGCCTGGCCCCGGTTGGACCACCAGGTGTAGCTGTGCTCTTCTTGTTCGATCTCGCGGAAGCTGTCCACAAAACCCTGGCCGTCAAAGAGGGTGTCGAGCCAAGCGCGCTCCTCGGGCAGGAAGCCTGAGTTCTTTTTGTTGCCGCGCCAATTGCGGATGTCTGCATTGGTGTGGGCGATGTTCCAATCGCCGGTGATGATGGTATTGCGGCGGCGGCGCTTGATGCTGGCGAGCTCCTGCTCCAGCCGCGCCAGGCAATCCATCTTGACCGCTTGGCGCACATCACCCGAGGAGCCGCTGGGGAAATACGCCGAGACCACGCTCAAATCGCCAAAACGCGCCTCTAACCACCGCGCCTCTGTGTCGAGTACGGGGTGCTTGAGCTTGTCGCTGATGCTGTCGGGGGCGCGCTTGCTGTATATCGCCACCCCGCTGTAGCCCTTCTTCTCGGCGACGTGGTAGTGGCAGTGGTAGGCCGCCGGATGGAACATGGCATCGGTGATTTGATCGTGCTGGGCGCGCACCTCTTGCAGGCAGATGACGTCGGCGTTTTGCTCGGCCAACCACTCGAAGAAACCCTTGCGCCCGGCGCTGCGGATGCCGTTGACGTTGACAGTGATGACTCTTAACACGTGTATTCCCTGTTTGGATCGGACTCCCTCGCGCGAGACGAGGCCTTGGCGGCGGTGCACCACTAACGATACCATGCACGCATCAACCATGAGGCCCCTCCATGTCCACTGCACAGTCCACAGCACAATCAGCGTTTTTTGACCTTGCCCTCGCCTGCGGCGTTTTGAAGTTTGGCGAGTTCACTCTCAAGTCCGGGCGTGTCAGCCCCTACTTCTTTAACGCAGGCCTGTTCAACACAGGGGGCTCGCTGGCGGCGCTGGGCGCGCAGTACGCCAACGCGATCGCCGACAGCGGTGTGGAGTTCGATATGTTTTTCGGCCCCGCCTACAAGGGCATCCCGCTGGCCACGGCAACGGCCACGGCGCTGGCCACCCAGCACGGCCGCGACCTGCCCTGGTGTTTTAACCGCAAGGAAGCCAAGGCCCACGGCGAGGGCGGCACCCTGGTGGGCGCGCCGCTGACGGGCAAGGTATTAATAGTGGACGACGTGATCACGGCCGGCACCGCTATAAGAGAGTCCAAGGCGATCATCGACGAGCAAGAAGCAGAGCTTGCCGGCGTGGTGCTGGCGCTGGACCGCCAAGAGCGCGGCCAGGGCGAGCAGTCGGCGATTCAAGAAGTGCAGGAACGCTGGGGCGTGCCGGTGATCACTATCGCCACCCTCTGTGATTTGATTGCCTACTTGCAACACTCCCCCGAACACCAGAGCGCGCTTCCCGCAGTGCAGCAATATAGGGATACCTACGGCGTCTGATGATCGGCCTATCTCGCTGATTACGCTGAATTAAATAGCACTAATAATGCACCGCACCCGGTGGGCTCGCCGGGTGCTGGGCAGCGCTCAGATAATGCCCTAGCGCGCATACTCCGCGGGCGATTGTGTTTTTTCGGGCCGCTTTAGCACTTTGGCTCTCTATGATTAAGGCCAGCGGCAAAGCCGCCGATAGAACAAAGGCTAGGAGAAATAAATCTCTCCGTTACGATTCCATCTAAACGCACATTTGCCCTTTTTATGAGCCACACAAAAAGCATAACTACGCTCCACATAGCGCTGCTGGGCACCCTTTTGGTGGCGGGCATGCTGCCCTCGTCTCCCGCGGACGCAAGGCTGTTCAAATGGACAGACGAGCACGGCGAGACGCACTACGGCGATCGCCCACCCCCGGTCAATACGCGTTATGGGCACCAAGTACTGAACAACGGCGGCCTGAAGCTGCGCACCGTGGATCGCGAATTGACCGCTGCCGAACGCCTAGCCGCCAGCCGTGTGACCCAAGAGATGGCGGACAAAATCCGCAAAGAGCGTGAGCTGGCACGCATCGATCGCCTCTTGGCGGTGTCCTTCCCCAATGTGCGCACTCTGAACGCTGCGCGCGACGACCGCCTTGAGACGCTGGACGATTCCATCGCCTACCTGCAGTCTCGCAAGGATTCGCTGCAGGAAAAACACAGTAAAAACACCAGTCGAACCCAACACTTCCGGCGCAAGAATTTGACAATTCCGGACCAACTGGTGGACGAGGCGAGCACCCTCAACCTGTCCATTGCCCAGCTCGACAGTCAGATAGCGGATATCCAGAATGACCGGGAGAAGACAGAGACCGAGTTCCGCCAGTACGCCACTCGGCTGGAAGAACTGCTCGCGCAGTAAGTCTATAACGCATGAAAAAGGGCCGCTCTCCGGATGGGAAGCGGCCCTTTTTTGTGGGTCAAATTAGACGCCCCGAGGAAGGCGCCTGAGCCGCATCAAGGCTTGCGCACCACCAGGTGAATGCCTTCGACAGCTGCAATCAGGGCCTCATCCCCCACAGCCAAATCGGCGGAGCCGGCCGCCAAGCGCGCCTCCCAGTCACGCCCCGACCACAGCACCCTGCCAGCTTGGCCTGCGATAACTGCCTGCTGGCACTGCACCCGCTGACCCACCGCGTCGTGGCCCGCCATGCTGCTCTCCCCCTGCTGCATGCGACGCAGCAGCGGAAACAACACCGCGGTGATGACCACGGTGGCGCCGGCAAACAAGCCGATCGCCAGGGTCCAGGAGGTGCTGGGCATAAACCAGCACACGGCGGCCACCGCCGCCGCACCCAATGCTGCGAAGAAGAACCAGAAAACACTGAGCTGGAAGATAGCCAGTTCCAGCGCCAACAGCACCACCGAGGCACCGAGGAAGAAGTAGAAGGGCGAGACGCCGCTCACCCTACTGACCAGCCGGGGCTTGCGTGGCTTCTACCTGGTTTTTCAGCGTGTCAAAGGCGGTGTAGGCTTTGCTCACCATGCTCGAGATATCCGAGGCGTCACCAGGCAACAGCGCCACGGTGCCGGTGCGCGCCAGCTCACCAAAGGCGGCCACGTATTGCTCCGCCAGCTGCTGCGCCACCGCCGAAGAGCCGCCCTCGGCGTTGATAGAGACGGATATCTCGCGAATGGCATCAGCGCGCGCCCGCGCCTCGACGATCATCGCCTCTGCCCGCCCCTGCGCCCGCAGGATCTGCGCCTGCTTGTCGCCCTCGGCCTTGTTGATCTGTGCCTGACGGTAGCCCTCGGAAGTGGTCACCGCCACGCGGCGCTCACGCTCGGCGCCCATCTGTTTTTCCATCTCTTCGAGGATACTGGCCGGCGGTGTGATGTCTTTCACCTCGTAACGCAGCACCTTGGTGCCCCAGCTGGCGGAGGCCTCGTCGATGGCGTGCGTCACGGCTGCGTTGACCCCCTCGCGACTCTCGAAAGTATCATCCAGGGACAGCTTGCCGATCTCGGCGCGCATGGAGGTCTGCGCCAACTGGGTGATGGCGAACAGCAGGTTCTCCACGCCGTAAGATGCCATGCGCGGGTCCATGATGCGCAGGTAGAGCACCCCGTCGATGCCGAGTGGCACGTTGTCACGGGTGATGGCCTGCTGCTGCTCCACGTCCAGGGCGTACTCTTTCAGTGAGTGCCGGTAGGCGACACGGTCAATAAAAGGCATCAGAAAGTGAATGCCCGCTTCCCAAGTCTTGCTGTATTTCCCCAGCCGCTCGATTACCCACGCACTGTTTTGCGGCACGATCTTGACGATGCTTTTGAGCACCAAAATCGCCATCACCGCCAGTGCCACCACCAGCGCCAAACTCATGTTTCCCAGCAACATATCCATTTTCCTATCCCGTAAATTCTTTGACAATTCTAAATATTAGACCACCGCGGGCATCGGCTCGCGGGAAGTTGACGGGCACGGGTCGATGAGCGGCTTTGATGCGCTGAGGTTGTGGTGTACGGATCGGCGTAGGCCACCGTCTGCCCGTTTGCATGTTCGACAATTTGTTTCTGCTGTAGTTTCCGGTTGGCGTTCCCTTTGTGGGTGAGAATTTATTCTTACGTCGAGGCCGGCCGGGTCTCAGTGCTTTTGATGCGACGTTTAGGTTGTGGTGTTTGGAGCTGGTGTGGAGACGTGTGTTGGGGCGTGGTTTGACCCCAGTGACATGCAGCTGCGCGCCCCGAGCTGCGCGCCCCGGGCTGCGCGCCCCGGAACATTCGCACCTACAGCGGATGGTGTTCGAGCCTACGGTGGTGTATTGATTGGCTCAGATGGGATGCGTTGCAG
>JAWSVD010000478.1:0-1251 GCA_033852095.1 Granulosicoccaceae bacterium | reverse complement strand
CCGCGATCAAACACGGCCGCCCACCCGCGGAGTGGACCTACAGCAACATCGCCGACATGAAGGCGCAGCTGCAGCAACTGGGGCTGGGTTATGACTGGTCGCGTGAGCTGATGACCTGCAAGCCCGAGTACTACCGCTGGGAGCAGTGGTTTTTCACCAAGCTGCTGGAAAAGGGTCAGGCCTACCGCAAGCAGGCCGCGGTCAACTGGTGCGAGACAGACCAGACCGTGCTGGCCAATGAGCAGGTGGAAGACGGTTGCTGCTGGCGCTGCGGCAACCCGGTGGAGCGCCGCGAGATAGCCCAGTGGTATCTCAAAATCACCGACTACGCGCAGGAGCTGCTGGACGGCATCGACACCCTCGACGGCTGGCCCGAAGCGGTCAAGAGCATGCAGCGCAACTGGATAGGGCGCAGCGAAGGGGTGGAGTTCGACTGGCAACTGCCCGCGCAAGACGCCACCGTGCGCGTCTACACCACCCGCCCAGACACCGTCATGGGCGTGACCTTTTTGGCGGTGGCCGCTGAGCACCCAGTGGCCACCGCAGCCGCTGCCAACAACCTCGACGTCGCGGCCTTTGTAGAAGAGTGCAAGAGCGCTGGCACCTCAGAGGCGGTGATCGAGAAGCAAGAAAAGCGCGGCATGGCACTGGGGGTGGACGTTATTCACCCGATCACGGGCGAGAAGGTTTCCGTCTGGGTCGGCAACTACGTGCTGATGACCTACGGCGGCGGCGCGGTGATGGGGGTGCCTGGGCACGACCAGCGCGATTTCGAATTCGCCACTAAATACGAACTGCCTATCGTGCAGGTGGTGGACAACGCCAGCGAGTCGGTGTCCATTGCCGAGCGGGCCTTCACGCCTAAAGACAACGTCGTCACCATCAATTCCGGCGATTACGACGGCCTGGGCTTTGCCGCCGCATCAGAGAAGATCGGCGCCTATTTAGAAGAGCACGCCAACGGCGAGCGCAAGGTCAACTACCGGCTGCGCGACTGGCTGGTCTCGCGCCAGCGCTATTGGGGCTGCCCCATCCCGGTGCTCTACGATGAAAACGGTGACGCCCACCCAGTGCCCGAAGGTCAACTGCCGGTGATTTTGCCTGAAGACGTGAAGTTTGAAGGGGTGAATTCACCCATCAAATCCGATGCGAACTTTATCAATACCCAGTTTGCAGACGGATCCCCAGCCCGCCGCGAGACTGACACCTTCGACACCTTCTTCGAGTCAAGCTGGTATTACGCCCGCTACT
>JAWSVD010000477.1:0-4206 GCA_033852095.1 Granulosicoccaceae bacterium | reverse complement strand
TGCCGGAACGGTTGAGCAACAAAAAGCACGCCGCAGACACAAAAACGTTGGCCCGGGACCTCAAGGCTGCGCTGCAGGCGATGCTCAAGCGATAGGTTACGCTCCTACTCTGCCAGGGCTCTGCGGCCAGTGCGCACTGGGCCAAGTGTCCTGGCAAGACGAAATCCGATGACGTTGCTGCGAAGGCCGATGACGTCTCCGTAGCGGAACGCCGACCGCAGGTGACGCGATTCGTCGAGCCACGAACCGCCGCGCAACATTCTGCGGCTGCAGTCGCCAGAGGCGGACAGCTTTCGGCTGCCGTCGAATTCGGTGCCGTCCCAGGCTACGCCATTGTCAGGCGCTCTTTCATAATCCTCGTGCCAGCAATCCGACGTCCATTCAGAGACATTGCCAGACACATCGAACAGGCCATACGGGTTGGGCGGAAAACTGCCCACCGGCGCCACCCAAGGGTAGGCGTCTGGACACGCCGCCACCGCGTATTCTGACGTTAACCAGTCGGGCATGCTTTGATCAGCCGCGTTACTGTAGTTGCACTGTGAGGCGCCGCCCCAGGGGTAGCTGTCCTGATTGCCGCTGCGCAGGGCGTATTCAAACTCAGCCTCTGTGGGTATGCGGTAGGCGTAGTCACCGCTGATCCCTGACTCCTTGTTCAGCCACTGCACGTACTCAATCGCATCATCCCAACTGATGCACACTGCAGGGTGTTGCTCTTGCACCTGCTGCTCTGCAAAGCCCTGCGCTTGCCAGCTGACACCCGGCACCTGTAAATGTTTGGCCGTTAGCGGGTCAAATGCAAAGCAAAGCTCGCCCGCTTCCGCGCCTGTATCTTTGCCATTCATCTCCACAAAATGCCGGTACTCCGCCACCGTCACTTCACACCGGCCCAACGCAAAGACGTAGTCAATATTCACCGTGTGCGCGGGCTTCTCGTTGTCCGGATCCGAGGCCACACCTCCCATCATAAAGCTGCCCGGTGGCAAGATCACCATCTCGGGGCCCTTTCCCGGCGCGCTTTGGCACACTGTGTTCCGGGTGTGGGGTGCAGCGGTTTGAGTGCTTGCAATGTTTTGAACTGCTGGATCGATTTGCTGGGTTTGTGGAGCTTGGTTTTGTGTAGTCTGGGTTTTTGCTACTGGCTGCTCAACAGCAAATGCCCCGTTCAGCAACAACAAGCTTACGCCCACGAGCCGCAGCAACGGAGACAAAAGGGCAACACGCCAGCGGGCCGCCGTCCGTACTTCAGTAGGCTGCGCTCCGGTGCCCTCGCCTCTGCACGGCGCGGGGCAAGCCGCCATCAACTTCTTCGGCCACGCCCGCGCGGGCGTGGCCTTGCGGACGGTGTATTGCAGCTCCGGAACTCGCCTTCGTTTATGCATGGCGGCCTACCTGCATCTGTTGTGCGGTTTCGAACCGGCTTATGCCAAGGTGTTTTACGCGGGGTTTCTCCCCCGCAGATGACAAGCTTTTTTGGACGCACAAAAAAGCAAGAAAATAAGCGGACACCCTGAGCAAGCGCCGCTGGCGCGGCATGCGGTCCAGTTGCGGGATAATCCACGCCAACAACTCGTGGCAATCCAGCACGGCGGTGGTCAGCGTTTGCTCTTGCGATTGTTCGGCTGTCTGTTTCATCGCGCCTCCGGCGCTGGCAAAGGGTAAAACGGCAAAGCATCAAAGCACAGAGCGCACACGGTCAAGGTGTCCTGGCGAGACGAAATCCGACGCTGTCGTCGCGTTTATCGGTGGCTTCGTGGACGCGGAGCGCGGAGCGCAGGAGCCGCGGCACGTTATCCCAAGAGCCGCCGCGCAACACACGGCTGCCGCAGTCGGCCACGGCGTCCTGCTTTGAATACCCTGCCCCTGCAGCTACCAGCCATTTGCTGCCGTCTTCAGGCGCGCCGTCGTAGGTGCCGTGCCAGCAGTCTTCTGTCCACTCCCACACATTGCCCGCCATGTGCCGCAGCTTCCAGTCATTGGCCGCGCCCAGCGCCTGCACCGGTACTGTCTGCTCTCGAAATACACCTGTGTTCGCCCCGCAATTATCCCAATCATAGTTTCCATCGTAATTGGCCTGATCGGTGTGGATGCAATCGCCGGAATAAAAGGCCGTGGTGGTGCCCGCTCGTGCTGCATACTCCCACTCGGCCTCGCTGGGCAAGCGGTAGCCCCGCACGCTGTTACTGTTAAGCCAAGTGATGTACGCCTGTGCGTCATCCCAGCTCACGTTCACTACCGGGTGCTGGCTCTTTTCATCCTCGGGCAGCGTTGCATGCCACGCGGGTCGATCCAACACGACGCACTCTCCCGCCGCCTCGCAGGCGGCCCACTGGCCCCAGGTGGTTTCAGTCTCGGCCAGCTCAAAGGCCGGCACAGCTACCTCGTGCTGCGGGCCTTCGTTGTCTCTGCGATCGGCCTCGTCTGCGGGGGAGCCCATGAGGAACGTGCCTGCGGGGATGGGCAGCATGATGGGCAGGGGGATGCCGCTCTCTTTTAGCTGGGCAGCGCTGATGATCGGCGCGGGCAATTGCGCCGCGACTTGCGGCAGGCCCTCAGCGGGAATCAGGATCTGCTTGTCAGCGCCCAACAACGCGTCTCGGAAAACACCGCCAGAGCGAATGGATTGCCGCAGCGCTATGCGTGCAATGCCGTCGCTGCCGACGGTACTTTGAAATTCGTTGTCATACAGGGCGCTGCGGCTTAGCCGCGCCAGTGTGGATACCTGCGCCACAGGTGCTTGCAGGGTGTTGATGCCGTCATTGGCGGAATCGTCTTCGATCGGCTCAGCGACTGGGTAGCCGTGCGCCTGCAAAGCGGCGCGCAGCCAGCTGGCCTCGGCGCTTAAGGCACTGCGGTGCTCAATTATTACTGATTGCTCTTGATTGGCTGCGAAGCGGGCTGCAAGCCTGGCCTCTTGCGATGCTTCTTCTCCCACGCCTTCCCAGAGCACGTAACTGCCAGCGCCCGTGATCAACAGGCCCAGCACCGCAGCCATAGCCGCTGGCCAGAGCTCACCGTGCGCCACCTGCCCCTGCCGCAAGCGCCGTCGCAGCCAGCGTGGCAGCCGCTGCGCCAAGCGGCTGCGGGTGTAGGCACTGGCGAACAAGGCATCGCGCAGTGGGCCTTGTTGGCGCAGCGCAGCAAGCCAGTTGCGCCAGCTGTGCTGCGGCAGGTCGATGCTCAGCGGCACGGCCGATGCACCTTCGTGCTGCCCTTCCTTGAGCAGCGTGTGATACAAGTGCGCTACTTGGCGCTCCATGCGCGGGTCGAGCTCATCGACCAACCGCACCCGCAGCCACAGCGGGTAGAGCCGCTGCCGCGACCAGGGCAGCTGCACCAGCGGCCGCAGCATGTTTAGGCTGCCCCCGCCCAGCGCATCTGCTGAGTGTGGCCAACAGTCGCGGGTCAAGGCGTCGCGTGGCAGGCGCTGCGCAAGGCACCACACCAACCGCCACTCGGGGTTGGGGAATACCAGCGCCGCGCAGAGCAGGTCAAAGGCCTGCTCGGGCAGCTGCGCCTTCAACCAGTGCACCACCGCACGCTGGGTATCGTCATCGGGCGGGTAGGCGGCAAAGGCTGGCTCTGCAGTTTGCTTGAGCGATTCGGGCAAGCGGGGAATCGCTTGGCCCGCGGCGACGCTCGGCGCCGGGTCGGCCATCCAGTCAAAGAGCTGCTGCAGCTCGTCTGCGCTGCTGAGGGAGAGCGCCGAGACGCCGCGTGCATGCAGCGCGGCGCCGCGCTGTTCGCCCAGGCCCTCGTCGAACAACAGCAGGTGATCATCAAAACGTTCCAGGGCATCCAGCCACTGCAACTGCTGCCCCGCCTCGCGGTGCCACACCGCGGCCCTGTCTACCACGGCGATCACCGAGGCCTCGCGCTGGGGTAATTGATCTAGCCCCAAGCCCTTTGTCGGCTGTTCCACGGCAAACACCTGCGTGGGGCTGCGCCGGTAGTGGTAGCGGTGCAGCTCCACACCAAAATCGGCGAGCTGCTCGCTCAGATCGCTCAGGTAGCCGTGCCGCCAGTCGTCTGGGCGCAAGCTGGGCAAGATCAAAACAAAGCTGCGCCGCCTTTGCCGCGCACCGTAATGCAACTGCAGCACACCCTGCTGGGCTCGGGATTCGACCGTCGCGCGAATATCAATGTCAGTGGAGGCCTGCGGCTTGAACTGCATGGCCGCCAGCCGCTCCGGTCCGGGGTCTGGCA
>JAWSVD010000065.1:0-48593 GCA_033852095.1 Granulosicoccaceae bacterium | reverse complement strand
AGCCCTAGCGGTAAAGTATCTGCTCAGACCGCCTGCGCCTCAATGTAGGCAATCGCATCATCGATGCGCTGCAATGTCGTGCCCTGCCCCAACACGGCCAAGGTAGCGTCCAAGGCAGGCGAAGCCGTGCCCCCGGTGGTGGCTATGCGCAGCGGCAGCGCCACCTTGCCAAAACCGACCTCCAGCGCGGCTACCGTCTCTTCGATAGCGCCGTGCACTGCCGCGGCATCCCAGTCTTTTATCGCGTTCAAACGGTCGCGCACAGCCTGCAGTGGGACAACTGCGGCGGCTTTGAAGTTCTTTTTTGCAGCCTTTTCATCGTATCCCGCCAAGGGCTGATACAAGAACATACTCTGCTGCACCATTGACACCAAGGTATTGGAGCGATCCCTGAACAATTCAGCCACACCAGCGACAGCTGGGCCTCCGTAAGTGTGCACCGAAGCATCCTTCATCGCCTCGGAGAACAAAGCCGTTAATTCTTCAGCGGGCAGGGCCTTGATGTACTGGCCGTTGAGCCAATCAAGTTTTTCAGTGTTGAACACTGACCCGCCCCGATTCACTGATCCCAGCGAGAACAGCTCGATCATCTGCTCGAGGCTGAACTCCTCTTGATCGCCGTGCGACCACCCCAGCCGGACCAAATAATTGAGCAGGGCCTGCGGCAGATAACCCTGTTCCTTGTAGGCCATCACACTCACCGCGCCGTGGCGCTTGGACAGGCGCTTGCCGTCATCGCCCAAGATCATGGGCAGATGGGCAAACACCGGCAGCTCGGCGCCCAAGGCGTTCATGATGTTGATCTGGCGCGGCGTGTTGTTGATGTGGTCGTCGCCGCGAACAACGTGTGTAATTCTCATGTCCAGATCATCCACCACCACGCAGAAATTATAAGTGGGCGTGCCGTCAGTGCGCGCGATGATCAGATCGTCCAACTCGCTATTCGCTATCTCAATGCGGCCATAGACAGCGTCCTCCCACACCACACTACCATCCACCGGGTTACGGAAACGGATGACGTAGGGGTGATTCTCACGCAGCGTCTGCTCAAGCTCTCTGCAGCGGCCGTTGTAGCGCGGCTTCTGCTTGTTCGCCATCTGCTCTTCACGCATAGCGTCCAATTCTTCACGGCTGCAATAACAGCGATAGGCCTTGCCCTCGGCCAATAACTGCTCAGTCACTTCGCGGTAGCGGTCGAATCTGTCCGTCTGAAAAATAGGGCCCTCATCAGCTGAGAGCCCCAACCATGTCATGGCGTCCAGTATCGCTTGCACAGATTCATCCGTGGAGCGCTCTCTGTCGGTATCTTCCACGCGCAAGACAAATTGGCCGCCCTGTTGCTTAGCATATAACCAGCTGAACAAAGCGGTACGAGCGCCTCCAACGTGCAAGAAGCCGGTGGGACTTGGGGCAAAACGGGTGCGAACGGTCATGATAGTGATCGATTTCCTGAATTTATTTTACGAAGCTGATGGCCAATAAGCACATCAAGGCACTGCAACATTTATGTCGGCAATCTGCCTTGAGCCATGATTTAAACAAGTTTTAGGTCTACAGTTTACAGGGCAAGTGAAGACAAAAGCGACGCCGGGTCGCCGCTCTCCACCAGGCAGTAAACCCGAGCAGGTCAGCCAATACAACGCTTCTCTTCTGTGAACAAATGACCACAGCCTGCTAAAGAGCTAAAACTACACACGCGACCAAACACCATGAGCCTAGTCACCGCCACACCCGCGAAAAAACTGAACAGTTTACTGAGCGCCATGTCTGCGCCTCAGCTCGACCCTGCGGACGATCGCACCACGCGCTGGGCCTCCAGCGCCATCACCCACACTGGCTTTGTGCGCAAGCAGAACGAAGACGCCATCCTTGATCACCGCGAGCAGGGCTTGTGGCTGGTGGCCGACGGCATGGGCGGCCACTGGGGCGGCGATCAAGCGAGCCAAACTATCGTCGAAGCCATGGTCGACTTCAATCGCCAGCAAGACCTCTCAGACAACGTCGCGGAGATTGAGCTGCGACTCAAGGAAGCCAATCGCACCTGCATGCGCAACGGTGCACGACAGGGAAAAAAGCGCGTCATGGGCAGCACGGCGGCCATGTTGTTTGCACACGACCCGTTCTGCTTTTTTATCTGGGTGGGCGACAGCCGTGTCTACCGCCTCCGCGGCGATACCACAGAGCAGATGACGCACGACCACAGCCTGGTGCAAGAGATGGTCGACCAGGGCAAGATCACTCAGGCGGAAGCGGAGAAGCACCCCTCTGGCAACGTGATCACCCGCGCGGTCGGGGTCTCGCACCAGCTGCAGATCGACCTTGAATTTGCGACCACCGAGCCCGGCGACACCTTTCTTATCTGCAGCGACGGCCTCTACCGTCACGTCTCGGACAAAGAGATAGGTGAGCACCTCAAAATACCCAACATCAACGACGCCATCTCGCGCCTGCTGGCGCTGGCCCTGAGCCGCGGCGGCAGCGACAATATCTCAATCGTGATTGCACGCAGCCAAAACCACTGAGCAAGCACTGATATCAGGGGCTTAGCTCCCAGAGTTCTTGGCCAGAGCCCAGCAAGGCGCAACACCCCCGGCACGGCACAGATCAAACGCTGTCACAACATACACCCGCCCGCCTCAACCGCGCAGTTAACGTACAATCAACCCCTTTGCTGCGAGCCCTGCCAATTGAAGCGCTTTGATCGGCTCATCGCCATATTATTGCAACTACAGACCAGCCGACTCGTGCGCGCAGCAGAGCTCGCCGAACGCTTTGCGGTGAGCGAGCGCACGATCTACCGCGACATGCGCTCTCTGGAGAACGCGGGCGTGCCACTGATTGCTGAGGCCGGGCTCGGTTATTACCTCGATCGCCAATACCAACTGCCCGCGGTGAATTTCAGCCCTGATGAAGCCATCTCATTGCTGGTCAGCATCAAAGGCGCCCAGGCACACCTGCCCGGCACCGGTGAAATCGCAGAGTCTGCCATGGATAAATTGTTGGCCGTGATGGACAGTCAGCAGCGCTCGGCTATCAGAGACATGCAGGACCGCATCGCGATCACCGGCCTGACACGCCCGATATCCTCCACAGAAGACCTGCACTATGGTGGCTGCCTACAGGCACTGACCACACGGCGGACGCTGCGCATTGAGTACCGGGCAAGTTACAGCGGGAAGTTGAGCGACCGCGTGGTGGAACCGGTGGGACTGAGCCACTACGGTGGCCATTGGCATTTGATCGCCTGGTGCCAAAGCCGAGAAGCCATGCGCGATTTTCGCCTGGACCGCATGTCCGCGCTGGAGATCATGGCCACCCCCTGCCCAGCGCGGCCGCAAAGCAGCCTGAAAAACTATTTCAAATCACTGGAAAATACGCACCCGCTGCGCCGCATTAAAATCGCTTTCAAGTCGGACAGTGCGCGCTTTGTGGGCATGGAAAAATACAGGCACGGGTACATTGAATCTGAAACGCTGGATGAAGAGGAGATAATGACCTTCCTGACAGCACACCCCGATTACCTAGGCCGCTGGCTACTGCAATATACCGACCTGTTCCGCGTGGTGGACAACCCCGACATGCAGGCCATCATCACGCGCCTGGTCAAGAGCCTGCTACCCCATGTGGATGCGCCCCGAGAGACTGCCAAGGCAAGTAACTAAGTCAGACAGCGCCGCTCCACACCCAGCTGCTGGGCGCCATTTTTCGCCACAAGCCCAGCACCCCAAAAGACCCAGCGCTGTTTATCGCAGCTTGAAAAAAACCACTTTCTGGTTGAGCCGCCCCGAGAGTTCAGCCAAATTTTCACTGGTCGCAGCCGCCTCTTCGACAAGGGCCGCATTCTGCTGCGTGGACGCGTCGAGCTCGGTGAGCGCTTGGTTTATTTGACCCACCCCCAGCGACTGCTCTTCACTGGCCTTAGTGATCTGAGAGACAATCGTGGTCAACTCATTGACCGACTTGACGATGTCCTGCAGTTCGGCGCCAGAATTTTTCACCAGGCCCGTGCCGTCGTGTACTCGCTCAACACTGTCTTCGATGAGCTCTTTAATCTCTTTTGCCGCTGAAGCGCTTCTGCCGGCCAGTTTGCGCACCTCCGTCGCCACCACGGCAAAGCCCCGCCCCTGCTCGCCTGCTCGCGCAGCCTCCACGGCAGCGTTCAGCGCCAGCAAATTCGTCTGGAACGCGATTTCATCGATGACACCGGTGATCGCGCTGATCTGCCCGCTGGCCTCCGATATACGCTCCATGGCCTCAACAGCGGCCAATGCTGTTCGGCCACCCTCCTCCGCTCGCTCGCTGGTTTGCTCTGCCAAGCCGCGGGCGGAGTTGGCATTTTCTGCATTCATGCGCACGGTAGAGGCAATTTGCTCCGCGCTTGAGGCTGTTTCCTCCAGATTGGCGGCCTGCTGCTCAGTGCGCTCGCTCAGCCCGGTGTTGGCGACCGTCAGCTCTGCTGCCCCAGACTGCAACAAGGCTGAAATCCGAGCCGCCTCTGAAATTGTTTCCGACAGGGAAGACCGCATATGACAAAGTGAACCGTACACACTGGTGGCCGCGTACCCCTCACTGCCTAGGGACACGCCGCTCAGGTCACCACGGGATAGTCGCTGCATCAAATCCTGCAATTCCTCAGGATCACGGCCCAGCTGCTGAATGACAGCGCGGTAGCTGCCAAAAAAGGAAAGCACGCCAAAGACAAACAATAAAAGAGCACCGGCGAGAATGGCGTATTGCGCGGTGTTTTGGCGACCCCGCATCCGCGCGATGCTCGTATCACGGCCTTGCAATAGATCGCGGTGAAGACCTTCTATGAGAGCATGTAACTTTCGCTCATTCGCCAACAGCGGCACCATGTGACGATCTAAATCGTCGACATCAAAATCATTTTTTGCCCGCAGTTCGGAAAATAATTGAGCAGCGTTTTTTTTGTAATTATCACGCAAGCTGTCGAGGTCGGCCAGACGCGGGGTAGCATCAGTTCCTTGCAGGCGCTGATCAGCCCTGCGCTGCAAGGCCATGAAACTGTCGACTGATTTTAGAAAGCCGCTATCACTTGGGCCATGACGCATCGCCGCCAACACCGCTCGCTCAAGCGCCACAGATTGGCGAAGCTGCGCTTTCTCTGCGGCCAGAACAAGGCCCACCAAGGGGCCATCCCCGCCCACAGCTGCTTCCACAGAGCTGTCGAGGCGCGTGAAACTCCAGACAGTTAAGAGGGCAATAACCACAGCCCCCGCTATGGGCGCGATCGCCATTAGCGCGAGTTTGATCGAGAACTTCATGTTTATTCCTTTAATACACGAGCGCTGAGCAGTTTTTTCTCAGACCACATCATGCGGTCCGGTCAAACATTTCTTCCGTTAAAACTCTTCCCAAAAATCATCGCCACTGGCCGCACGCTGAATCTGCGCTTGCTTCGGCACGTCCACCGCGGCTGCCGACGTAGAACTGACTGGCTTCACCGCCACACTCTTTGCCGCTTTGCTCACACCGCCAGTCAGCGCTTGCACATCCGGCGGATTATTGGCTTTGCTGGATTGCCAAGGGCGACTCTTTGCATCTCTGCGATCAGTTTTCACCGCCGCAGCAACTGGGGCAACTACCGCTTTTTTTGCGGCAGCCTTCTGACCAGCGTTCGCGGGCAATTTGGCCGTGCTCGCACGCGGCCTAACAGCAGCACCGGACGCCCTGACAGCGGGCTTCGCAACAGCCCTGGGCGCTGATGCTGATGATGCAGAAAAGAAGCCAATTTTTTGCGAGAGCTCCGCCGCACGCAAACTGATTTTCTCGCTGGTCGCCGCCGACTCTTCCACCAGCGCCGAATTTTGCTGAGTTGAACGGTCAATTTGCAGCAGCGATTCACGTATGCGTTCAATGCCAGAGGACTGCCCAGCACTGGCCGAACTGATTTGATTCACCAAATTCGAGAGCTCTGAAACAGACTCCACGATGGCAGCCAGCTCTTCGCCGGAATCACGCACCAGTTCAGCGCCGCTGGATACCTTGCTCGCACTGTCCTGGATGAGCTCTTTGATCTCCTTTGCAGCTTTAGCACTGCGGCCGGCCAGCTGACGCACCTCCGAAGCCACAACCGCGAAGCCCCTTCCCTGCTCGCCCGCCCGCGCCGCTTCCACTGCCGCATTCAGGGCCAGCAGATTGGTCTGGAAGGCAATCTCATCGATAACGCCAATGATATCCACAACCCGAGCACTGGACTCACCAAGCTCCTGCATAGCATCAATCGCCTTGCCGGCGATCTCCCCGCCACTGCGAGCTCGCGCACTGGTACTCTCCGCCAGTTGACTGGCGGCACTGGTGTTTTCCGCATTTTGCTTCACAGCGATGTTCATCTCATCCATGGATGACGTTGTTTGCTGCAGCTCTGCCGCCTGCTGCTCTGTGCGCTCGCTCAGCCCCAGATTACCCTGCGCAAGCTCGCCCGCACCATTTTTGAGCTCAGCGGCAATCTGCACCGCCTCACCCAAGGTGTCCGCGAGGCGGCTGCGCATGGAAAGCATCTCTGCGTAAGCGCCAGTTTGCACGTCACTGGAGGTACCGCCTCTGAGATCACCGGAACGCATCGCACTCGCCATCGCGTGAATTTCGCTGGGGTCGGCGCCCAAAACGCGTTGAAATCGGCTGCTAAAACGCCACGCAAACAGAGCACTGACAATCGCCGCCATCAGCATCAGTGACACCCATGTCACCAGGCCCACCGATGCCCCCTGCTGGAAGACGAGGGTCAGCATGATAATCACTGCTGGCCCCATGCCCGCAGCCAAAAAGGCGTACACGAGCTGATTTTTCATGCTGTTGTTCATGCGGTCTTGCCTGCTTCTATCCGTGAATGATGCTGAGATCGACAAGTGAGACGATACCTTTAGACACTGTAAGAAAGCAGCGGGCTGCAGCTACCCCAGAAACCTATGGTTCTTCGCTCAAATGGGTTTGTGTGCGATCTTTTAACTAAGAAACAGCCCCTTGGCGTCGCCAAGAAATTCCTGCAGGGACTGCTCGGGAAATGAGAAATCGCATCACTGCGGCCTAAAGCAGTGGCCAAACAGCGCCGATAACCAATTTGTCATTCAAGATTTCGCATGCGCTTGCATGCAACTCATCACGGCCAAAAGGAAGAGAACATGTCTGCGTACAAATTACCCAGCCCAACCGAACTCAATGAATCACTCGAGATGATCCTGGGGGAGTCCGCCAAAATTGCCGAGGGCGCGGCCCTCGCGACCAATAGCGCAAGCCACGCAGCTGAGTTTGTGAACAGACAGGATGAAGTCGTCGCCTACTGCCTGTGCGATCTGCCACTCGCGGCTGGGCTGGGAGCGGCGCTTTCCATGGTCCCCCCGGGCGCCGCTGAGGACATGGTCAGCGACGGCAGCTTGACCGAAATGGCGACCGCCAACCTGTACGAAGTCATGAACATCTTCTCCGCGCTGTACATGGATGACTCCACCGGCCACCTCAAGTTGACCGTGGTCAATGCGGCAAATGACACCACCATGACACTTGAGGGCGACACCCAAGAGGTCACTTTCGATCTTGATACCGGCCGCTACGGTAAGGGCAAGGTTCGATTTATCTCCAAGTAATTGCTCGCGGACGCTCCGAGCAAATCGGAGCTTTCTTGCGGCTATTTGGAAATTATTTTGTTGGCCACAGGCAACGCAAAGCTGCGCTCTGCACACGGGCAGAACAGCACGTGTGTTGCAGGGCTTGGATCATCGAAAAACAGCGGCTGGGTTGCCACGAATTATTGAAGGGTGAAATTGGTGGGCGATACTGGGATTGAACCAGTGACCCCTGCCGTGTGAAGGCAGTGCTCTCCCGCTGAGCTAATCGCCCAATTTCACTCGGCCATCTCAGGCCAAGCGGATAATTCTACCCCATTCTCACAAAACCACAAAGCTTTGCTTTCATCCTTCCCCAAGAAATGCCCAAACACCGCGGCAGAGCAAACTTTTGCCTCACTGAATCTGCTGTTTTTGCCAATTTTACAGCGAAGATATATTTGCGCAATGATCCTTAATCGTGCGTTATAATGCTCACTCGTGTTGCGACTAACAAGTACTTTGCATAGAAACTGGGATTCATTCTTTCATTAAAAGGCAGCTCGTCGGGCCACCGGATTGCCCCGACATCCCAGCACCTGTGCGCACTGTAGACGGATCTCACACCGACATTTATCCAGACATAAATCTGCTTAAGATATTGATAATTTAGGGGATAACGTGAGAACCATCACAGCCATACTGGGCGCTTTGTTGCCCTTGGGCGCAATTGCCGGCGGCTTCGAACGCAGCGACCAAGACCCAAACATCCTGTTCAACGACGGCCACTACCTAGAAGTAAAACTGTCCTTAGCTGACGTTGACGTCGACGGGACGGTAGCACTGGGCGCAAGCACACAGAAATCAAAGGACATCGCGAAAAGCTATACAACCCTGGCTATCGCCTACAAATCACAGCTCAACGCCAAAGTGGATTGGGCGCTGAGTTATTCCGAGCCCCACGGCGCAGATGTCAGCTACCAGGGCGCTGATGCGGCCTATCCCTACCACGGCTCTTGGGCAAAGTTGCAAACACACAGCTTGAGCGCGATGCTCAAATACCGCACAGAGCGTGGATTCAGCCTCTACGGTGGCGTGCGGGTGGAAGAGTTCGATGCGGATGCCCACGTGGCCGTCACCGTACCAAGCCCACTGGGAGGCGCGGCCATTCCCGCGATCCGCTATCAGGTGAGCGGCGAGCCCGACATCAACAGCGGCCACACGCTGGGGATCGCCTTCGAGAAAAAGGACATAGCTTTGCGGGTAGCGCTGAGCTATAACTCAGAGATCGTACACAATATCGATACACAGGAAAGTGCCAGTGGTTACAGCGCAGCGTCCGGCGCCTACAACATCGCAAGCACGGCCAGCTCGGTGGAAACCGTGTCGCCCAAATCCTATCACCTGAGCGCGCAGAGCGGCATCAGTTCAAACACCTTGTTATTTGGCTCGGCCAACTGGGTCAATTGGCGCGACAGCAAAATCACACCCCCAGTGTATTTTCAGATCACGGGCGGACAAAGCCTCGCGGAGCACAAGGCCGACACGACCACATTAAAGCTTGGCTTGGCACACAAACTACGGGATACCGTGACAATTGCAGCTATTTTCTGCCGTGAGAAATCGACGGGAAAACGGTCTTCCAACTTTTCACCAACAGATGGCTACGACTCGCTGACACTCGCCAGCAGCTACGCCAAAGGCCACAACAAAATCACCGCGGCGCTGAGCTTCGCCAAACTGGGCAATACTTATACCAACGCCGTGGTGGGCGAGTCTGATTTTGAGGCCAACAAGGCCCTCGGACTGAGCTTGTCATACGGCTTTGTATTCTAGACCAAGAAAAATCGAGTTTGCCGTCGTACACGGAAGTGCCCACAGAAGCCGCGACTCCAATACCCCTTCAAACTCCCGCTAGCCGCCAGGGACCGAGCGACTTGCTGAAAAGCGAAATTGCTCCAGTTGTGAGGGACATTTTCAATCCGGCAGTTTCGCCGTCACCTCGATCTCTATCTTCATTTTCGAGTCCGCCAAACCCGCAGAAATCATCGTCGCTGCGGGCCTGATCTCCGCAAAGTATTGACGCAACACCGGCCAACAGGCGGGGAAATCCTCAGCCACTGGCAAAATATAGCTCACCCTGACGACATGCCGCAACGCGCTGCCCGCCTGCAGCAAGGCAGCCTCTATGTTGCGCAGACATTGCTCTGTCTGCTGCACAACATCAGGCGAGATACTCATGTCAGAGTAGTCATACCCTGTTGTGCCACTGACAAACACCCAGCCGTCTTGCACGACAGCTCGCGAGTACCCTATTTCGCTCTCAAACGTGGAGCCCGATGAAATCAAACGACGTGTCACTTTATCACCCTCTATTAATTTACTGCCCATTGTCAGCATACTTTTAACACCAATCAAGCTACAGCACACCTTGTTCAAACAACAGCAAACAACGGCCGCCTGCACCATAGGACGAGCGCAGCACGCTTAGCCTTAACGACGGCACCGACAGCGTCGGGAAGAGCAACGCCCACACACTGATACTGGTAGTATAGTCAGTACCTGACACCCGACCCCGATGCCGCCATGACGCGCAAGATCATCCACGTGGACATGGACGCCTTTTTCGCCTCCATCGAACAGCGCGACAACCCCGAGCTAAGGGGCCGCCCGATAGCCGTCGGTGGCAAGCCTAACTCCCGGGGCGTGGTGGCCGCGGCCAGTTACGAGGCACGCACGCACGGGGTGTTCTCGGCCATGCCCTGCTCTCGCGCTGCGCGGCTGTGCCCTGCTTTGATTTTTGTGCCACCGCGATTCGAGGCCTATCGCGAGGCCTCCCAGAAAATCCAAGCCATATTCCTGCGCTACACCGACACTGTTGAACCACTGTCTCTGGACGAAGCTTATTTGGATGTGAGCGAACAATGCCAAGAAAAAACAGCCACTGCCTTGGCGCGGGAAATTCGCCAAGTGATTGCCACCGAAACAGCGCTGACGGCATCAGCGGGCATCTCTTATAACAAGTTTCTGGCGAAGATGGCCTCCGACATGCGCAAGCCCAACGGCCAGTTTGTTATCCCTCCCGAGCGGGGCGAGGCTTTTGTTGCGCAGCTCCCCATCGGCAAGTTCCACGGCGTGGGTAAAGCAACTGAAGCCCGCATGACGGCATTGGGCATTCACACCGGCGAAGACCTCAGGCGCTGGTCGCTGGTCGCCCTGCAAAAACATTTTGGCAAGTGGTCACAATTTTTACACGACATCGCGCGCGGCATTGACGAGCGACTGGTGGACAACAGTGGCGAACGGAAATCCATTGGCGCAGAGACCACCTTTGCGCAAAACCTCACCGCAGAAGCAGACATGCTGAAAACTCTGGAGGAACTGTCTCAGCAGGTTGCAAAATCACTGCAAAAAAAGCTCTTGCTGGCAGAGACGCTGTCGATCAAAGTACGCTATCCCGATTTCACCACGGTGACTCGGCAGTGCAGAACTCGCTCTCCAGTGCAATCGCATGAGGACATCAAGGCCTATCTGCCGCTGCTCTTAGACCGCACTGAAGCCCGCTCGAAATCCGTCAGATTACTGGGTTTGTCAGTGTCTCATTTGAGAGACCGTGAGGGAGGTACGCCACTGCAGCTCAACCTGCGCCTGAAAGACAGAAAGCCCTGACCCCGCCACAAGCGGGGCGTCTTGCCCGCCGCTAGATAGCGTCGCGGTTCATGAACTTGACGATGAATTTGGTGCCCGGGTTTAAATGCTCCACGTGTATCTCCGCGTCGCTGGACTGAACCACCTGAAGCACCACGCTCAGGCCAAAGCCAAAACCGTAGGATTTCGTCGAGAACATCGGTTCGAATATCCGGTCCCTGACCAAGGGCGCAATACCACAGCCGTTGTCCGCCACAGACAACACCGCGTACTCGCCCTCAATCGCTGTTTTGACTTCTACAGAGCCTGCATCGTTGTCAGCGACGGCGTCGAGTGCGTTGTCCACCAGATTGCTGAGCAGACGATTGAGCTGCTCGGGAATCAGCCAAACCCGAGCACCAGCGCTTGCACCCACCACCAGGCCGGCTGGATTTTCCAGCTTCAGGCGATGTTCCTCGGCGATGTGCAACACCGCTGCATCCAAATTCACCCACTCGCCCGGGTCTGAGGGCAGCTGCGAGTAAATCAACAGCTCGCGCACCAGGGTGTCACAGCGCTCGACGTTTCGCTCGATCCTCTTCAGGGCATTTTGTTGCAATGTTTCATTCTTCACGCCGCTTTGTTTTAACAGAGACAAAGAGGCCTGGATCGTCCCCATGGGATTTCGTAGCTCGTGGCTCACCTTGCCCACCAGCTGCCCGATTGCAGACAGACGTTCATTTCTCAGGGCGCGCTCGTTGGCTTTTTCTAGGGCTCGGGTGCGCTCCACCACGCGATGCTCGAGCAACATGCCGTGCAACCGCAATTCCCTGAGGCTCTCAACAAGGCGGTAGTTGAGCACGTTGATCGTGGCGATAACAGAGTCTATTTCGTTTCGACCTTTGGCCAATTTCCGCGGCTTGAACCGCAGCAGCTGAACGCCGTTCTCAGGATTCAGGCCCCGCAAGTGCTCGTCAATTGCGACCACGTAACGGCTGACTAATAAGTGGAATAAAACGAGGGAAAAGCCCAGCATGATCAGCGCTTTTATGGTGTTGAAGGCCAGCAAACTGGCACCTCTCGAAAAGAGATCTTCGGGCACGCCTCGCCATTCGTAGTACATGATAAAGGTGCCGATGCGAAGGTCATCGGGCGCTTCACCGTACATCAACGTCAGCGTTAAATCTGGGACCACACCGGCGGGCCGGACGCCCGCCTCCCAGCTTTCTTGCTTGTCCACTATGCGCGCATAAGCGACAGGTTCAAACTCCACGATACCGTCGACCAAGATCTGCAATTGACGCATGTCGCGGATCCACAAGCTATTGACCAGACTGCGGTAATAGAAGTTTTCAACCCGGCTGCCCGTTTGATCGAGTTCATCTTTGGAAAGCTTGTAGTAGCCCCACAATTCTGCCCCCGATATCGCCAGAGTCAGCACCGTGCCCAATGCCAGCGTCAAAGTAAAATACTGGCGCGGCAGCACCATCCGAGGGAGAGCCCGCATTATTTCTTTCAATGAACTAGCGCCCTCCCTTGCAGTGCCTACCTTTGCTTAAACACCATCACGGTAAAATGCCCAACAGCGGCATCACTGACTCGATAATACACAAGACACTAAGATCGTTTCTTAGCCGTGTTTTTCTGGCCGTTTTTTTGGCCGTGCAAATATTTGGTGGTAAAGGGTCGAGTACGCTGCTTCGAACCCAGCCGACTCCCTTCCCCAGCCCCGCCTGTGCCCTTGGGCTGGAAGGTCGGTATCAGGTGTTTTTTCCCGTTGCCGATCAAATCTGCCCGACCCATGCGCTTCAGCGCCTCGCGCAACACCGGCCAATTCTCTGCGTCGTGATAACGCAAAAATGCCTTGTGTAAGCGCCGCTGAGTTAAACCCTTGGGTGATTCAACCACCTCACCGCTGTCTCTTTTAATGCCTTTGAGCGGGTTTTTCCCGGAGTGGTACATGGCTGTCGCCAGGGACATGGGACTGGGGAGAAAAGCCTGCACCTGATCGGCCCTAAAGCCACTGCGCTTGAGCCAGAGAGCGAGGTTCATCATGTCTTCGTCTTTGGTGCCCGGGTGCGCCGCAATAAAGTAGGGGATCAGGTACTGCTCTTTGCCCGCCTCTTTGGAAAACTTGTCAAACAGCCGTTTGAATTCATCGTAGGCGCCGATTCCGGGTTTCATCATGCGGTTCAGCGCGTTTGCCTCGGTGTGCTCGGGCGCGATTTTCAGGTAGCCACCGACGTGGTGAGTGACAAGCTCCCGCACGTAGGTTTTATCACGCAGAGCCAAGTCGTAGCGCAGGCCCGACGCGATCAATACTTTCTTCACCCCGGGCAGCTCACGCACACTGCGATACAGCTTCACCAGCGGCGAGTGATCCGTGTTCAGGTTCTTACATATCTCGGGGAAGACGCAGCTCAGGCGTCGACAGACCTTTTCAATTTTCGGGTCCTTGCACGCCAGCCTGTACATATTGGCGGTAGGCCCACCCAAATCAGAGATCACGCCGGTAAAGCCGGGCACACGGTCGCGTATGTCTTCGACCTCGCGCACGATAGAGGCTTCCGAACGGCTCTGTATGACCCGCCCCTCGTGCTCGGTGATGGAGCAGAATGTGCAGCCGCCAAAACAGCCGCGCATGATGTTCACCGAGAAACGGATCATCTCGTAGGCGGGTATTTTGGCATCGCCGTAGGCGGGGTGCGGCACGCGCTGAAAGGTCAGGTCAAAGATGCCGTCCATTTCTTCGGTGCTCAGCGGGATTGGTGGCGGCTCTATCCACACCTCGCGCACCCCGTGGCTCTGAATAAGCGCCCGCGCGTTGCCGGGGTTAGTCTCCAGATGCAGCACGCGCGAGGCGTGGGCATAGAGTATGCGGTCCTCACGCACCTGCTCGTAGCTTGGCAGGCGGATCACCTGCTTGTCACGGGGGTGCGTGCGTGCGTGACGGTCAAAGCGGATGACCACGGCTGAGGTCGGCTCTTCGAGCGCTTCGTTGCCGGTGCCGCCACCACCGCCACTCTTGGCGCAGTCCTCGGAGCCGTCTTTGACCTCGTAGGGGTTGATGTGCGGCGCCGCCTCGCCAACCGTATCAATGCTGGTGGAGTCAACCGTCAGGAAGCCCTCAGGTACCGCTTTGACAGCGCGTGAGGTACCGCGCACACCGAGCATGGTGGCGATGGCCTCGCCAGCAGCCGCGCGGTGAGCTATCTCTGCAATGGCTCGCTCACCGTTGCCGTACACTAGGATGTCCGCCTTGCTGTCGAGCAAGACCGAACGACGCACCTTGTCACTCCAATAGTCGTAGTGGGCGATGCGGCGCAAGCTGGCCTCGATGCCCCCGACCACGACTTGCACGCCTTTGAAAGCTTCACGACAGCGCTGGGTATAGACAATGACCGCCCGATCCGGGCGCTTGCCACCTTCGTCGTGCGGGGTATAGGCGTCGTTGTGGCGAATGCGACGATCAGAAGTGTAACGGTTGATCATCGAGTCCATGTTGCCAGCGGTTACACCAAAGAACAGTGTCGGCTCGCCGAGGCGCTGAAAATCTTCAGCATTGCTCCAGTCCGGCTGCGCAATGATGCCGACGCGAAAGCCCTGCGCCTCCAAAAAGCGCCCGATCATCGCCATGGCAAAACTGGGGTGATCAACGTAGGCGTCCCCTGTGATCAAAATGATGTCACAGGCATCCCAGCCCAGCGTGTCCATTTCGTCCCGCGTCATGGGCAGAAACGGCGCAACACCGAGCTTGTGAGCCCAGTGCTTGCGGTACGAAAAAAGAGACTTTAGAGGCTGCATACTGATTGACCGATTTTGAACGCGAAATAAACCCGCCAATTATCGCATACACGCCGCCACTTGATGTTTTCAAACACCGCCACAGTGTTCAAAATTGCCGGAAACCGTTAAATAAATGGTTTTTTCGGTCTCAAAATTCGCCGATTGACCCGTGCCGGCGACGAACACTGCCGCCGACGGCGCATAACACCCACCCTAGAGCCAGTGCGAAATGCAGACCACTCACAGCGGAGGGCTATTTTTGCCCTTAAACAGGGCCGTCCTCTCGCCGCATTGCCACCACAAGGCCAAAGCCAAAGCCCTTAGCAGCAATGCACCGCCAGTTAGCTACAGCAGCACCTTTTCCACACCACCGCGCTGCGCTTTTTCTATAAAACCCTCGACCCAGTCATCTCCCAGTACATGTTTCGCCACTTCCACCACGATGTAATCGGTTTCCAGCCCCGTCTCGTCTTCGTAGCGCGACAAACCCTGTACACAGGCCGGACAAGAGGTGAGCATTTTCATTTTTGCGGGCGTCGTCGTCTCCGCACCCGTGGCGGCTTTGATGCCCTTGTGCAACTCCTCGGCCTTGCGAAACCGCACCTGCGTGGCAATGTCTGGGCGGGCCACCGCAAAGGTGCCCGCCTCGCCACAGCAGCGGTCCGACAGCTCAACCTCCTGCCCCACCAGAGACCGGGCCACGGTCAGGGAATCGTGCTGTTTCATTGGTGAGTGACAGGGCTCGTGATACAGGTACTGCATACCTTCAACGCCCTCAATGCCGTAGCCCTTCTCCATCAACAACTCGTGGATATCAACCAGACGACAGTTCGGAAATATCTGCTGGAACTCGTACTTCATCAGCTGATCCATGCAGGTGCCGCAGGACACCACCACGGTTTTGATGTCCAGATAATTGAGCGTATTGGCAACGCGGTGAAACAATACCCGGTTATCGGCGGTGATCTTCTGACCGGTGGCGGCATCACCCGATGAGGTCTGGGGATAGCCGCAGCACAAATACCCAGGCGGCAGCACCGTCTGCACCCCGGCGTCGTAGAGCATCGCAAGCGTGGCAAGACCCACTGTGCTGAAGAGCCGCTCCGAACCGCAGCCAGGAAAATAGAACACCGCTTCACTGGCATCATCCACAACCGCCGGGTCGCGCAGAATCGGGATGTAGTTTTTATCTTCCACACCGAGCAGCGCACGCATGGGTTTTGTCGGCAGGTACTTCTTCGCCGGCAGCTTGCGATTGACGAAATGCACCACCTGCGCCACCGGTTTAGTCACACCTAGCCCAGTGGGCTGAGGGGCTTTCTTGTGCCTGAACACCCCGGGTATTTTTCCGATCCAGTGGCTGCCCAAGCGCTGCGCACTAAAACCCCAGTCGATCATCATCTTGCGACCCGCGTTCACGACCCGTGGATCTTTGGCGTTCAGATAGGCCATGGAAGCCACGGTGGCGATTTTCCGCTTGCGCTTGCCCTGCTGGTTCAACACCTGGCGCATGTTGATGCTGACATCACCGAAATCTATGTCCACTGGGCAGGGCTTAAGGCAGCGGTGACAGACAGTGCAGTGATCTGCCACGTCGTTCATTTCATCGAAGTGGCGCACGGATATGCCGCGCCGCGTCTGTTCTTCGTAGAGAAAAGCCTCGATGATCAAGCCCGTCACCAGCACCTTGTTGCGCGGCGAATAGAGCAAATTCGCGCGCGGCACATGGGTGGTGCAGACAGGCTTGCATTTTCCGCAGCGAAGGCAGTCTTTAATACTGTCATTGAGCGCACCCAATTCGCTCTGCTCCAGGATGATCGACTCCTGTTTGAGCAATTGGAACGACGGCGTGTAGGCATTTTGCAAGCCTGAACCCGGCATCAGCTTGCCGCGATTGAAATGCCCTTTGGGGTCCACCCTTTCTTTGTACTGAACAAAACGCTCGACCACAGCGTCGTCCAGGTATTCCATTTTGGTCAAGCCGATGCCGTGCTCCCCAGAGATCACGCCGTCCAGAGACAGCGCCAGCACCATGATCTCGCCCACCATGCCCTCTGCGGCGTGCATCATGCGGTAGTCATGGCTGTTGACCGGGATGTTGCTGTGCACGTTGCCGTCCCCGGCGTGCGCGTGCAGCGCCACAAACAAGCGACCGGGGCGTATCTCGGCGTGCACCGCGTCGATGATGCCACGGACCGGCGCGTAGCGCTTGCCGTTCAACAGCTCTTTCAGCGGCCGCTCGATTTCCGCCCGCAGCGAGACGCGCAATTGGCGGTATAAAAAGCCCTTGAGCACCGTCTCATCGGCGCCCAATCCCTCTGGCAACTCAGGGATCAACCCCCCACAGTCACTGGCGAGCGCGTCCAATCGGTCGTGAAAGCCCTGCCACAGCAGCCGCTTCTCACTCAGCAAGGAGACCATTGCCAGTCGCTTCTGCTCATCAATCTCTTGCTGTTCTTCGCCCCCTTCACGCCCAGCCTCCCCCAGCAGGGCGCTCATGGGCTGCGAGAAGCGCTCGCTCAAAACGTCGAGGTTACGCAGCTTGTTGCGCATAGACTGGACGATATTGATGCGCTCTATGCCCTCGCTGTACTCCGCGAGCTTGGACAGCGGGATCACCACGTCTTCATTGATCTTGAAGGCATTGGTGTGCGCAGCGATAGCGGCGGTGCGTGAACGCGCTTCCCAAAAGCGCGCCCGATCCTCCACGCTGGAAGCGATAAAGCCTTCGCCGCCTCGCTGGTTGATGATGCGCACCATCTCCGAGGCGCAAGCCGCCACCGACATTTCATTGTCCGAGACGATATCGGCGAGCAATAACATGCGGGGCAATTCACCGCGGGAGGCCTTGGGGCTGTATTTCACTGCCTTGATGTAACGGTCGTCCAGGTGCTCCAGACCTGCCAACAACACATCACTCAGGCCATCAACAAAATCTTTGACCTCCACGATCGCGGGGACTGCGGTGTGCAAATCGAGCCCGTAGAATTCCATGCAGATGGTGCGCACGTGCTTGGGCATGCGGTGCAAGACGAATTCAACCGAGGTGATCAGGCCATCGCAGCCCTCTTTCTGCACGCCCGGCAGGCCGCCCAAAAACTTGTCGGTGACGTCCTTGCCCAGACCCACTTTCCTGAAACTGGCTCCCTTGAAGCAGATGATTTCCGGCTCGGCCAGGGGCTCAGCACCGATGCTCGCGCGACGCGTCAAGCTAAAGCGCACGTCTTCCTGATCATGGATCTTGCCCATGTTGTGCTCGAGCCGCTCCACGTCCAGCCACTGCCCGTCGGGCGTGACCATGCGGTAACTGGCGACATTGTCCAGCGTGGTACCCCACAACACCGCCTTTTTACCGCCGGCGTTCATGGCCACGTTGCCGCCGACGGTGCAGGCATCTTGCGAGGTCGGATCAACCGCAAACACCAGCCCCTCTGCTGTGGCCGCCTCAGAGACCCGCCGCGTGACCACACCCGCGCCGCAGCGAATCGTGGGAACGGGCTCGGCGACACCGGGCAATTGGCGGTAGTTGACCGGGGCGTACTGATCCAGCTTCTCGGTGTTTATCACGGCTGTGTCGGCGTGCAAGGGGATCGCCCCCCCGGTGTAACCCGTGCCGCCGCCGCGAGGCACAATGGTCAAGCCCGCTTCTATGCACGCGTTCACCACTGGCAGCATCTCGCCCTCGGTGTCCGGACAGACAACCACGAGCGGGTACTCCACCCGCCAATCCGTCGCATCGGTCACATGAGACACCCGCGCCAGGCCACTGGTGTCCACATTGACGGCGGCCGTGGCAGCCTTCAGTGCCTTGCGCGCGATCTCCCGCTGGCCATCGCTTTTTTGCAGCCAACGCTCAAAATCAGTGACTGCCGCCCGCGCGCCTTCAAGCAATTGCTCGGCGGGTGCATTGCTGTTGAGCCGGCGCTGAATCTGGTCGAGCCGATGGTGCAGTGCGCCCACCAAGTTTTTTCGGCGCTTTTGATTGCCGATCAGATCGTCTTGGATCAGCGGGTTGCGCATGATGACCCACATGTCACCGAGCACTTCAAACAACATGCGCGCGGACTGCCCCGTTTTCCGCTCACCTCGCAAGGACTGAATCACAGCCCAGGCCGGCTCACCCAAAAGACGACAGACGATCTCGCGATCTGAAAAAGACGTGTAGTTGTAGGGGATTTCGCGCAGGCGCGCGTTGTCGGCAGGGGATTCAGACTGAGGTGTTTGCACGGGATTACTCAACAGAGGGGCCACTTTCGCTAAAACGGGTCATTAGATCGCATCCGCTGCCAACACTCAACCGATGCGACACAGAAGCACGTAAAAGCGCCATTTTATCTTTATGACAGGCACAAAAAAGGCCCCAAATAGGGGCCTCTTCTGAACGCGAATAAAGTATCAGCGCTTGCTGAACTGTACCGCACGACGTGCTTTACGCAGGCCGACTTTCTTACGCTCAACCTTACGAGCATCACGGGTCAAATAACCGTGGCGACGCAGATCAGGGCGCAGCTCTTCGTTGTAGGCCAACAGACAGCGTGCAACACCCAAACGGATAGCACCCGCTTGACCGCTGTTACCGCCACCGCACACAGAGATGTCGAAATCAAACTTGTCGACCATGTCCAGTGATTCAAGCGGCTGACGCACGATCATACGAGCAGTCTCACGACCGAAGAACTCTTCGATGGGAAGCTTGTTGATCGTGATGCGGCCACCGCCGGCGCTCATGTAGACACGTGCGCTGGATGTCTTTCGGCGACCCGTACCGTAGTATTTTTGCATAGAGTTCTGCCTTTTAGATATCGAGCGGCGCAGGCTGCTGCGCGGCGTGCTGGTGATCGGGGCCCGCGTAGACTTTCAGCTTGCGGAACATCTCACGACCCAAGGGGTTTTTAGGCAACATGCCCTTAACCGCTGACTCGATAATACGCTCTGGGTGCTCTTTACGCTGCTTGCCCAATGCGATGGATTTCAATCCACCGATATAACCCGTGTGGTGGTGATAGATCTTATTAAGCTCTTTCTTACCAGTCACGTGGATTTTTTCCGCATTTATAACAACGATGTAGTCACCGGTGTCTACGTGCGGGGTGTACTCAGTCTTGTGCTTACCGCGCAAGCGACGTGCGATCTCCGTGGACAAACGCCCGAGTGTTTTGCCCTCGGCGTCAACCACAAACCACTGTCGCTTAACCTCGGCCGGTTTGGCGCTGAAGGTTTTCATCAATTCACTCCTAACTGCCCAATAGGGTCTGGGAAACCCGCTATGTTAGGACAGATTGCAGCCCGACTCAACATAAACATGTAATTATTTTTAGCGCGAACGCTAGATTGCTGAATCCGCGGTGATATCTTCGCCGTTCAGCACGACAGAATGCGTGATTGTAGCGGTTTTTTCCAGCATTTTAGTCACAGAACAGTATTTTTCCATGGACAAGTCTGCCGCGCGCTTGACCTGCTTGGCGGACATCCCCTCTCCGCGCACCACGAATTGCACGTGAATAGCCTCAAAAATGGCGGGCACAGCATCCACGCGGCTGGCCTCAATGTGCACTTCAAGCGAATCCAGTGGCTGACGAGATTTCTTCAACATGGAGACCATGTCGTAGGACGAACAGCCGCCCAAGCCCATCAGGATCATCTCCATGGGCCTGGCTGCTAGGTTTCTGCCGCCCGACTCGGGCGCCCCGTCCATCACCACGGTATGCCCACTTCCAGACTCCGCGATGAAACTCATATGGTCTAGCCATTTCACTCTAGATTGCATATACACCTTACTTCTTACCATGCCGATAAATTCAAAGAACGTCGCCCACAGGCCGATACCGGTGGAAGACAAAAGAGGTTAACACGTGGAACTGCGCGCAACAGCGAGAGTGCGATCGCGTCTTCACCCTACACATACTAGAGAAGAACGACATGAATGGATCACCCAGGATCATGCTGCCGCAACGCCACGCAACTCAACAAGCAGAGTGGTTAGAGAGCTTTTTGCGCCACAGCCACAGGCGTCAATACCCCAGCAAAACCACCATCATCCACCACGGTGACCAATCCGATACGCTGTACTATATCGTCGAGGGCTCTGTCAGCGTGGTGGTGGAGGACGATGACGGCCGCGAAATTGTGCTCGCCTACCTCAACAAAGGCGACTTCTTTGGTGAGATGGGGCTGTTCGACGACGACACCAACCGCTCCGCGTGGGTTGTGGCCCGCACCAAATGCGAACTGGCCGAAATTAACTACGAGCAATTTCGCCGCCTGTCCAAACAAGAGCCCGAGATTCTCTTTGCGTTGACCTCGCAGATCACCTCGCGTTTGCGCAAGACCAGCACCAAGGTGAAGGACCTGGCTTTTTTGGATGTCACCGGCCGCGTCGCCGCCACTTTGCTGGATTTGGCCAAGCAGCCCGACGCCATCACTCACCCCGACGGCATGCAGATTCGCATCACCCGTCAGGAGATCGCACGCATCGTTGGCTGCTCGCGTGAAATGGTGGGCCGCGTGCTGAAAGACCTTGAAGAGCAAGGCATGATCCACGCACGTGGCAAGACCATGGTGATATTCGGCACACGCTGATTCCCGCGCCACTACGCTCTAAAGCCGGCCTCGTGCCGGTTTTTTGCTATCCGCAGCCAGTTATTTCGAGCATAAGCCGCTCAGCCCTAACTACCCACCGGCACAGTGATGCCATCAGGCAGCGCACAAAGCCACCTGCAAAACGCTACGCAGCCCCAAATGGCGATACAATGCGCGTTGAGTCAGCCATAAAAGCCACCCCACATGAGCAGCCCTGAACGGATCGTTATCGAGCAAATCGATCGCATCGCCATTGTCCGCCTCAATCGCCCCGAGGTGCACAACGCGATTGACTACGCCATGTTCAAAGAACTCATCGCGGCGGCCAAAAACATCCGCAAGAACACCGCCATCCGGGCCGTGATCCTGTGCGGCGCTGGCCCCAGCTTTTGCGCCGGCCTCGATTTCAAAGCTGTGCAGCGGCAGCCCTCCATGGCCGCCAAAATATTCCTCAAGTGGCCGTGGACAAAAACCAATATCTGCCAGCGCGCGGCCAACTGCTGGCGCGACCTGCCGGTCCCGGTCATCGCCGTGCTGCACGGCAATTGTTTTGGCGGCGGCCTGCAATTCGCCCTGGCTTGCGATTTTCGAATCGCCACCGCCGAGGCCAAGCTCTCGGTGATGGAGATCCGCTGGGGCATCATCCCCGACATGAGCGGCACACTGGCCCTGAGCAAACTGACCCGCCTCGACATCGCGCAAGAGCTCACCATGACAGGCAAGATCATCAGCGGCGAGCAGGCCCACCAATACGGGCTACTGAGCCATCTCAGCGACGACCCAGAAAAGACAGCCATGTCCCTGGCGAAAGAACTGACACAGCAGTCGCCCGACGCCTTGGCGGCCAGCAAACTGCTGTTCCGACGAACCTGGCAAGCCAGTGACCGCCTGGCACTGCTCTGGGAGCGCTGGGTGCAGATGCGCCTGCTGGGCCGCAGCAACCAGCGCATCGCCATGATGAACGGCACGCGGGAAGACAAACGCCCCTTTAAAAATCGCTCGCGCTGGTGGTAATACCGCCGCACTGCCTCTTCTCCACATCTAAAACCCCGGTTAAACAAAGGCAAAACCCATGAATTACATACCGCTGTTTGTGCGCGCAGACCTTGCGCCCGCCCTGGTGGTAGGCGGAGGCCCCGTGGCGGCCCGCAAGGTGAACACCCTGCTGGAATCAGGGGTATCAGTGCGCGTCATCAGCCCACAAGTCTGCGATTCAATCGCAGCGAAGACAAACATCACCGTCGAGCTACGCCCCTTTGAAGACAGCGACATTGAGGGAGCCACCCTTGTAATAGCGGCAACCGACAAGCGAGAGCTGAACGCGCACATTGCCAAACGCTGTGAGTCACTGGGCATCTGGGCCAACACGGCCACAGACAGCTTGGACGCCAGCTTCATCTTGCCGTCCACCATCAATCGCGACCCGATCCGTGTAGCGATCACCACCACGGGCGCCTCCCCCGCGCTGGCGCGCATGCTGCGCAGCCGCCTGGAGTCACTGCTGCCCCCGAGCTACAGCCGGCTCGCCACGCTGCTGGAAAAATACCGCGCCAAGGCCAACCGCGCGCTGCCGAATCAACGCGCGCGCGGGCGCTTTTGGGCGGAGATCGTCGAGGGCCCGATCGCCGACCTGGTGCACGCCGGACGTGATGACGAAGCCAGCGAGGCCCTGAGCACGGCGATAGAGAGCAGCGACAGCTCGACCCCGCGCGAGGGAGAGGTCTGGATCGTCGGTGCTGGACCCGGCGACCCGGACCTGCTCACGGTGCGGGCGCTGCGCCTGATACAACAAGCCGACGTGGTGGTGGTTGACCGCTTGGTCTCCCCCGCCGTGCAAGCGCTGATTCGCCCGGGTGCAGAGCTCATCTACGCCGGAAAAAGACGCGCCGAGCACGCCATACCGCAACACGAGCTGAACTTGTTGTTGGCGAAAATGGCGCTCGAAGGCAAGCGTGTCTGCCGACTCAAGGGCGGCGACCCTTTTATCTTTGGCCGTGGTGCCGAAGAGATAGAAACGCTGGTAGAGCAAGGTGTGAAGTTCCAGGTCGTGCCCGGCATCACAGCTGCGAGCGGCTGCGCCAGTTACGCCGGCATCCCGCTCACTCATCGGGACTATGCCCAGAGCTGTACTTTTGTCACCGGCAATCGCCGTGAGGACGGCAGCCTCTCCCTGCACTGGGACTCGCTGACCAACCCAGCACAAACCCTGGTGTTCTACATGGGTCTGGTGTCGCTACCGGTCATCAGCAGCGAGCTGCAAGCACACGGCCTGGCGGGCGACACACCCGCCGCACTGGTACAGCAGGGCACCACACCGCACCAGCGCGTCCTGATATCCACTCTTTCGGACATTGCAAAAGACGCATCGGATGCCGAGATAAAACCCCCGAGCCTGCTGATCGTCGGGCAGGTTGTGCGCCTCTACCACAAGCTTCGCTGGTACCGCACGGGTGCGGACACCGTGACCCACGCGGCTGATTTTTTCGACAACACCCACACGGCTCCTGATTGAAAACAAGCGACCCAGGCCGCTGCGAAACGAACCAGAGAACACCCGCCACCATGCATTTCGAGCGAGAGACAAACACAACCGGACTCGACACAGCGCTGGCTACGCTCGCTCAGCAGAAGTGTTTCGGCCGCGAAAAGAAATACAGCATCGAATCCCGCCTCTTCGCGCTGCAGGAGTTCTACGGCGAGGCCGGGATAAAACAAGCGCTCAACGCCCTGCTGACAGAGAAAAACAGCTTAAGCAAAGCTCTGCACACCGCGCTGCTAGAGCTTCAACCACTGCTTGAGACACTTCAAAAGAATACACTGAACAAACAAGACGAATCTGAACTGCAACTCGAGAACAAGGCAGATCGGCTCTACAGCCAGTGGCAGTCTGAGAACACAGCGGTGTTTGAACAAGGTTTTGCCGCTCTGCAAGAGCGTGAAAAAGAGAGCCACGGGTCCGCCAAAGCGGGCTGGTATTCAGTTGATTTGCTAGCAAGAATCACGCTACAGCACGCAGACCACAGCGCGGCCAGATCATGCTCCCTACAAGCACTGCACCTGGCCCAAGAGTCAAATGACCTTGAAAAGACAGAAAAAAGCGAGTTCATCTACGCCTGCGCGCATTCCAGTGCCACAGCAGATGAGGCGCTAAGGGACAACTTCGTGAACGCACGAGACGCGGTCATCGCCGAACGTTCGCTGCTGCGCGTCGACCAGCAGCACCATGTCATGATCTACTCGGCCAGGGATTTTGAACGGCGAACTATGAGCTCGAGCGCGTCATGGGTACTGCAACTGTGCGCGGAGAGAGAAGCACACATGCTGGCGCCAACTCGGCTGATGTACTGGAGAGAGTCCACGACAATCCTGCGAAACAGCGGAGCCGGGCCAGCCGCATCAGAGGCACAGCGCAAGGCCAATGCCCTAGAACAGCAGCTGAGCTCAGCTGGCCCCGCCATGTCTCAGGCGGATAAATCGGTACTGCTGCAACGTTTGCAGTCACTGCTCACGACACAAGCCAACACACATTAAACAGCGGCCAGGAGAAGCGCTGACATTCAGCATTTCCCGCGGCCCCAACGCTGATTGATTCAGAAAGAACCTTTCAGCCCTTGCCGCTCCCCAGGCCGCCCCTATGCCGCCCCTATGCCACCGCTAAGAGCCAGCAGGAACCGCCAGCTGCGGGAAGTGCAGCACGTGCACCTCCTGTATATCAGCAACGTCACGCAAGGCCTGAAGACCCTCTGCAGTGGGTGCTGAATCGGTTTTAATCAAGGAGATAGCATCCCCTCTATTACCGCGCCGGCCCAAATGCATATTGGCGATATTGATGTTGTTTTGCGCTGCCACCATGCCGATGCCACCGATCACGCCTGGGTGGTCCTGGTTGGTGATGTAGAGCATGTGCTCGCCAAATTCAGATTCGAGCTTGATGCCCTTGATATCGATAAGGCGCGGTCTCTTTTGCATCAAGGTACCGGAGACATTGCGGTTTTTGTCTGCCAGCTCCAACTCCACACTCATGCGGCAGGGGTAGTCATCTTCCTGCTCATCCTTGGAGACCACGATGTGAATGCCCCGAGCCTTGGCGACTTCACGGGCATTGATCGAGTTGACCCCATCACAATGCGGCTGCAACACAGATTGCACAGCGCGCGTGGTTAGGGCATCCAGATTCAGTTCGGTGATATCCCCGGCGTAGCTGACTTTGATGCCACTGATCACGGACTTGGAGAGCTGGCCGGCGAAGGTGCCCAAGCAATCTGCCAACTGCAGATACGGACCCAGCTGCTGAGCCTCTTGAGCGCTCAGGTTAGGCGTATTGAGCGAATTGACGATCGCCCCTTCCAGCAGGTAGTTCGACATCTGCTCGGCAATCTGCAGAGCGACCTTTTCCTGGGCTTCTGTGGTGGATGCCCCCAAGTGCGGCGTGCAAATAAAATTCTGCAGCTCAAACAAAGGATTGTCTTTGGCCGGCTCTTTTTCGAACACGTCCAGTGCAGCGCCGCGCAGATGACCGCTCTTCAGTGCAACATACAAGGCTGCTTCGTCGACCAAACCACCGCGTGCGCAATTGACCAGCATCGCGCCTTTTTTCATTTTGTTCAGCGCCGACGCATCAATGATATTGGCGGTCTGTGGCGTGCGGGGCACGTGCAGAGACACCACATCAGCGCGCTGCAGCAGCTCGTCAAGCTCAACTTTCGCCACGCCGAGTTTTAGCGCACGCTCTTCGCTCAAGTAGGGATCGTAGGCGATAACTTTCAAGCCAAAGCCTATGGCCTTCTGCGCCACGATCGAGCCGATGTTGCCCGAGCCGATAATGCCCAAGGTCTTGCCGGTGAGTTCTATGCCCATAAAGGCGCTCTTTTCCCACTTGCTGGCGCGAGTAGAGGCTGTGGCCTGCGGGATATGACGCGCCAATGAGAGCATCATCGACAAGGCGTGTTCCGCTGTTGTAATAGCGTTGCCAAACGGCGTGTTCATGACCACCACACCGCGCTCCGTGCAAGCCGGCACGTCGATATTGTCCACACCGATGCCGGCGCGCCCAACAACCTTGAGTTTAGCCGCCTTCTGCAATAGCGCAGGCGTGACCTGGCTGGTGGAACGAATGGCGAGGCCGTCGTAATCGGCGATCATGCCCTCGAGCTCTTCTGCGCTCATTTTTCCTGTCTGCGTCGCGGTAATACCGCGCGCTTCAAACACAGCCAATGCTTGGCTGGACATTGGGTCTGATATCAGTACTTTGAAAGTCATGCTGTTATTTCCCCGCCTGTTGAGATGAAACCCACTGCGCAAAGGCCCAATCGAGCCAAGCGGTCAAACACTGCAGATCTTCTGCATCGACGGTTGCACCGCCCCAAATGCGCAGGCCCGGAGGCGCGTCACGGTAGGCGTTGATATCAAAAGCGACGCCCTCTTTGGCCAGCAGTGAACACATCGATTTGACCGCTGCCGACTGGGCTGCTGTGTCCAGGGCGGTGAATGCCGGGTCGACAATCTTCAAACACAGCGCAGTCGAAGAACGAATCTCGGCGCTCTCGGCCAACCACTCGATCCAGTCCGTGCGCTCGACCCAGTCGGCGACAGCGCGCTGGTTGGCGTCACAGCGAGCGATCAAGGCGTCCACGCCACCGATCGAATCGGCCCAATCAAGGGCGCTGTGTAGGTCTTCAACCGCGATCATGCTGGGGGTGTTGATGGTCGCGCCGGCAAACAGCGCCTCGTTGATCTTGCCTTTTTTGGTCATGCGGAACAGCTTGGGCAAAGGCCTGGCGGGGGTGTACCTCTCGAGCCGCGCGACAGCTGCGGGGCTGAGCGCCAGCATGCCAAAGCCCGCCTCGCCGCCCAGCACCTTCTGCCAAGACCAGGTGACCACATCGAGCTTGTTGAAGTCCATGGGCATGGCGTAGGCCGCGGAGGTGGCGTCGCAGAACACCAGCCCTTCGCGCTTGTCGGCGATCCAATCGAGATTGGGCACACGCACGCCACTGGTGGTGCCGTTGAAGACAAACACCGTGTCGTTGTCAGCTTTGGCTTGGCTCAAATCGGGCAATTGACCGTAGTCGGCGCGGTGCAAATTGTGTTCAAGCGCCAAGTGCTGACCGATATCACCGGCCCAATCACCGGAGAAACTCTCCCAGGCAAAAACGTCAACCGGGCGCTCGCCCAGCATCGACCACAGCGCCATTTCAAATGCGCCTGTGTCAGAGCCGGCGACAATCGCCAGGCGCCAATCACTGGGCAGATTCAACAGTTGATGGGAGCGATCAATCGCTTGTTTGAGCCGGGATTTACCGGGTTCAGCACGGTGGCTTCGGCCCAGGGTATCGGTTTGCAGAGCAGCGAGGGACCAGCCCGGGTGCTTCTTGCAGGGGCCAGATGAAAAATGAGGGCTTTTCGGGCGCGCACTGGGGCACGCACCGGACGCAGATGAATCTGTGACCATGAGGCTAATCTCTAATTAGGTGACGGTTTGCTCCGTCAGGCCCGATCTATACTAGAGATTGGACTCAAAAATCTCAAGCCTCACATTAAGATATTTTATGTAATTATTTGCAACACTTATGTCGATCCTGCTCAACTCGAGCAGGGATCAGTGGGCTCTATTGAGCCCATCTGGCGTGTACATCAGTAAAAGAACTCACGCAAAGCATCGCCAGGCGAATCCGCACGCATGAAACTCTCGCCGACCAAAAAAGCGTTGACCTTGTTCTCACGCATCAGCGCCACATCAGCCTGAGTTGTAATACCGCTCTCAGTCACCAGCAGCACTTGCTCAGGGATAGACGGCAGCAGATCAATCGTGGTGTTCAGTGAGACCTCAAAGGTGCGCAGATTGCGGTTGTTGATGCCCAGTAGATCGAGATCCAGCGCCAGGGCGCGCTCGACTTCCTCTGCATCGTGCGCTTCAACCAACACATCCATGCCCAAGCTGACAGCCAAGTCATGCAACTCGCGCATCTGAGTGCCTTCTAATGCGGCGACGATCAACAAAATGCAATCAGCGCCCATCGCCCGCGCTTCATAGACCTGATAGGGGTCGATGATGAAGTCCTTGCGGATCACCGGCAAATCACACGCGGCGCGCGCCGCGATCAAATAGTCGGTACAGCCCTGGAAATACTCCTCGTCGGTCAACACCGACAAACACGCCGCCCCACCCGCGCTGTAACTGGCGGCGATAGCGGCGGGGTCGAAATCAGGGCGGATCACGCCTTTGCTGGGAGAGGCCTTTTTCACCTCGGCGATAACAGCGCAGTCACCGGCTGCCAATTTCGCCACCATGCTGGCCCTGAAACCGCGCACAGCATCTGCATCCACGGCCCTGGCTTTGAGCTCGGTGAGCGAGAAAACGGCAGAACGCGCTGCATTCTCTTCGACTTTGGTTGCCAAGATTTTTTTCAGAATATCGGGTGTTCCGCTCACGATGCCGCCTTGAATTGCTGTGTGAATGCCGCCATCTGCGCCAGCTTATCAGCCGCCGCACCGCTGTCGATTGCCGTGGCCGCCATCTCTATGCCCTGCGCGTGTGAAGCGGCAGCGCCGGACACGTAGATCCCCGCCCCCGCGTTGAGCAAGACAATGCTGCGCGGCCCGCCGCGCTGTTCACCGGAGAAAACACTGTGAATCATCGCCAAACTGCCGGTCGAATCATCAACCTGAATATCGCTCATGGGCGCTTCGTCTAGACCGAAATCACTGGGCTTGATGGTGTAACTCGTCACCTCGCCATCACGCATCTCCGACACCAGTGTCTCACCGCTGATGCCGATCTCATCCAGACCCACCTTGGCGTGTACAACCATGGTGTGCAGACTGCCAAGGCGAGCAAACACCGCGGCGATGGGCTCCACCAGGTCCGCAGCGAAGACACCGATCAACTGACGCCGCGCACCGGCGGGGTTGGTCAAGGGGCCGAGCACATTGAAGATAGTCCGCACGCCCATTTCCCGCCTGGGGCCGGCGGCGTATTTCATGGCGCTGTGGTGCTTGGGCGCAAACATAAAACCCAAGCCAGTCGCCTCAATGCACTGCCGCACCTGATCGGCGTTCAGATCGATCACCACACCGGCCTGCTCAAAGAGATCGGCCGCACCTGAGTTACTGGTGATAGAGCGGTTACCGTGCTTGGCAACCGTGGCCCCGGCCGCCGCCGCCACAATGGAGCTGGCCGTGGAGATATTAAAAGTCCCGGAGGAATCCCCTCCGGTGCCGACGATATCAACGGCCTCATCACCCGCCAGCACCACCCGCTCCGCCAATCCCGCCATTACCTCGGCGGCGGCGGCTATCTCGTCCACCGTCTCGCCCTTGATGCGCAGGCCAATCAAAAAACCGCCTATTTGCGCAGGCGTGGCCTCGCCGGTCATGATCTGTCGCATCACCGCCTGCATGACAGAGGCTTCCAGGTCGTGGCCCTTCAACAATTCAGCAATCGCTGCTTGTATTTGCATGTTCAAGTCCTGTGGGTGGCGCCTACTGATCCAGAAAGCGCTGTAATTGTTGATGGCCGTGCGCACTGCGAATCGACTCAGGGTGGTATTGAACCCCTTCAATCGGCAGTGTTTTGTGTCGCAGCCCCATGATTGCCTCCACGCTGCCGTCTTGATTTTCACACCACGCGGTCATCTCCAGACAATCTGGCAGGCTGCTGTGCTCCACCACCAAGGAGTGGTAGCGCGTGGCCTCGAAGGGACTGGGCAAGCCCTCAAACACGCCGTGCTTGTTGTGGATCACGGGGGATATTTTGCCGTGCATGATGCGGTCTGCGCGCACCACCTTGCCGCCAAATACTTCGCCAATGGCCTGGTGGCCCAGGCACACGCCCAAAATCGGCAGCTTGCCCGCGAAATGCCGCACCAGCTCAACGGAAATACCCGCTTGCTGCGGCGCACAGGGGCCCGGGCCGATCAGAATGCGCTCGGGCGCCAGCGCTTCAATCTGATCGATACTGATTTGATCGTTGCGGTGAACCTCGAGCTTTTGCCCCAACTCCCCTAGATATTGCACGAGGTTGTAGGTAAAAGAGTCGTAATTATCAATGACCAGTAACATAAGCTCAGCCCCGCTCGTGATCGGCAGTGGAAATTTTCAGCCCGGCTTCCGCCATGGCAACAGCTCTGAACAACGCTCGCCCCTTGTTCAGGGTTTCCTGCCATTCAGACTCAGGCACACTGTCATAGACAAGCCCGGCACCCGCCTGCAGGTACAAGGTTTGATCTTTGATCACGGCCGTGCGGATGGCGATGGCCAAATCCATGTTGCCGTTCCAGGAGATATAGCCCACGGCGCCGCCGTAGATCCCACGCTTGACCGGCTCCAGCTCGTCAATGATCTCCATGGCGCGTATCTTCGGCGCGCCCGACAAGGTGCCCGCGGGGAAGGTGGCTCGTAGCACGGACAGCGGGGTCATGCCCTTGCGCACCTTGCCCTGCACATTGGAGACAATGTGCATCACGTGTGAATAACGCTCGACAGCCATCTCTTCGGTGACGCGCACACTGCCCATCTCACTGATGCGGCCCACGTCGTTGCGGCCCAGGTCGATCAACATCAAATGCTCGGCGACCTCTTTGGGGTCAGCCAGCAGCTCCACTTCTAAGCGCTGGTCTTCTTCTTCGGTGGCGCCGCGCGGGCGCGTGCCCGCCAGCGGCCGCACGGAGACCTCGCCGTCCTCTTCCCGCACCAGTATCTCGGGGGATGCACCGACCACCTGGTGATCACCGAGGTCGATGAAGTACATATAGGGGGAGGGGTTGAGCACGCGCAGGGCGCGGTACAGATCCAGCGGCTGCGCCTTAAAAGGCACCGACATGCGCTGCGAGAGCACCACCTGCATGCAATCCCCCGCGGCGATGTACTCTTTGCAGGTATCGACCGCTTCTTTAAAGCCCGCCTGGGTAAAGCCCGAATTAAACTCACTCTCCTTCACTGTGCGTCGGCGGTGCGGCTGTGCGTAGGGGGCGCTGCGCTGCATCTGCGCCTCGATATCACCGAGCCGCTCCTGCGCTCGCGCCCAAGCCTCGGGCACGGCCGGATCGCACATGATCACGATGTGCAGCGTGCCGTTGAGGTTATCGAACACCACCACTTCATCCGATACCATCAAAGTGATGTCGGGTGTATCGATGGGGTCGATTTTGTCCCAGCAGTCGAGTTTGGGTTCGATGTAGCGGATGGTGTCGTAACCGAAATAACCCACCAGACCGCCGATCATGCGCGGCAGCGAGGGGATATCGGGCACTTTGACACCTGCCATGTAGTCTTCGATCCACGCCAGCGGGTCGGCGACCTGCTGCTCAGAGGCGATCTCACGGCCGCGCAATACACGCACGGTGCGCTCCCGAATCTGGATGACCTCACGACAGGGCAGACCAATCACCGAGTAACGGCCCCACTTCTCCCCGCCCTGCACAGATTCCAACAAATAAGTGTGGGGCTGTGAGGCGAGCTTGACGTAGGTGGAGAGCGGGGTGTCCATGTCGGCCAGTATCTGGCGGAACACGGGGATACGGTTATAGCCGGCGTCGGCGTACTGCTGAAAATTTTCGAGCGTCATGGAATATCTCACGCGATAAAAAGTTAGGCAAAAATGTATTGAGCGGACTTAGGAAGTCACCCTCGCCATCGCCAACCCTGAGAACTCGCGTAAATACCGATCATGCCTGAATGTCTACAACCGTGTTTGTGTGGGAGAGAATCATATCTGTCCACTATCATAGATTAAATCTTCGCAGCAGAAAACAGAGCCCGTTCTAATTTCGCGTGGAAACTTGGTCATATTGGGTCTCTAAATGCGGCAAACGGCCTCTATTAGCAATGACTCGCATTAAAACCACCCACTGCGCGGGCCACAGACGGGCAAGTCTCCGGCTTCGCAGCCGATAAAAGAAGACACAGCGCGCCGGCTGGGGAACAGCCGCGCAATCACGAACCTCCTCTACAGCTAGCAGGCAATGAACACACATATATCTACATTTATCAAAGGACTGGCCATGGGGGCCGCCAACGTGATTCCCGGTGTTTCGGGCGGCACCGTCGCCCTGGTGACCGGCATCTACGAGCGGCTCATCAATGCACTTAAATCGTGCAACTTCGGCGCCATCAAGCTGTTGCTGGCGCGAGATTTCAAAGGCGCGTGGCAACACGTGGACGGCAACTTCCTCGCCGCGATCATGGGCGGCGTGGCGATCAGCATTGTCACTCTCGCTAAAGTTCTGGAGTTCCTACTGGCGGGCTACGAGACCTGGACCATGGCGCTCTTCTTTGGTCTGATCGCTGTTTCGATCTACAGCGTGGGCCGTACCGTCAAACACTGGGGCATGGGCGCCGTCGTCGCGCTGGTGCTCGGCACTGCGCTTGCCGTCGGCGTTGCGACACTCGCCCCCGCCAGCGAGAATGCAAACGCGGGCTATCTGTTTTTCTGCGGCGTGATTGCCATCTGCTCGATGATCTTGCCCGGGCTCTCGGGCTCCTTTGTACTGATCATCCTCGGCAACTACGCCCTCGTGCTCGGCGCCATTGGGCGCTTTGACCTCGCGGTACTGCTCCCCATGGCACTGGGCTGCGGCCTCGGCCTCCTGGCCTTTGCCCATGTGCTGGGTTGGGTCTACGACCGCTTCCACGACCAAACCGTGGCACTGATGACTGGCTTTATCACAGGCTCACTCGCCATTGTCTGGCCCTGGAAGGAAAAAATGACAGAGACAGTTGTGCGCGCCGGCAAAGCGGACAAGGAGATAACCACCGGTTATGAATGGTTTACACCCGCGCTCAGCGACAGCGCCACACTGATTGCCATTGGCCTAATGTTGGTCGGCGGCGCGCTGATTCTGATCATGGAAAAAGTGTCCGGGGGCGAAAGCCACTAGCCCACAAAGCGCAAGAGCCAGCCCAATCAAACACCCACATCAGGGCCTTAGGAAAAACAGCGGCTTTGACTCAGCACTTGAGTCAAATCTCAGAGTCAAATCTTTAGATTCGAAGTCTTGAATCGAGGCCTTGCGCCGCTGTATCGCCACCCGCTACGCCCACCGCGCTATAATGCGTACGCGCGAATAAGCCCTATCCGCATCTTATCTCCCTGAGCCAAACACTGGATAACCCATGACCACTATAGCCACAGAAGATCTGATCAGCAGCGTCGAAGACGCACTGCAATACATAAGCTACTACCACCCGATGGATTTCATCGAAGCCGTGAACGCCGCCTACGAGCGCGAAGAGGCTCCTGCTGCCAAAGACGCCATGGCGCAAATCCTGATCAACTCGCGCATGTGCGCCGAGGGCCGCCGCCCCATCTGCCAGGACACCGGCATCATCACCGTGTTTGCCACCGTGGGCATGGCCGTCAACTTTGAAGGCGACATGAGCCTGACGGACATGATCAACGAAGGTGTGCGCCGTGCTTATTTGAACAAAGAAAACCCGCTGCGCGCCTCCGTACTGGCCGATCCAGACGGCGCGCGCAAGAACACCGGCGACAATACCCCCGCGGTCATTCACTACGGCATCGTGCCCGGCAATACCGTGGTGATCCACGTCGCGGCCAAGGGCGGCGGCAGCGAGGCCAAGACCAAATTCGCCATGCTCAACCCCTCCGACTCCGTGGTCGACTGGGTGCTGGAGCAATTGCCGAAGATGGGCGCTGGCTGGTGCCCGCCGGGCATGCTCGGCATCGGCATCGGCGGCACCGCCGAGAAAGCCATGTTACTGGCCAAGGAATCCCTGCTCGGCCATGTCGACATTCAAGAACTCGCCAAACGTGGCCCGCAGACGCGCTCGGAAGAGCTGCGATTAGAGATCTTCGACAAGGTCAACAAGCTCGGCATCGGTGCGCAGGGCCTGGGCGGCCTGACCACGGTGCTGGACGTGAAGGTACTGGACGTGCCGACCCACGCCGCCAACAAGCCGGTCGCCATGATCCCCAACTGCGCGGCCACGCGCCACACCCATTTCATCCTCGACGGCAGCGGCCCCGCGGTGCTCACACCGCCCAATCTCGAAGACTGGCCAGAAATCACCCGCACCGGCGGTGACGAAGCGATTCGCCTGGACCTGAACAACATCAGCAAAGACGACATCCAATCACTGAAATCCGGTGATACCGTGCTGCTCAGCGGCAAGCTGCTGACCGGACGCGACGCCGCACACAAGCGCATGACCGACATGATCGCCGCGGGCCAGCCACTGCCAGTCGATTTCACCAACCGCTTTATCTACTACGTGGGCCCCGTGGACCCCGTACGCGAAGAAGCGGTCGGCCCTGCAGGCCCCACCACCGCCACCCGCATGGACAAGTTCACCCGCACCATGCTGGAGAAGACCGGCCTGATCGGCATGGTCGGAAAAGCCGAGCGTGGCCCCGAGGCCCGTGACGCGATCCGCGACAACAAGGCGGTCTACCTGATGGCCGTGGGCGGTGCCGCCTACCTGGTCTCCAAGGCGATCAAACACGCCAAGGTTGTCGCCTTTGAAGACCTGGGCATGGAGGCCATCTACGAATTTGATGTGGTTGACATGCCGGTGACCGTCGCCGTGGATTCCAGCGGTGACTCGGTTCACCAGAGCGGGCCTGAGCTGTGGAAAGGAAAGATAGAGAGCGGCGAAGTGAAGGTTATCAGCTTCACCTAGAAACAGCCTGCAATTTTCAAGTTTTCTACTGCAAAGCTGAACGCAAAAAAGCCCGGCATTCAAAGCCGGGCTTTTTATGGTCTGAGGAAAAGCAAAGTCAGTTCAGTGGAGCGACCAGCACCTGCGCGGTCGAGGGCTCGACGAGCCCAGCACAAGCTTGTTTCACCCACGGCAGCTCTTGGCCGCTCTCGAACTTGGACAGCAACTGCGCGTAGCGACGCGCCAATCGCTCATCACTTCCGCCCAAAGCCACTTGAATCGCCAGTCGGTAGAACCAGAAATGGCTCAAGCCCTCTGCCCCACTGTGCAACAGGTGCTCGGCTTTGGCCAGCAGATTGCGCTGTTCAACATCGCGCTGCACCACTGTTGCCAATGCAGCCAAGGCCCATGGTCCAGTGCTGTATTTTGCGTCACCCGGCTCAGAGCGTGTCCACGCCTGAGTGAGCATCTGCAACCCCAATGCGTACTTACCGAGACGCACATGGGACTCACCCACGGCGACCATCGCCATCGAAGCCAGACCGTCCTGCTTCTCCCCGGCTGAGATACTCATGGCCAACTTGCCGTTCGCCAAGGCGCTGGCGGGCTCGCCCAAATCCAACAACACCGGGCCCAGCAGGCACCTGGCTTGCAACAGCGCCGTCTCATCGCCAATTGACTTGGCGTGCTCCACCGCTGCTTGCAATATATCGCGTGCGCCACAGGCATCGCCAAGGAAGTACAGACACTGGCCCAACCAAGGGTCTCGATCAGCCCAGCCCTCACCGTGTCTGCAACGGTCACGCTGTTGATGCGCCTCGCTGATCAGCTGTTCCGCCTCGCGGATCTGGCCCTGGCGGCACAGCAGCTCACCCAGCGCCTGGGAAATATCAATCTGTGTTTGCACATCGCCGAGCGAGCGAACCTCCGACAGCCCCGCGCGCAGATCAGATTCCGCGTCACTGTAACGACCGGACTGGAACAAAATATTGGCACGCAGCTGCAGCGCCTGTGTTTCCAGTGCACCGAGTTCATTCAAACGCGATTCGGCCAACACCTCTCCTAACATCTGCAACGCCGCAGCGGTGTTGTCCAACTCACCGTAACAACCGGCCATCAACAGCTTGGTCTGCGTCTGTTCAAAGCCTGTGCCCGCCACCGACATGGCTTGCTCGTAGCTGCTCAGGGCTTGCTGGTGTGCGCTGCGACGGGTATGACAATCCGCCCGCAAGCGGTGCAGGCGGTAGCGCTGCGCTGTCGCCAACTGCGATTCATCCACCCCCGCTAAGGCGTCCAAAAGCTCAGCGGCCCGGGCGAGCTCTCCCCGGCCCAGGGCGAGTGTTCCGGCCTCTAGCACCTGGGATATACCGCTCAGGGGCTCACCCGCCTTGAGGTAGTGCCAGGCGGATATTTCAGCGTGTTGCTCATAATACTGCGCAGCGCTCAGGTGTATCTCGCGCACCCGCGCCTTGTCGATAGAGCGGTAGACCACACTGTGCACCAACTCGTGCGAGAAGCGGTAGCCTGCAACGTCCGTGCTCAGCAGCTGAGCTGCCACCAGCGCGTCGCAGCTTTCGGGCAGTTCGCCCAAGAGCCCAGACCAGGCACCCAAGCTGAAACGGCTGCCCAACACAGCAGCCGCTTGCAATTGCTCCCGCGCACGGGTCTCCAAGAGGCCCATTTTGGCATTGACAATTCCGCGCAATGATCCGGGCGCCTGACTGTTGATGGTGTCTATGGCCGCTTGTAACTGCTGGGTCAAGAAGAGCGGATTGCCGGTGGCACGCGACACGCTTTGACGAACAATGGGTGTACGCACAGGCAGGTAGGTAGCGGCCAATTCAAAGGCCGCGGCTGAACTCAAGCCCGGCAAGGCGAAGGATTCGCCGCGCATGTCGCTTTGCAGTGAGAAGGCCGTCTTCTCATAACAATCTCGGCTGGTGAACACCACTAAGACAGGCATGTCTCTGAGGCGATCGCACAACAGCGCGATGCGCTGCTGCAGCGAATCGCTGGCCCAGTGCATGTCCTCGATGATAAGCAGCATGCCCGGCGATACCCGCCGGTGATTGAGCAGACGGACGATCAAATTGCACTGACTGTCGGCTCGAATCGCGGCCTCAGGGTTGACGGTTTCCATCCCAAGCATTTCTGCCAACTGGCTGGTCTCTTCCTCACTCAGCAACAGTTCTTCGGTCAAACGCTGGTGCGCTTGCTCCAAAGCCAAGCCTGGGTGCCGCAGCGCAACGAGCTGCTGCGCCAAAGTCTGCAACAAGCACTGACGCGGCGCGTGGCTGTCGTTGCCGACGGCCAGCAAAAAAGACTCGGCACGAAGATCCGGCGCCTCGTGATGAAGTTCTTCCAGTAAACGGGATTTCCCGATGCCGGGCGCGCCCGTGACCATCAGCCAACGGCCGCGCTCTTCCTCGAGCGCCAACTGCAAGCCCGCTCGCAATTTACACATATCCGTGTCGCGGCCAATCAAAGGGCGCTGCTCTGGGGCAGCACCCGACTCCAGCGCCTGATCGATCAAGAGCTGATGCAGAGCGACGGAAGTCTGCGTATCTGGCTCCTGCACCTGCCCCACCAGCTCGGCGTGGTGTGCGCCATCGAGACAGTCCACCGTGTTCTGGCACAAATACACACTGTCGCCAGGTGTCAGATTCACCACTCGGGACAGCAGTTCCAGCACCCTGCCAGATACTCTCGTGGGGGAGGAATTTTTGTCCAGCTGCACTTGCCCCGTAGTGAGGCCGATGTGCAGTTGATAGTCTTGGCCCTGCTGGAAGTTGAACAGTTCCAAGCTGGTCATCAGCTCCAGCGACGCGGCGGCCGCCCGCTGGGCAGCGACGACGGGGTCTGGATCGTCAAAGCCCCACAACAAATAAGCAGGGGCCCGGGCCAACTGCTGGCCGCCACTGTGCTCAACTGTGTACTGGGAAAAGTCGGCGAAGCTCTGCAACACAGCTTCTAGACCGGGCTCTTCTTCGCCCTCACTTTGACCCGCCGCCAATTTCAAGTCGGCACGAATCAGCGTCATGTGTTTGCTGGGTATCTCTGGCAGCTTGGCCGCTGTCGCCGCGCTGTATTTTTGGATGATATCAACGTTGTCCACCGGATCGTCCGCGGACTGGAGCGTGGCGTCGCCGCCGAGCCCAAAGCCAAGCGCCGCACCCGACTCCGACAGCCCTGCCAGACCGAGCACCACATCATCGGGCTCCGGCGCGTCCACACCGTGAATTTCCGGCAGGCGCGGGAACTGTACTGAAGAAGGGTTAACAGGGACTTCGGCCGAGGCAACCATCAGCCCGCAACCGCCGCAGAACTTGTCTCCCGGGGAGTTGCAGAATTGGCACTGCTCGCATTTCGCCAACATGCTGTGCCCGCATTGGCCGCAGAATTGGCGTTCATTGGAGTTGCTAGTACCGCAACTCTGGCAAGGTAAGTTCATGGCATCTCGTCGCGACTCGACCCAAGAGGGCTTAGAACGCGATCTTCCTTGAGTTATTGTGAATCCATTCACTGCCCTCGAGTCTTGCTAGACTCTGGGCAACTGAGAAATGACTCGCAAAATACTTGCCAACACGAACAATTAATTCTGAAGCACCCGGCTGGGCAAACCGGACGAGGAAGTTTGCGGCATGCGTCATGGGCGCAGCCACAGTGCCTATATTTGGGGCCAGAGACCGCTCCGCTCCAGGTAGGCTACGGGCCTGCTGACATTGCTGACTTCAGCGATATCACGGAGACCGACGATACTGGATCATATATAGCCCAATCGTTGCGGAACAACATGCGGGTTCACGAAGGCAACTTGATCTAAAACGTGTGCCAAGCATCCCGTGAAAACCGCGGTTTGCGGCTTCTAAACCATTTTTAAGCCGCTTCCAAGGTACTTTCACGCGCTCGCTCATAGAGATCAGTGGGATCGAATTCGGATTCTTCGTATTTTTCACGCAAATTCAATCGATCCAGCATCTGCAACAGCGCCGAGTCGTCGCCCCTGGTGAACTCATCGCTGGACAAGGATTGCTCCATCACCGCCGCGGCAATAGCCAAGACTCCAACAACCTCCTTGTGCTCCGGCGCCTGCTCTGGATTGTGCTGGTACTCAATCGCGTAGGCCAAGGGCTCAGGAAAGTTCCAGCGGCGCGCCATGGCACCGCCGAGCGAAGCATTGCTAAATCCAAGTGCCTGTTCTTCAGCTTCGTGCAAGGGAAGATCCTTGTCCAGAGACTGCTCCAGCACCCGCCGCATCTGCTCTGGCACCTGACTGCTCAACACCATAGTCCCTATGCTGTGTAACATACCCGCTGCGAAAGAGTACTCCCGCGCCTCCGGTGCCAGTACGCACAGTTCCCGCGCAATGCCACCGATGATCATGCCGTCACGCCACAGGGCATTGAGCTCCAGCAGCTTGCCCTCGAGCGCACCCATACCTTCCATGCAGGCGGCCGCAAAGGCCATCTGCCCCAGCTCACGTCTGCCGATGCGCGTAATGGCCATGGCCACAGAGGCGGTCGGCTCACCACGCAAATACGCGGCGCTGTTGGCGATTCGCAACGTATTAATGGCGAAATTAACGTCTGCCTCAACTGCCGCGACCAGATCCGGCATGCCTGCGTCATCGTCATTACATAAACGACTGATCGCCATGGCAGTGGCAGAGAATTTCACCAACTCCTCCGCGGCATCAACCAATTCATCCAATGAAACACTCATTATCTATACCCCTTGCTCCGTGCTAGTGGGATCAGCGGCATGGCGCCCTGCTTGCTTTAATCACTTTGTCATTCAAGCGAGTTCCCTAAGCACACCAACGATTTACATCGTATCAGGGCCTAAACTTTCACTCTCAGGAGACGATATCCATTTTGTAACGTAGCCCGCCAAGCGGTGAGCTGCACAGCGCCAGCTTGAGAAAACGTTGAGGCACAAATGATGACTCACGATCGGACAGGGATGCAAAATGGATGACTTTGACCTCGACAGCCTCAAAGAGATATTCCTTCAGGAATGCGGTGAGAACCTCGACACGCTCGAAAATGGTCTGCTGCGAATGGGGGAAGGCGAAAGCGACGCCGACTTATTAAACGAAGTATTCCGAGCCGCCCACTCCATCAAAGGGGGTGCTGCAACACTGGGTTTTACCGCTCTCGCGGAACTCACGCACCACATGGAGACACTGCTCGATGAGATGCGCGCAGGGAAACGCGGGGTGCACGAAGACGACGTAGAGATACTGCTCAGCTCACTCGATGTGCTGCGCGAAATCCTCGACAACAGCATCAACGGCGATGACGCTGAGCACCCTCAGTTCCGAGCGCTCGAGAAAAAACTCAAAGACAGCGTGGCAGCAGGCGACCCCAATGCCAAAACTGGCGCCAGCAGTGAAGGCGATCAAGGCACCGCAGCGCCTGAAGCCGAGGCCGTTTCGGCAGAGGATCAAGACAAACCTTGGTTTGTCAACTTCAAGCCCTACAACGAGATAATGATTCGCGGCAATGACCCCATGTTGTTGGTGCGCGAAGTACAAATGCTCGGCGACGCGGTGACAACCCTGAGCGTTGACGACATACCCGAATGGGACAATCTCAACCCCACTCACAGCTACATGTCGTGGCAAGTGCAACTGCACAGCGACGCAAGCTCCGAGACTATCCGAGAAATTTTTGACTGGGTGGAAGAGTTCGATTGCGACCTGAGCATCTCTAAAACGCCACCGCTCATCGACGGTGAATCTGAGCCAGAGCACAGCCCTGACACAGACAACACTGAAGCCGCCGGCGCTGGATCTGCCGACGTGGTTGCAATCAATGGCGAAGAGAAGCCTGCCGCCACAGAGGCACCCAAAGCTGCGGCCAAAAAGAAGCCGATGACCGACACCACGATTCGCATCTCTACCGACAAGATTGACGATCTGATCAATCTGGTCGGCGAATTGGTGATCACTCAGTCCATGCTGTCTCGCTTCAGCACCAGCGACAACCAGGTGGACGTAGAAGAATTCCAGGAGCGTATGGCGCAGCAAGAACGCAACATACGCGAGCTGCAAGAAAGCGTGATGCGCGTTCGCATGCTGCCCTTGTCTTTTGCCTTTAACCGATTGCCGCGCTTGGTTCGCGACCTTTCCAAGAAGCTCGACAAGAAAATTGAACTCGTCACCGAAGGCGCTGGTACCGAGCTCGACAAGACCGTGCTGGAAAGCATCATGGATCCGCTGGTTCACTTGGTGCGAAACTCTATCGATCACGGGCTCGAAGTCCCTGAGGACCGACTGGACGCTGGCAAACCCCCTGCGGGCAAGCTGCTGTTGCGCGCCTCACACCAGGGTGGATCGGTGGTTATCGAAATCATCGACGACGGGCGAGGAATCAACCGCGAGCTGGTCAAAAATAAAGCCATCGAAGCCGGCGTTATCAGTGCCGACGACAAGCTCAGCGATCAGGAAATTGACAACCTAATTTTCGCACCAGGCTTTTCAACAGCTGCGGAAGTGACCGATGTCTCTGGCCGCGGTGTGGGCATGGACGTCGTGCGCCGAAACATCGCGGACCTCAATGGCCAAGTCGATATAACGTCGGTCCCCGGTCAGGGAACCTCGATCTCTATCCGCTTGCCTCTGACACTGGCCATACTCGACGGCCAGGTTGTTCGGGTCGCTGATCAAGAGTTTATCCTGCCGATTCTCGCCATCGTTGAAACCATTGAGATCGAACACGCGGGCGTCGCCACCGTGCCTGACTCAGGTGAGGTATGCCGCTTCCGCGGTGAGTTCTTGCCGGTGATCCGCTTGAGAAAGCTGCTTGAGATGGACGGCGACACGGACGAGGGCAAGCTGGTAGTGATAGTTGAATCACACGGAAAACTCATCGGCATTGTCATTGACGACGTCATCGGCCAACAACAAGTGGTCATCAAGACACTGGAACAAAATTACAAGGCAGTACCTGGTTTTGCCGGGGCGACCATCATGAGTGATGGATCTGTCGCCCTGATCCTTGACCCCCCCTCATTCGCCGCCGAAGCGATACAGAAAGTACAAGAAGCTGCATAAAGGAAACAACATGAACATCGATGAAACAGCAAGTGAAGAAATCGGTATTGAGCACAGGGAAGACGGTAAGCAGTTTTTGGCCTTCTTGTTGTCGGGCGAAGAGTACGCCGTTGATATTTTAAAAGTTCAGGAAATAAAAAACTGGGGACCGGTCACCCCGATCCCCGCATCACCCGATTACATGCGCGGCATCATAAACCTGCGCGGTACCGTGGTGCCTGTCATCGATCTTCGCCTGCGCTTTGGACTGCCATCAAAAGAAGCGGACCTGACAACCGCGGTCATTATCGCGCGTGCATCGTCAGACAAGGCGGAGCGTTACGTGGGCCTTGTGGTGGACGAAGTCGCGGACGTTTATTTTCTCAACGAAGCAGAAATTCAGCAGCGAAAAGACGTCAGCAGCGCCATTTCTGGCGAGTATGTGCAGGGGCTGTCCCAAGTGAAAAACCAGATGGTCATAGTCGTTGACCTGGATCTTATCGTGCATAACAGCCTCTCCGATTTCGATGAAGAGGAGGCCGCGGCATGAAATCCTTCACGCTGCCAGAGACCATGCGCATAAACGGGCTGGCAGACATCAAAGATCAGTTGACCCCCATTGTCCAAGCGGACGAAGACGTGGAACTGGACGGATCGGCGGTGGCGTCACTGGACACCGCCGGCTTCCAACTGATCATCGCAGCGCAGCGAGAGGTTGAGAAAAATGGCAAGAATTTGCTGCTCAAAGACCCCAGTGAGGCTATTCAAAAAGCCATTGTCATTTGCAATGCCGGGTCCGCGCTCAACGCTGCCTGAGTGCGATTTCCCCCGCTGACTGACTCCGGGCCAAACCGCAGCAGCGGACCCAAATAATGGTACAGGAAGTTCAATGAATCCGAGCTTTGCAACGACGGCCCACAAAGTGCCCGAGAAAATATCGGACCAAGATTTTTCAGAGATCGTACGCATCACGCTCAACGCCTCAGGAATTTCCATCGACAACTCCAAACGCCCGATGATCTACGCGCGGTTCTCGCGACGGCTTCGGGACTTAAAACTGCAGTCATTCGCTGACTACATCGAGCTGCTGCGCGACACAGGATCAGCGGAATACACGACCTTCATCAACACCGTTACCACTAATCTCACGTATTTTTTCAGGGAACCGCACCACTTTGATTTCTTGGAGACGGACGCGCTTCCAGCGCTAATAGGGCGAAACAGGAAGAGCAAAACTCTGCGCTTTTGGTCATCCGCCTGCTCCTCTGGGCAAGAGGCTTATTCGATCGCCATGACCCTGGCGAAGTCCCCGCAAACCGGCGACTGGACCAATAAAATCCTGGCCACCGACATTGACACCGAGATGGTGGAACACTGCGCCAAAGGCTGCTACAAGCCTGAGGCCCTGCGCGGGCTCAACCCAGAGCAGCAAAGTCGCTGGATGCGCAGAGACGACAGCGGCGCATGGCAAGTGCAGGACGAGATCAAAAAACTCGTTGTCCCCAAGCAGCTCAATCTGTTTTCGAGCTGGCCATTCAGAAAAGATGTTGACGTGATTTTCTGCAGAAACGCGTTGATCTATTTCGACGAGGCCCATCAAACTAAGTTGCTGAAGCGATTCGCCGAGTATCAAACGCCGGGCGCTTATCTTTTCCTGGGGCATTCAGAGTCCATAAAATCTACATCTCTACCTTATAAGCGGGTGTCCAATACCGTCTATGAGAGGATCTAAGCATGTCTTCAAGCAATTCAGATCTAAGCACTCTTAACCACTGGGGCTCCGCCAGCCGGTTCATGCACCCCGTGACGGGTGTGACCATGGCGAAAGTATTGCCGGGCTTCTTTTATGTGACCCAAGACAACGAAGTCATCAACACCGTGCTTGGCTCCTGCGTGTGCGCTTGCATCAGGGATCCACAGGCGGGCATGGGGGGCATGAACCACTTCATGCTGCCCGGCACTATGCGCGGCTACGACCCCTCCACCTCAGACACCACCAGCAGCCAGGCCAACCGCTACGGCCAGCACGCCATGGACAATCTGATCGACAGGCTGATCAAACAGGGCTGTCAAAAGAACAATCTAGAGGTAAAGCTCTTCGGCGGCGGCAACATGATGGACATTGCGAGCGACGTTGGCCAAGAGAACATCGCGTTTGCCGTGCGTTATTTTGACGCCCTGGGCATCCCGGTCATCTCCAGTGACCTAGGCGACGACTACCCGCGCAAGGTCAACTACAGCCCCACCTCCGGCAAAGTAAAAATGATGAAGCTGCGCGGGGCATACAGCGGGCTCATCTCTGACACGGAACAGTCGAGTCTCGCAGCGGCTTAGAGGAAGGCAAAAACATGTCTCAGTTATCAGCGCCATTTGCCAAGGCAAATTGCCCCCTTGGAGTGGTTGATGAATCAAGTTGCTCAGCGACGCCCTAAGCTGAATAAGGTCCTCAGGGTCCTGATCGTTGATGACTCTAGGGCCATGTGTGCATTTCTTGAGAAGGTCATTGACGCCGACCCTGCGCTCAGCGTGGTCGGCTGTGCGCTGGACCCCTATGAAGCCCGTGAAATGATCAAGCAACTCAAGCCCGATATCTTGACCTTGGACGTTGAGATGCCAAGGATGGACGGCCTGACTTTTTTGCGCAACCTCATGCGCCTTCGGCCCATGCCTGTTGTGATGATCTCTTCCCTGACCTCGGCCGGCGCCTCCGTGTCACTCGAGGCCCTGTCCATCGGTGCCGCCGATTTCATGGTGAAGCGGCAGGTAAACACACCCGAGCAGCTGCAGGCCTACAGCGATTCAATTCGCCAGCTGGTGCGATCCGCCGCAGCCATTAAAACCCACAACAACAGCATCGAGGGCCGGGTAAGCACGCGTGACAAAGCGCTATTGGACCCCGCCTGGAAGAGCAAATTAAACCTAGCCCGCAAGGCCTCGGATTCACTCAACAAAGTCATTTGTATCGGTGCCTCAACCGGCGGGCCCGAAGCAGTGAAACACGTGTTGCAGGCCATCGATATCCCCAACACAGCCGTGATCGTGACACAGCACATGCCCACTCGGTTCATCGCCGCCTTCGCCGAGCGCCTGAACAAATCCAGTATCTACACCGTGCAGCCCTCCTACGAGGGCGCGCCGCTGACTGCGGGTTGCTGTTATGTGGCGAGCGGTGATTCACACACCGCTATCGCACGGGTGTCAGGCAGCTTGCAGTGCACATTGATCACAAGCGACAAGGTCAACGGGCACCAACCGGCTGTGGATGTCTTGTTCCAATCCGCCGCGCAGGTGATGGGCAATGCGGCACTGGGCGTGCTGTTGACCGGTATGGGCAACGACGGCGCCCAGGGGCTGAAGGACATGCACACAAAAGGGTCTTTCACCATCGCACAGGACGAGCGCAGCAGTGCCGTGTGGGGCATGCCCGGATCGGCCGTCAGGCTCGAGGCCGCGGACGCAGTCCTGCCATTGCAAGACATCGGCCCCGCGCTGACTGGGCTGCTAAACGCGTGAGCGGCCCAGCCAGTTAACAACCCCCCCCCTAAGACTACTCCCCAACAGAAAGCAGCTAGCTGTCGAAGACCATGCCGTCCGCATCTGCGGTGACTTGCACCACATCGCCGGGCCCAAAATCGCCGGCCAGCAAGCGCTGAGCAAGCGGGTTCTCCAGTTGCATTTGAATGGCCCGCTTCAACGGTCTGGCGCCGTAGACCGGGTCAAAGCCCGCGTCAGCCAGTCGATCGAGCGCTTCATCGCTGATGTCCAAGCTGATGTCCTTCTCCGCCAGCCGTGCCGCCAGCACCTCTAGCTGCAGCGCACAGATCGACCGGATCTCCTCGCGACCCAAGGCGGAGAACACCACCACGTCATCGATGCGGTTGATAAATTCCGGCCTGAAGAAAGCCTCGACGTCCGTCATGACCGCCTGTTTCATCTCATCGTAAGCCTGCCCACCCGCCTGTATCTTCTGACTGCCGATGTTGGAGGTCATCACGATCACCGTGTTGCGAAAATCGACAGTCCGCCCCTGACTGTCGGTGAGCCTGCCGTCATCAAGCACCTGCAAAAGGATGTTGAACACATCAGGGTGCGCTTTCTCTACTTCGTCAAACAGCACCACGGAGTAGGGTTTGCGCCGTACCGCCTCGGTCAAGTAGCCGCCCTCTTCGTAGCCCACATATCCGGGAGGCGCCCCCACCAGGCGAGCCACTGCGTGTTTTTCCATGAACTCCGACATGTCGATGCGAATAAGAGCATCACTGCTGTCAAACAAAAACTCCGTGAGCTTTTTGCACAGCTCGGTTTTACCCACCCCTGTAGGGCCCAGAAAAAGGAAAGATCCACTGGGGCGCGAGGGATCAGAGAGACCCGCGCGCGAGCGGCGGATGGCGTTGGAAACGGCCTTCACAGCCTCTGCCTGCCCCACCACCTGCTCCGCCAGCGCCGATTCCATCTGCAGCAGCTTCTCTCGCTCTCCCGCCAGCATCTTGGACACGGGAATGCCGGTCCAACGCGAGACCACTTCGGCGATTTCTTCGTCGGTCACCTTGTTCCGCAGCAGCTGCAGATCCTGAGAATCGGCGCTTGCAGATTGCGCCAGCTGACGCTCTAATTCTGGTAATTTTCCGTATTGCAACTCCGACATACGCTGCAGATCGCCCGCCCGTTTAGCGGTTTCGAATTCCAGACGTGCGGCCTCTAGCGCTTCCTTCACATTGCTTTCGCCCTGCACCAAGGCTTTCTCGTGCTGCCAGATCTTGTCTTGCTCGCCGTAGGCAATTTCTATTTCTGATATCTCGCCGACCAGGTTTTCCATGCGCTTGCGAGAGGCCTCATCTTCCTCATTTTTAAGCGCTTCCCGCTCCATCTGCAGCTGAATCAAGCGCCGTTCTAAGCGGTCCATGGATTCAGGCTTGGAATCTATCTCCATGCGGATGCGGCTGCCCGCCTCGTCGATCAGGTCGATGGCCTTGTCGGGCAGCTGCCTATCACTGATGTAGCGGTGCGACAGGGTCGCCGCGGCAACAATAGCCGGGTCACTGATGGTGATGCCGTGGTGCACCTCATAGCGCTCTTTCAAGCCGCGCAAGATCGCGATGGTGTCCTGCACACTCGGCTCCTCCACCAGCACCTTTTGAAAGCGCCGCTCCAGCGCCGCGTCCTTTTCAATGTACTGTCGGTATTCGTCCAGGGTGGTCGCGCCGATGCAATGCAACTCCCCGCGAGACAGCGCGGGTTTGAGCATATTGCCCGCGTCCATGGCGCCGTCCGCCTTGCCCGCACCCACCATGGTGTGCAGCTCGTCGATAAACAACACCACCTGACCGTCCTGCTTAGAGAGGTCATTGAGCACCGCTTTCAAGCGCTCTTCAAATTCACCGCGGTATTTGGCGCCCGCCACCAGGGCCGCTAGATCCAGCGAAAGAACCCGTTTTCCCTTGAGACCTTCTGGCACTTCACCGTTGACAATGCGCTGCGCCAGGCCCTCGACGATGGCTGTTTTTCCGACCCCTGGTTCGCCGATCAGCACGGGGTTGTTCTTGGTGCGGCGCTGCAGCACTTGTATGGCACGGCGGATTTCTTCATCCCGACCAATCACAGGGTCTAACTTGCCTTGTTCCGCGCGTTCAGTGAGATCGACTGTGTACTTTTCCAGCGTCTGCCGCGTGTCCTCGGCGTTAGGATCGTCCACCTTTGCCCCGTTGCGCAACTCTTCGATGCCCTGGTCCAGCGTCTCACGCAAGGCCCCCAGCTTGACTAACAAGCTGGCCACCTCGCTTTTGCCGTCATCGAGCAGCGCCAACAGGAACAGCTCGCTGGCGATGTACTGGTCTTTGCGCTTTTGCGCGAGCTTGTCCGCCAGGTTCAACAGTTTGATCAAGGCGTTAGAGGGCTGCACACTGCCGCCTACACCACTGACTTGCGACATGCGATCAAGCGCGGCCCCAAGCTGAGAGCGCAGGCTATTAATATCAACCCCCGCCCGGCTCAATACAGGCCGTACGCTGCTGTCTGCTTGATCCAACAACGCCACCAACAAGTGAGCAGGCTCAATGAATTGATGATCCCTGCCCAGCGCAAGCGACTGCGCCTCTTGCAGGGCAGATTGAAATTTCGCAGTGAGTTTGTCGGCGCGCATGGCAGCCTCCAGCAAGTGTCTTTAGATAAACACTAGTTGGTGCCAAAGTGAGGAAATACAAGCCAAATATCCCGTTTCGGGATCAACCACGCAGGGATCACAAGCCGCAGGCGCATCGGAGATATGCCCAAATCACACTCCGAGCAACGCGGATGCGCTTCGCTTATGCCGCCCTACGGCCCACTCACTGCGACAGCCCCACACCGGCCCTGTAGGGTAGATAAGCTGCAGGCGCATCGGCGGCATG
>JAWSVD010000476.1:0-1080 GCA_033852095.1 Granulosicoccaceae bacterium | reverse complement strand
GCGCCGAACGATGTGTGGATCTAGACTGACACAGGTATGGGCAGCCCTTTGCTGCTCAGACCGCCGCGGGGTCTTAGTTGAGGACGCGTGATAGCGCCTACATCAGGCGGGGCTGTCTGCGCCTACTCGACTCTCAGACGGCACAAAATCGTGTTGTCTAATTCCAGGTCGGGGCCCCAGATCAAGCGCGCCTTGCTGTCCCAGCGGATGCGGTCGTAGCCGTCCTTGGGCCTGACATCGCGCTCGCTGTACACACTGGCCGCCGACCACTGGGCGCCATCGAAGTCGAGCGCATTCCAGCCCGGCGGCGCATCAAAGGCATTGAACGCGCAGGCACCTTCACCCGCGACGGGGGTGCGTTCTTTGGCGCAAGATTTTCCCAGAGGAGCTCGGTGAATCACCAAACAGCGCCACTGTTCGTCGCTGACGGCGACGGTATTTCCACTGCCGTCCTTGACTTGCAAAATCACACCGCCGTCGCCCATCTGTTGTTTGCGCGTGCCGATGTATTCAAGTCCACTGTCGTTCTCCTTGAAATCCTTCGCGATCAGGCCGATGACAAAAGGCTTTTCAGCGCTAAAGCTAAAACTCTCGGCGTTGAAGGATCGCTCAGTGGTGATGGGCACGCTGTCTTCTGCTACCTGCGTACCGTTTACTGAAAAGGAAAACCAATTGTCGGCCCAAACATCTGTGGAATAAGTCTCTGCAAAGGCTGCTTGGCACAGCAGCAGAGCAGCGCTAGCAACAGGAATTAGTGTGCGCATAAATACATCATTGGTGAGGAGAGATGGTAGTGATGATAGTGAATAAATGCGGACTAAAATGTAGGGATAAGTAAAGAAAGCTATGCTGTCTTGTCGTATGAAATAGCGCTCGCTCTACGCATTTTTGCCCAGCTTAATGCAGCAGCTTTGACAGAATCTGTTCAATGATCTGTTCTTCTGGCTGAGACGCATCGATGTCAATGTGGTTTTCATCGCTGCTGGGTTCTTCCAAGGCCTCGAACTGGCTGTCCGCCAACGTGGTGCTCATGAAGTGGTTTTTCCGTGCGGCTTGGCGTTGGTAAATCTGTTCGCGGCT
>JAWSVD010000064.1:0-4238 GCA_033852095.1 Granulosicoccaceae bacterium | reverse complement strand
TTGAGATAGAGCTTTTCGACCTTGGCGCGCGCCCAGGGAGTTTTGCGGATGAACCGCAGGCAGGATTTGACCGTCGGGTTTCTTTTGAAGCAGTTCAGCTCGATGCGCTCGGCCAGCCCATCCCACCCGAATTCGGTCTGCAGGGTATCGAGCATGTCGGCCAGCTTGACGCCGTGCAGGGGGTTGTTACGTTGTTCGCCGCTCATAGTCTCGATGTCAGGTGTTGGATTCAGTGGCTGCACACTCTATCGCAAAGCGCGTGGCTAATCACCCGTGTCACAGCCTTAGCACGGCCAAACAACGGCAAGGTAACAACAAATGCCCCCCCGCCCAACGGGCGCTCGCCGAGTTCGTCTGCCCCGCCGCTGCGCTTCACGATGCACCGAGTGACAATATGAACGATGGATTGCTCGATGGCGAGAGCCAATCAAAAATCGGGCAGATATTCCGGACACCCACCCCGCACACCGCTCCAATCGCCGCCCCGTATTTCCCTCAGCAATTCAATGCATCAATCACAACGGAGATACACTGAAACCCATGAGATTTTTACAACCCCGAACAATCCGTTTCTCTACGCATTCTTTATCTGCTTGAGACGATCAACCGCCTGCGCCTTATCCACAATATCCTTGACAGATTTCCGGTAAACACCACGCAGGTGCTTTTTCAAATGGGGCGTCACCTCAGCGTCGGGCATGCCTTTCAACTGACCGAACAAGGCCAAGGCATAGGTGGCTTCCACTTCCGAGAGATAGGCCTCGCGCTGCGCATAGGGGTTATAACAGCTGCCGCAACCGCCGCGGAAATTGTAGGCACTATTTGCAAACATCAGCCCGAAACCAAGAAACACGGCTAACAGCTCGGTCGCCTGCGGCCAGTAATCGATGCCCCCAGGCGGTGGGGTTTTCGCCATCTGCCCCATGTGATGCGACAGAATATGGGCATAAGTGGCAATCATCCCTTCGGGATTATTGATCTGCTGCGGGTTATACGGGATGACCAGTCGTTGACTGTCTTCAACTGATTCGCCAGCAATCCCTCGAGGCCCACGCAACGCCCCCTGAATCTGAACTTGCTGAGTTTCAATCAACTGGCACGCACTCTGATCCTGCACCCGTGTTGGCCAGTGACTGATACTGGCATAGAGCTTCACACGCTCAAAGACAGACTCCGCCATGCCGTGAACACTGTCCACCCTGTCGGGAAAAAACGCATCCGTTGGCCGCACCAGCACGGTGTCGGCATAAAACAACTCAGCATCAAAATTCAGCAACGCCCAGCCATAGGCGTCGAAAATCCACTCAGATGAAGAAGCATCAATGACTGGTTGTTTGTTAAAAAGCCCGAAAACCATGGTGTGATCTGGAAACAGCGAGAAGTAAGGCCATCATAGCAATATCCTGCTCAGTGAGCAGCGCCGGCACTTCGATCACCAGAAAATCCGTCCCTGCCCCTACACTGCCTGTAAACCTAACTCTAAGTACAGCTACTGGAGCTCGGTGTCAAACCCTCTCATAACACGGCACCTCCACCCCCGCAGGGCCGATAAGCCGCAGGCGCATCGGCGGCATGCCTCGCAATCAATCGGTAATCAAGGCTTCATTTGATCTGCTTAAAAACCACCAATAAATAAGCCGCAGACAAAAGCGCGCCACTATCCACCCACACGGGTGTTATGCCCATAATCACAGCCAAACAATAGCCGCCAACGACAACAGCAGTACGATTAGCGCAAGTGACTTTCCGTGGTTCAGTTTCATTTCAACTCAACTCAGTTCGTAGCGCGGATGTAGCCTCAGCGGAATCCGCGATTGCGCAACATTCTCTTGGTTTTGAGTGGATTAGGAGCTCGGGGGCAGCTCTACAAAACGAACAACTGCTTTGCTATGTCCATTTGTTAGAGCTAAGCACGCGCTACCCATGGGTGTCTTCCGCATCAAGGCTCGCTCGATCATCGTCACCAGCCTCTGTGTGTTTTAAGATCCGCGTTTCTCCAGCTCAGAAGTTGAAATGTGCACACCCATCAGACTCTGTCGGTGTTTTAATGCATTTTTCTCACGCGCACGCGGAACCATTAAATAGCCAGCGCGCGTTTTATAGCAGCATTCGATTTTTTTGCATATAGCGCAACTATGAATTGCCGCTATTACGATCAACAGATGAAATCCCAATTTACTGGATCAAAATTGGTGTCGTGCATTGTGGTGCTTTCTGATACGACACTTATAAGAATTTTTTTAAACCACAGATCCATTTCGACGCTCCCCAGGCAACCTACGGAATCATCATGCCGAATCACAACGCGGGGGTAAGAGAACGCCGAAGCGGATTCGTAAAAAAGAGAGCAGACATATCAATTTCACAGTGTGAAAACCCTATGAAAGTGGAAAAAATAATTCGCTACCTTCTTTTGTCCTTCATCGCATTTACAACCAACACTGGCTATTCAGAATCACTCAGCGTGTATGGCTGGGAAACCAGCGCCCCATCATTTCTTCAGGCGGTGAAACCAATAGAGAAAAAGCTTGGCTTTGAAATAAAGTACACCGGAATATCCGTCGAGAATTATAATTCCTCCTTAGAATGGCAGCTAATTTACGATGCAGAGGTCGACGTAGTTGGGCTAATGGCAGCATCTACCGCCCGATATTATGAGGCAGGTTGGCTGGAGCCTTTGTCTGATGAGAAGAAGTTACTTGAAATTTCTGAAAAATATTACAAGCACCTGTCCAATGCAGTCGTCTACAAAGGGAAACTGCTGGGGGTTCCGGCTGGCGCAGTGGTTTGTAATTTTCCCGTTGTTGACATGGACCAGTACAGAGCCACGGGCTTAAGCGAGCTTCCAAAGAACTGGGGTTCCTTCTACAACCAAATCATCGATTTGGCGAATACCGAGCAGGGATTCTACTTGCCTTTTTGGCATAAAAGCGATTTAGGATTGGCGGTGAGCTTTATCGCTGAAGTGCTCAATCGTGGAGGGCGGGTGATCAATCCCGAGACCGAATACAGCGCCATGCAGGCGAAAAACAAGTCAAGCGCGGTTTACGAAACACTGGTGGACTGGCGCCGAGTCTGGCACTCAGGTGCCATTCCTTCACATGTTTTGGAACTGAATTACTATCAATTTTATCAAGACTTCTTGGATAACCGCTACACATTCAGCAGTTTATGCAGCCACTTTTTAATGAAGGTCAATAGTCTTCCAGCCACTTCGGGCAGGGAGCTAGTACCGCTACCCATAGATAAACAAAGTTGGGGTTCAATATCCGTGGGGACATACAGCATCACAAAAAGGGCAAGTGATCGAAAATCAAAGATGGCAAAAGAATTTCTCTATGATTTCGTTTTGGGGGAAGGAAGTGCCCGTTTCTCAGTTTCGAAACTAATGCTGGAGACAAATGGGGTTTTTCCTATTTTTCCAGAATATGTTGCTACTCCAGAAGTCAAACAAATCATTGGCCACAAATTGCCACGATCAGAGGACGCGCAAACGCTGATTGATATTTACGAAAGCGCTCCCTACCCTTCAGCCGAGTACAGTTTACAGTGGTACGAGGAGTTTTCGTCCCGCCTACACGCCGAACTAATCAACTATTTGAAAAATCCAAACATCGCTCCCGAACAGGCGATCACTCGCATCAACAAACACATTGAAAATATCCGCTCCAATTTCGGATACTGATCGATTCTCTCCAATCACACTGTTCTAGAAAAAAAAGGCAAATTAAGGGCTCCCATCAAATTCGGTTGAGGTCCTCATTTGCTCCGAGGCATGCATAGTCTAAAACACTCACCCCGCTTAACTGTCGAGACGGGGTTTCATAAATTGAGGACACTCATCACTTTGGGTGGGTGTCTTCATTGATTGCACGGGGTCAAACCTCACCACCACCACCGACCGCGCCCCTGTAGGGCCGATAAGCCGCAGGCGCATCGGCGGCATGCCTCGCAATCAATCGGCAATCAAAGCTTCATTTGTTCTGCCTGAACATCACCAACAGAAAAACCGCAGACAGCAGCGCGCCAATATCGACCCACACGGGTGTTATGCCCACAAACACGCGCGAAACAAAAGCCGCCATCAACAGCAGCAAAACGACCAGCGACAGTGGTTTTCCGTAGCTAAATTTCATTTCAGCTCACACCCTGTGATGCAGCCCCAGCGGATTCCGGGATTGCACAGCAATCTCGTGGCTGTAGAGAGGAAAACGAGTTCGGGGGCCGCTCTGTCAAAC
>JAWSVD010000475.1:0-779 GCA_033852095.1 Granulosicoccaceae bacterium | reverse complement strand
TCCTCGCCGGTGATCGCGAAGCGGCCACCACCGCCTATGGCCGCATCCTGCCCGCGGTCAACCACGAAAACCGCCAGTGCGGCTGGCGCTCCGCCAAAGTGGCCATGCGCGAAGGCGGCATCATCAAATCCGCCTTCTGCCGCCACCCGGTCGCCCCGCTGCCAGCTCCCACACAAAAGCTGCTGCTCGAGCTGATTAAACCACTAGACCCACTGGTGCTGAACTGGGGCAAATAAGCGCACCTGTCAGATAAAAGCCGCCCGTGACTCCCCTCCCACTCACAACCCTCCTGTCGGTGGGATGCTTAATCTCACATGGTGGCGCGGCATTGCCCGAATAAAATCGGCCCCACAAGAGCTCCCGTGCCTGAGGTGAGATAAAGTGTGCCGCGCACACTCGGAGACCGCCAAGCAGAGCTCCCCCCTCTACACCGGCTTCAACACCGCACCCGTAGCCCGTCATGGTGCACAGCGGAGCACGCATCAAGTAGTCGAGAGCAGCGCAATATGGCAAGCCATGCACTCAAGCCAGCATCGCCGCGGATGCGCTTCGCTTATTCGCCCTACAAAGTAATCAAAGCAGCACCATTCAGCGCTGAACCCGTAGGGCGGACAAGCCGCAGGCGCCTCCGCGGCATGCCCCACCATCAATCGCCAAACACGACTTGGGCACAGAGCCTCAGGCGAGAGCAAGTTGCTTCGCAACCCGGATACCGCTCCGCAACGAACGGGCTACAAATCATCCAGCACCGCGGCCGCCGCAACACCGCCGAACCATGA
>JAWSVD010000474.1:0-1929 GCA_033852095.1 Granulosicoccaceae bacterium | reverse complement strand
ATAGACGCCTGTGACAAGGATCTTGATTGGTGATGTGGGAGCTCTACTACAGCAAACAAGCAAAAAAGGACGCAAAAAAACTGGCTGCCGCTGGCCTTAAAAACAAAGCGCAGGCGCTTTTAGCCATCATGCAAGCCGACCCCTTTCAAAACCCGCCGCCTTTTGAAAAACTGGTGGGTGACCTCGACGGTGCTTACTCCAGAAGAATCAATATCCAGCACAGGTTGGTCTATCAAGTGATCAAAGAGCGCAACGCGGTTAAAGTGCTGCGCTTGTGGAGCCATTACGAATAGAGGTTGAGGATGTTGGGCGGTTTGACGCGGCGCCTTTCCACCGCTAATCGGTTTAAATTTCCCACTTTGCGTGGCGTTTCACGATTTGAAGTTTGCTTCGCTGCACTTCCCGCATTGCGCTGCGCTCCATGACGGGCTACGGGTGCGGTGATACCGCTGGAATAGGCGAAGTCGCGTCGGCCCCGCTGTGTGTTCGGTGTAGCCCGATCGTTGCGGAGCGGTATCCGGGCGGCGAAGCAATCTCAATCGCCCGTCGCCGGCCGAATCTTCTGTGGGGCCGAATTTATTCGGGCAATGCCGCGAGCATGGGTGACGCTGGGAGAGTCGGTAAAATTGCATGGCATGCCGCGGAGGCGCCTGCGGCTTGTCCGCCCTACAGGGCTCAGTGATTTGTGGTGCCACGGCGATAATTGTAGGGCGGCCTAGTCGAAGTGAATCCGCGGTGATGGCGGCTTTGGGCCAAGGGCCCAAAGCCTTCGATCTAGTCAGCGCAGGGCTGTGACCAGCGCTGTGCGAGTTCGAGGTCTGGCTCCAGCAGTGACAGTATCTGCAAGCGTGTCTCTTGCTCTGATGCTCCCTTGACTACGATCGCTATCAGTTCCTCGGCCTGTGGGTCTTGCAGTTCTATGCCGGCTTGGCACTGTTGAATGACAAAGCTGAGCCAGCTGTCGACGGCGCGGTGGCCGTGGGGTGAGTTGAGACCCAGCAGCTCTCGCTCGCGCATCATGCTCAGCAGGCGTATCGGTATCTTGAGGCTGCCATCGCAGGCGATCTGCGCAAGGGCGTGGTGCAGGCTGCTGTTGGAGAAGCGCTGGATCAGGGCCTCGCAGTAAGCGGGTGCTTGCGCTTGAATGCTCGGGGCCAAGGTTTCAGTGGCCTCGATCATCAACCCGGACACCCACGACCGTAGCGTGCTATCGGCGATGGCTTGGTGCACGTAGCTGTGACCTGCCAGCGAGCCCGCGTAGGCCAACAGGCTGTGGGAGCCGTTCAACAGCCGCAGCTTACGCAGCTCATAGGGCATCACATCGGTCACGAACTCGGCACCCGCTCTGTCCCATGCCGGGTGTGGCCCGGCGAAGTTGTGTTCGATGATCCACTCGGAAAAGGGCTCGGTGGACACGGGCAGGGCGTCGCTGTCCACAGAGGCAGACGCCTGCAGGTGCTCGGCCACTTCTTGGCGCAGTTGATCGGTGGTGGCCGGGGTGATGCGGTCGACCATGGTGTCGGGAAAACTCACGCTGGCCGCGATGTAGGGCTCGACTTGGATCAAGCCGGTGGCCGTGCAGAAATCCAGCACGGCGGATTTGAGGCAGCGGCTGTTGGCGCTGAGGTTGTCGCAGCTCATCACCGTGATGGGCTTGGCGTGGCTGTCGGCACGACGCGCCAGGCCGTGCGCGACATAGCCGATCAGCGATTGGGCATCACCGCTCTGCAGCTCGGCGGCGATGACAGGATCAGCGAGCGCCAGGCGCTGCGTCTGTGGGTCGATGCAATAGCCCTTTTCGCTCACGGTCGCGGTGATCATGGCGGTGTCCGGCTGGGCGATGGCGTCGAGGATAGCAGCGCGATCCGTCGAGCCTAGCCAGATATTGTCGTGCACGGCGATAGTATCAAAACGTGTGTCGCTGCTGGA
>JAWSVD010000473.1:0-1139 GCA_033852095.1 Granulosicoccaceae bacterium | reverse complement strand
CGCCAAGGACGCTTTGGGCGCGGACTTCCAGTGCGTCATGCCGATCCAGTCAATGGTCTTGTCTGGGTGTTTTTCGATCTGCTCAGCAACACGAGGCGCTGCGTAGGACAGTGAATGTTGCCGTGCCAGCCGCGTCCCCACCAAAGTGTTGCCAGGGTCGTTGCTGATGCGGATGGCGATGTCGGCCTCGGGGCGGTTCAGATTGAGCAGGTCATTGGTGGCCACGATTTCGAGCTCAACCGCTGGGTGTTCTGCCCGCATCTGCTCGAGCGTGGCTGCCAGGTGCGTGCCCACCAACAACGGCGGCGCCGTGATGCGCAAGCGGCCACTGAGGTGTTCCTCCGCAGCGGCGAGCACCCGCAGGGAATCGTTGAGCTGCAGCTCCATCGCTTCGGCCGCTGCGATCAAGCGCCTGCCTTCGTCCGTTGGAATATAGCCCTCACTGCCACGCTGAAACAGCGCGCAGCCCAGCTTTTCTTCCAACCGCTTCAAGCGCCGCGCTACGGTGGTGTAGTTGACCGACAGGCTGCGCGCCGCACCGGACAGCGAATCGCCGCGGTGCAGGTGCAGTAGGTTTTTCAGGTCTTCCCAGTTTGGCTCCATGTTATGCATTTTTGCACAGCGCTTGGGCAGATTCCCGTATTTTCTTGGGTGATTGGGTTGGTTAGAGTGGCGTCTCACTCAAGGAGAAGACCATGATTTACGCTTTTGTGCAGATGAAAATATCGAACAAAGACAGCTTGGGGCAGTACCGTGAAGTGGCGGCAGATGCATTGGCCAAACACGGTGGCGCCGTGTTGAGCGCTGGGGCCGACTGCAGCGTGATTGAAGGGGAAATGATGCAACCCGATATCGCTGCGGTGCTGAGCTTCCCTGACCGGGATGCGGCGATGGCCTGGATTGATGACCCGGAGCTGATCTCAGTGCACGCTTTGCGGCGCGGCGCTGGGGAGGTGTCGATTGTTGTGATTGGCTAGTGAGCGCAGTGCTTCCCGCATTCCGCTGCGCTCCATGACGGGCTACGGGTCTGGTGAAGTAGCTTGATCCGGTGATGTGTTGAGGTGGTGATCTTGGGTGGAATGTAGCCCGGAAGTAGCGCAGTGGTATCCGAGTGTGCGCAGCACACTTGATCTCACGTC
>JAWSVD010000472.1:0-3752 GCA_033852095.1 Granulosicoccaceae bacterium | reverse complement strand
CCGCGAAGCCCACCTGCTGGGTTCGTGAGAACGACGAACTGCGGTGGATGAGCTTTGGCGGTGCGGCCATGCAATCTGCCATGAGTCTCGCCGCACCCGATCGATTGGTGCTGCAATACACAGAGGCCATGACAATGGCCTTTGCCCTCTGCGAGCAACCGCACACCCTGCTCAACCTCGGGTCTGGTTGTGGTGCATTTGAACGTTTTTTCGGCGCTGTTGCACCTTCACTGAGGATCACCTCGGTCGAAGCTAACCCAACAGTTGCTAGAATTGCGCGGGAGTTTTTCAAACTGCCAGCCCAACAGCCCATTGAAATCTCTCGCGCAGAGGTGTTTCTGAGTCAACACAATAGCCGCAGCGATCTCGTATTTTGTGACCTCCACAGCGGTGCTGGTTATCCACAAGTTCTAGCCGAAAGAAGCTTCTACCAACTGATCCACAACAACTTGAACCAGCAGGGCACATTGGCACTCAACCTATTGCCCCGAGACGGCGAGGAATTGAGCCAAATGCTCGCTGCCCTGAGGCAGGTCTTTCGTTGGCAATACCTGTTAGAGTTCGACGACATTGAGAACATTGTGATCTTCGCCACCAACACCCCACTGCCGCAGCAGCCACAACTACTGTCCATAGCGATACGCAACATGCCGTGCCTGGCGACACAATACACCGCGTTCAGCAACAGTCTACAATACCTGCCCGCCGCGCCGCTTACTGCTCGCTAGCGCTCGGCGATTGGCCCAAGTCACGCCATAAGCTCAAATAACCCCCAGGGAATCAGATCCGTTGCAAAGTGCATGTCCAGTGTCAATCTGCCCCGTGATATACGGGCCATCAGAACAACACCAGGGCGCAGGTGCGTCTTTGTTACTGTCACGCGGGGAGCTTGGCTGTGAGTGATGCCGCGACCACAGTGACACATCGCCGCGTGCTGGCGATTGCGCTGCCGATCATGCTGTCCAACGCCACAACCCCTATTTTGGGCGCGGTCGATACCGGTGTGGTAGGACAGCTGGGGGCTGCAGCCCCAATTGGTGCGGTGGGCATTGGCGCGATTATCCTGAGCGCGATCTACTGGATGTTCGGCTTTTTGCGCATGGGCACAACCGGGCTGACCAGTCAGGCCGTCGGGGCAGGAGATAAAGCCGAGGTTGCAGCCCTTCTCACCCGCGCCTTAATGATCGGCGCAGCAGCAGGGCTGTTCTTTATCCTCATTCAAAGTCCCTTGTTCTGGGGGGCTTTTCAGATCTCACCAGCCAGTGCCGAGGTCGAAGCGCTGGGGCTGGATTATATGCGTATCCGCATCTGGTCCGCCCCGGCGGCGATTGCCATGTTTGGCATCACCGGCTGGCTGATTGCCCAGGAGCGCACCCGGGTGGTATTGGCGATCCAGATATGGATGAACGGGCTGAATATCCTGCTGGACCTGTGGTTCGTGCTGGGGCTGGATTGGGGCGTCAGTGGCGTGGCTCTCGCAACCTTCCTGGCCGAGTGGAGCGGGCTGGCGTTTGGACTGTGGTTCTGCCGAGGCGCCTTCCGCCAACCCGAGTGGCGCAACTGGGCGCAGGTATTTGATCGGGCGCGCCTGCTGCACATGGGGCGGATCAATTCCGACATCCTGCTGCGCTCACTGCTGCTGCAGACCATGCTGGTATCGTTCCTGTTTACAGGCGCCGGCTTTGGCGACATCAAGCTGGCCGCCAATCAGGTGCTGCTGCAGTTCCTGATGATCACCGCCAGTGCGCTCGATGGCTTTGCCTTTTCAGCCGAGGCACTGGTCGGGCAGGCGTTTGGCGCGCGCAACCGTGCGGCACTGCGCCGCGCCGCCGTGATTGCAACTACTTGGGGCATATTCGGGTCGCTGCTGCTCTCGCTGGTGTTCGCGTTGTGCGGCGGCGCCTTGATCGATCTGATGACCACCTCGCCCGACGTACAGCACGAGGCGCGAAGCTATGTCTGGTATCTGGTGCTGGCTCCCATCGCCAGCATCGCCGCCTTTATGCTGGACGGCGTGTTCATCGGCGCCACGCGCACCCGAGACATGCGCAACATGATGGTGATCAGCTTCCTGCTCTATTGCGCCACTGCGGCTGCGTTGGTTCCCTCATATGACAACGATGGATTATGGATCGCACTTCTGGTGTCATTCGTTGCCCGCGGCATCACCATGGCCCTGCGCTATCCAGCGCTCGAACGCCTGGCCGAAGGAACCTAGAGACCAACCTCTGCAGAATCACACTCCCACTGCATGGTCACCGTGATGTTGAAGATACTTGTGCAGATAGATCTAGAATTCGCACCCTTCCCTATTCTTCCCAAAAGGGCTTATTGGCCTCCCTCATCGCGTCACCTGCAGAGACGCCGATGTCCTGCAGAAAATCAGCATCGTGTAACAATGCCTTCAGTTCGCGCCTTTGCTTGGCTCTTGCTTGCCAGCGTCGAACGGTATAAGCCAAGTGGCCCAGGCCCCGCTTTAGCTCACGAACTGCTGGCTCAGACTCTGCCAGCGGTGCGATTGCTACACAGCCTTTAGACGCACTCATTGGCTGTTCAACTGTTCGAGCTTGTGTTTCAGTACGCTGTCAGTGCAGCCCCGTGGAATGCCCGACTTGCTGCGATCCATGTGCCACACCACGTCTTCCTTCGACGTGCATCCAGAATGATCTACAGCCCCGCTGTTGCTCTGTGCGGCCCAAACAGCTGAGACCAGAACCAGTGTGAGCGCGACTACGGCCAGTGAAGTTTTCATACCGTTTCTTCCTCTAATTTGATTTAGCAGTCACATTAGAAGTTTGACTAACATTAAACAAACGAATACATTTGACGAATTACATCAATATCGCTTAGGTATCAAAATATGCCAGAGAATCTAGACATTGAGCTGCTGCGCACGCTCATCTCCATCGCCGACACAGGCAGCTATGCATCTGCCGCCTTGGCTGTACACCGCTCGCAATCGGCGATAAGCATGCAGATGAAGCGCCTGGAAGAGACCGTAAAACAGCCCTTGTTCGAGAAGCAAGGCCGGCGCTCAGTGCTGACCCCGCACGGCCAGAACCTGCTCCTGTACGCACGGCGTATCGTCAAATTGCAGGACGAAGCCATGTCGACCTTGGGCAACCCAGAAATACAGGGAGACGTGCGGCTCGGGGTCTGTGATGACTACGTGGTCAACCTCATGCCCCCGATATTGGTCAGCTACGCAGAGAAATATCCGAATGTTCACATCATGCTCAGCTCACAAACCAGTGCGCAATTGATCGAAAACACATTGCGCGGAGACTTAGATTTTTCACTGGTGAACTTATTGGCCAACGACCAAGAATACGAAGCGCTGATCAGCGATCCACTGGTGTGGGTCTGCTCAAAAAACAAGCTCACCCACGAGCAGGACCCACTCCCCCTCGCGGTGGAGGGCACTTGTCTCTGGGGAAAGTGGGCACAACAAGCATTGGAGCACGCGGGCATGTCATATCGCATGGCGTATTCGACATTCAACTACGCTGGCATTCTGGCATTCGTAGAGTCCGGGCTTGCCATATCCGTGATGTCGCAGCGCACCGTGCCACCCACGCTGCGTATATTGCGAGAAGTTGACGGATTCCCCGCCTTGCCCAGCACCTCAATTGGCTTGGTGCAAAAGCCCACACTGCTCAGTCCCGCAGCTCGCAAACTCGCGGACCACGTGCGCCAACAAATGAGCGCGAGCCTATGCGAGGCCGCATAGCTAGTGCCCATCCATAAAGCAT
>JAWSVD010000471.1:0-1435 GCA_033852095.1 Granulosicoccaceae bacterium | reverse complement strand
AAGATAGTTGACCGTTTTATCTATGCGACTTCTTTAAGTTTCTCGTCCGGTTTATCCGTTTTAGTCTCAGGGTTCATCCCAGGGCAACCGCATCAAACCGCGAGTGTTTTCAATAGCGTAACAAGGTACTCCTCGTCCCATCCTGCTATACGACGCTTGCCACGCATACTTGCTTTTTTCGTCTTGTCCGCCCGCACTATGTTCATGGCTATCTTGCGCAGTAAACTCAAATTCTCCGCCGCCTGACGTTCGCGCACCCGTGACTGGTCTTCTGAGAACGTCATGTCCAACACCCAATGCACGCTGTTCTCGATCGACCAGTGCTGGCGAATTGCTTGAGCCATGTGCTCCGCATTCGCAGCACTGCTGCTGACGTAGAAGCGCTGCTCCACACTCTCGTGCTCTGCGGTTCGTCGCACCGACTCCACCATGACAATACTGCGCAAGCCAGGCCACGAAGCCGCCTGCGGTATCTGCTCCAACGCTTCACTGCACCACACACGACGGGTCTCCGTGCGATCTCTGTTCTTCTCCGTGTGCTCAAACCAATCCACAGGGGAATCGCTGAAGTTGCATTTGATCCAGCACCCGAATTGCGCCTCCACTTGTTCGTACAACTTCGGCTGATTCCCTTTGAGGCCAATGACATAGTTGCCTTTTCTTTCAATGATTTTCTCTGTTATAGCCTTTTGACAGCCCATCGCGTCAATCGTGACGGTGCTTCCCTCAAGATCAAGATGCTCCAAGAGACGTGGGATGGCCGTGATCTCATTGGATTTGTCGTCCACCTTCTCTTGGGCCAGAACCAGCCCGGCTTCGCTGGCGTAGGCGCTGACGATATGCAAGGGCGGCTCGTTGAGTTTTTTGTTGTGGGATCGCCGGATGGTTTTGCCGTCAATGGCGAGATACTTCATGCCGTCGGCAGAGAGCGACTGCATCACCCAGTGACGAAAACAGCGCTCAAACTGCTCAGCATTGATCAACGAGAAGACACGAGAGAAAGTATCCGTCGAGGGCACGCCGTGCTGCAGCCCAAGGATACGGTCAAAGAAAGGCTTTCTCGCCTGTGCGAACTGGGCAATGCTCTCCCAGTCATCAGCACCGCCGATCATCGCGCACACCGCCATAGCCACAATGTCCAGCAGCCGGTGTTTGCAGCGAGGCACGACGCGAGGATCGTCCAGAGTGTTGAAATGTGCTTGAAGCAGAACGACGGATTCGCGTGACATGGAGCAATTACCTTGGCCTTTGGCTACAGTGAGGATATCGTCTAACTATAGGTCACTGTTTTCATTGCTGGTTTTGATGCGGTTGCCCTGGGGGCCAAGACTTCACGAATACTATTAAATCCCTCCGCTAACTCAGCATCCTCTTCTAACAACTTATTGAGCCGCGAAATCGTCATCGACATCGTCGAGTAAGCTCTCACCCCAAA
>JAWSVD010000470.1:0-3412 GCA_033852095.1 Granulosicoccaceae bacterium | reverse complement strand
GGTGCCTGCCTCAGCGAAGCGATCAAGAACCCACAGCTGCGTGTTGAGACCCAGGTCTATGTGCTGGTCAACGATCAGAGTGCCGGCGACTTTTCCACACTGACAGAGCACGGTGAGCAAGGCAGTTTTCAGCAGGCCAGCAATCTCCCGAGCGATACAGGCACACCGGTGCAATACGCGGGTTCCACCACAGGACCTGGTTACAATGAGAAGGGCTCACCTTTTCAGGTGACCTGGAGTGTGCGACCCAAGGTCGCCAAAGTGGACGTGGCGTCAGTGGGCGAGTGGTGTAAGGGCAACGCCTTTGACGAAGACCACGCTCACGGTGTGCGCAATCTGGTGAAAAACCCCGATCTGCTGTCGGCTATTATTCAGTAAGACTCGGCAGGAATCTGGGACGGCTCAAGACTTGAGCCGTCCGCAAAAGAGGGGCAGGGGATCGCTGCGGGCAACCGAGCGATCCCTTTTTATATATCGAAGTTGGTCGGCAATACAACCATGTCACGAATGGTGACGTTGCGGCCGCGGCTCAAGGCGAAGACCAGCGCCTCCGAAACCTCAGAGGGCTCGATCAGTGAGCCGTTTTCCTTGGCTTTGCGCAGGTTTTCCTCGGGCCAGTCGGCGAGCAGGGCGGAGATCACCGGCCCTGGTGACAGCTGGCCGACGCGGATGCCGTGCTCACGCAACTGCCGGCGCATGGTCTGCACAAAGCAGTTGATCGCCCACTTCGAGCCAGAGTAGACGGGCTCCCAGGGGATAGCTGAGCAGCCGGCCACCGAGCAAGTCACCCAGATGTCGCCCGTGCCACGGGCTTTCATGTGCGGGATCACCGCGTGCACATTCTTCATCACCGCGTTCACGTTCAGGTTCAGCATGCGGTCGATGGTGGCCGGGTCGGTCTCGTCCAGATCGCCACCGATGTAGGTGCCGGCATTGCAATACAGAATGTCTATGTGGTCGACCTTGGCCAGTACATCGGGCACCATCGCGTTGCAGCTGTCCGCGTCCAGCAGGTCGGTGATCTGCGCAATGGCCTTGTCGCCCAATCGCGCCGTTAGCTCTTTCAGCGCGGCTTCGTCTCTGTCAACCATGACAACTGTGGCACCTTCGGTCAACAGGGCCTCGGTGGCGGCCAGGCCAATGCCAGAGGCTGCCCCGGTGATAACAGCAATTTTGTCTTTCAGTGATTCGGCCATCGTGGGCCTCCTTGTCAGTGTTGGTTTTTGATCGATTTAGACGGCGAGAAAGCCGCCGTCGATGGGCAGTACTGCGCCGGTGATCATGGGCGCGTCGTCGCCGAGCAGCATGATGATGGACTTGGCTACATCCTCCACTTCCGCAAATCGCTCAACCGGGTGGCGCACCATCATCGGGTCTTTTTTGGCAGAGTCGGACCAGGCGGCGCCAGCGAGCTCGGTCATGGTCACGGTGGGGGCCACGGCGTTGACACGGATGCCGTGCGCACCCAGCTCCTTGGCCATGACGCGGGTGGCACCCTCTAACCCCGCCTTGGAGGCGGCATAACAGAGGTGCTCGGCAAAGCCGCGGTGTCCGGCGATGGAACTGACGTTGAGGATGGCGCCACCGCCGCCCGCGGCGATGCGCGCTCGGGCGAATGCCTGTGCGCAGATCAGTGCGGCGCGCAGATTGATGCCCATCACCGCCTCGTAGCCTTCGTCGCTCATGTCGAGCAGGCTTTCAAGCACATTGGTGCCCGCGCAGTTGATCAAATAATCGCAGGTGCCGGCGTGTTTCATCGCTGCGCGTGCGGCGTTGTTGTCCGCTAGGTCGGCGATCACGGGGGTGCAGCCCGTCTGCTGCTGCAGGCTGTCCAGGTCGCTCTGGGTGCGGGCGATGGCCACGACCTTGGCGCCGCGCTTGGCCATCTCCAGAGCGCAGGCGCGGCCTATGCCTTTGCCGGCGCCGGTAATGATGACGCTGCGGCCTTCGAATGTGGCTGTCATAACTAATCCCTCAGTGGGTGGTGTAGCCGCCGTCGGCGGTCAAGGTGGTACCGGTGACATAGGACGCGGCGTCGGAGGCGAGAAAGAGCACACAATTGGCCATCTCTTCGGGCTCGGCAAAACGGCCCATCGGGGTATTGTCGGTCCAGACATCACTCCACTCAGTTTTGGCGATGCCGCCCTTGGTCATGTCTGAAATCACGTAGCCAGGCGCCAGCGCGTTGATGCGGATGCCGCGGCTGGCGTATTCGAAAGCCAATGTAGTGGTCATCTGGTGGATAGCCGCTTTGGACGAGTTATAGGCGACTTGTAGCTGCGGTTTGTTGGCCACAAAGCCTGATATGGAGCCGATGTTGACGATCGCGCCTTGGCCCTGCTTGAGCATGGGCTTGATCGCCTCGCGCGCGATGCGGAAGGGAGCGTTGAAATTGGTGTCCATGATTGCCGCGAGGCGCTCATCGCTGAAATTGTGGAAATCGCCGTTGTCGGCAATGCCCGCGTTATTGACCAAAACATCGAGCGTGCCGAAGCGCTCAAGTGTGGCGGCGACCAATTGTGCGGGTGCGTCCTGAGTGGTGACATCGGCGGCTAGCCAGCCCGCATTCTCCGGGTGCTCTGCGAGCAGCGCCGTCAGCGCCGGTGTCTCGCTGCGGCTGCTGAGCATGCAGCGCGCGCCGGCTTGCAAAAACAATCGGGCGATTGCCAGGCCGATGCCGCGATTGGCGCCAGTGATCAGCGCGACTTTGCCGTCGAGGCGGAAGTGATCGAGTGACATGTGTTTCTCCTAGAAGTCGTTTGGGCAGAGCGGCTCGTGATTCAATATTATGATTGTCATAAATGACAGGCGGCGTGATAGCTCTGGATGCTCTCGCTCACGCGCCAAATCAGTAAATCTTCGGGGTCCAGCGGCTTGCCGGCGAAGGCCTCGGCCCGTGGTAGGTGCTGCCAGATCAGCGGCAGCGGGATTGTCTGCTCGCGCAGCGCGTCTATCAGATGCGTCACTGCCGCCTGGGCGTCAGGGCTGTTCCAGTAGTAACGAATGCGGTCGGACAGGGAGTAATGGCGCAGCAGCTGTTGCTCGGTGGTGCTGCCGCTGTAGTGACTGGCCCAGTTATCGGGCTGGCTCAACATCAGCTGATCCATGGCCGCGTACAGTGGGCGGTCGCCGTAGTCGGGCAGCAGATCAGAGGCAATCAGGTCCAGGGCGTAGAGAGCTTCGCGCAGGACAAAGGTCAGCTCCGGGCCAACTTTTAAAATGGGGAATCCGTCCTGCACCAGCTGGCTGAGTGCTGCGGTGCCCTGGTAATCGGTCGAGTGGGCCTCGAAGACAAACTGCGGTTGTTGCGCCAACACGCCCACCAATTCGCGCGCCTTTTCCGGTGCGTAGCCGATGATATTTTGATTGCCGAATTCCACGCCCGGTTGTACCACCACGGCGATGACGCGGT
>JAWSVD010000063.1:0-8541 GCA_033852095.1 Granulosicoccaceae bacterium | reverse complement strand
CATTTTAGAATTGTTCGATGCGGACATTACTGCTTTGTTCTAACAAATTCTACCCGCGGTATTGACAGCTATTCCAATTGCCTTTAATATTGCGTTCTTCTTCTGAAGCACATTGTTTCGGAAGGGCCTCGTCCCCATCGTCTAGAGGCCTAGGACACCGCCCTTTCACGGCGGCGACCGGGGTTCGAATCCCCGTGGGGACGCCAATTTCTCTTTGGAGAAGTCGGTGTTTAAACACAGATTCACGTGTTAATGCGAGTGTAGTAAAACAACCAAGCGACCCTTGTGGTCGTTTTTTTGTGCGCGTAATAAAAGCCCCTCTCTGTGGGTTCGGCTTCAGTCCGGGGCGCGCAGCCGGAAAATACCCCCGTCGACCAGATTCTGCCCGGCCAGGCAGCCAATGCAGCAACGCCACAGTACCCTGTGGGTTCGAAATAATTCGGACATTTTCCCGCCGACCAGATTCAGTCCGGCCAAACAGCCCGTGCAGCAGCGCCACAGTGCTCCTGTGGGTTCGGATTGCTCCTCTCAAGGGCGCTATAGTGTTTTAAGGGGCGGCGCTTTAAGGGGGAGGGGATTCGCGGGCCTCAGTCCAAAGTGAAGGCAAAGGGCTTTGTCGTTCTGCGCCACAGCTGTCCCGGGGCGGGGCAGGCGCTGCACTGGGCCCAGCCGATTGGCTGGACCAGGGTGTCGGCTCGGCGGGCTCGCAGCGGCGCTGGGTGCGCGGTGCTAGCCTTGAGTCTGGGTCTGAGTTACTTTTTCCAAGGGTTTTCGCGCTTAGCTGCCGGCGCGGCCGAGCTGTCCGACGCAGATTTGCTTTTCGCGTTAGCCCAGGGATTTTCCTTCGCGGGGCTGTCCTTCGGCGCGCTGCCTGTGGCAGCTGTGTCCGTCGCGGGCTTCTCTTGCTTTGGCGCCGGCTTTATCTCATTGGCGATTTTTCGCGGCTCGGGCTTTCGAGCGACGGGCTTTTGCGGGCGAGAAAATTGCGGCGTTGGCGCGTCGTCCGCGTACTGATCGTCGGCTGCACCGGCCTCTGTTTCCGCGTCAGGTTTTTTGGGTGGGTATCGCGGTCCGACCAATTGCGTGTAGGCGGCCATGAACGCATCTTCTTGGTAGGCTTTTAAACCTGTTTCGCGAAAATCCACGGGCAGAGCGTGATACTTCTGGGTCTCTTTGATCACGGCGGAGGTGATCAAATTCACCCGGATGCTCTGGATCAACTGCAGCACGGCTTCGATTTTAAAGCCCGAGGCGCTGCCAGCAAATTTGCCTTTTTGTATGCGGCCTTTGATCGCGATTTTATCGATCTTGTAGTCTTCCATCAGCTTTATCACGGTCTGCTGAAAGGCGCGCAACTGTTTGGGATCGTCTGTATTTGCGATGTTGATGCGCCGTTGGCGCATCTCGGGCACTTCAAACAGCCCCCTGTCCAGCGCCAGAATACAGACAATGATCTCGTTGGCTTTGATGTCGATTCCACATACACGCATAGGACTTAACTTGGGGTCATTTAAACAGTCGCTCAGTATAGGGTGGGGCTGCTGGCAAGTCGACCGCCGCTGCGGCCAGCGGGCGCAGAAACACGGAATAAGTCGGTGTTTCTGGGCGCGTGGTGAATTGTGGCGCGGGGGCGCTGTCATGTTGCGTGCTGTGGGGCGGTGATAAGGCGAGTGGCTAAAGCATGCCCGCCTGCCTCGAGGCGGGGTAGACTGGTTTTTTGCACCTGACCGGAGGGCGCCATGCCCAGTGAACGCTCCACACACGATGCGCTGCACGACACACGCAACGACCACATCAAGATCTACGTCAACGGGAATGTGGTGCCCCGCGAGCAGGCGTTTGTTTCTGTGTACGACGCGGGCTTTATGCTGGGCGACGGGGTGTGGGAAGGGTTGCGACTGCGCCAAGGGGTGTGGGTCTACCTCGACGAGCACCTGGATCGCTTGTTTGAAGGGGCCAAGGCCATAGACCTCGACATGGGCCTCAGCCGCGAGCAGTTCGCGCAGGCGCTTGAGCGGACCGCGGCTGAAAACAGCATGACGGACGCGGTGCATGCGCGGGTGATGGTGACCCGGGGCATCAAGAGCAAGCCTTTCCAGGATCCGCGGCTGTCCAAGAGCGGCCCCACCGTGGTGATCATCATGGAGCACTCCAGCGCCAACAATGCGCAGGGTGTGACGCTGTTCACCGTGCCGCAGGTGCGGGGCCTGCCGCACTCGCAGGACCCCAAGCTCAACAGTCACTCCAAGCTCAATTGCATCCTCGCCGGTATTCAGGCACAAAAGGCCGGCGCGGACGAAGCGCTGATGCTGGACGTGAACGGCTTCGTCAATACCACCAACTCCTGCAACTTCTTTATCGTGCGCAAGGGCGCGGTCTGGACGTCCACCGGGGACTACTGCATGAACGGCATCACGCGGCAGCGTGTCATCGACATTTGCCGCGACAGCGCCATCCCCGTGTTTGAGCGCAATTTCAGCTTGAGTGATACTTACGGCGCCGATGAGGCCTTCATCACCGGGACCTTCGGTGGGCAGACAGCGGTGCTCAGCATCGACGGCCGGGAGATGAGTGCGGGGCCGGTCACCGCGCGTATCCAGGGCTTGTATCAGGCGCTGCTGACAGAGCACGTGCGCCAGGTGAAAGCAGGCGATTGACGGCTGGCGGTGTGTTTGTTGATTGAGGCGTTTGTGGATAAAAGCATTTCTCGATAAAAGCAGTTGAAGATTGGCGGTCGCGGATATATGTTTGGCTGACAATAATCTACTGTGAGTCGTTATGCCTTCTGTTTCCTGTCCATCAGCCAGTGTCGATTCATCCTTTGCTTGGCACGGTGCAGAGATGGCGGCGCACCCGGATCGTTGGTCGCAGGTGTTTAGCGCTTCAGAAGTGCAAGAGCTCACCGACAGCGCCAAGCGTTATATTGACAGCGGCCACGACATTGCCGCCATGACGGTGCAGGATGTGCCCTTGCCGCTTTTGGCTGACAAATTAAAAGACTTACAGCGCTGCCTTTTACACGGCGTAGGCGCGCGAGTACTGACGGGTTTTGATACTGGCGGCTTGTCATTGGCCGAGTCGGCGGCGGCCTTTTATGCGGTGGGCGTGCATGTGGGCAGTGCGAGATCGCAAAACGCAGCGGGGCATCTGCTGGGCCATGTGCGAGACACAGGGGCGCGGGCTGATGATCAAAGCAAGCGCATTTATCAAACCGCCGAGCGCCAGACCTTCCACACAGATTCCGCCGATGTGGTGGGTCTGCTGTGCCGGCGCGAAGCGCGTGAAGGTGGCGATTCCCTGCTGGTCAGTACGGTGACAATTTACAATGAGATGCTGCGGCGCCGGCCCGATCTGGCGCGGCTGCTGTTTGAGCCACTCGCCACGGACCGGCGAGGTGAAGTGCCTGCGGGGGAGAAGCCTTTTTTTGAGATTCCGGTGTTGAGCTGGCATGCTGGTCAGCTGACCGGGATGTACCAGCGGCAATACATTGAGAGCGCGCAGCGTTTTCCCGAGGCAGCGCGCTTGACAGATACACAGTGCGAAGCGCTGGATATGTTTGACTCGCTGGCCAATGATCCTGGCTTGCATTTCAGCATGAGGCTGCGGCCGGGCGACATGCAGTTTGTCTACAATCACGCGCTGCTGCACGATCGAACCGCATTTACTGATCACGACGATCCGAAGCTGAAGCGGCATTTGTTACGCCTGTGGCTGGCCGTGCCCGGGGACAGGGAGCTGCCCGACAGCTTTGCCCAGCGCTTTGGGCGGACAACAGTCGGCGATCGCGGCGGTATTGTCAGCGCGGGTGTTGTGCCTTCTGTGCAGCTGGCCTAGCAGCCCGTTCAAAAACGTCTACCTACTGCGAGGGCACCTGTTCTTGAACGGGCTGCAAGCGCTGGATCTGGCCATTCATTGCAGCAGATTCAGTCGTCCAGTTCAGGTGATCTGGAGATAAGCTCCTTCATGATCTCCGAGGTGCCGCCGTAGATGCGCTGCACCCGCGCGTCGGCAAACAGCCGCGCGATGGGGTATTCCCACATATAGCCGTATCCGCCGTGCAGCTGCACGCAGGTGTCGACCACCCGGCCTTGCATTTCCGAGAGCCACAGCTTGCACATGGAAGCCTGTTCGGTGCTCAGTTCGCCCTTGTCATGTGCCGCCACGCAGCGGTCCACAAAGGCTTCGCCCACTTCTATCTCGGTGCGCATCTCGGCCATTTTGTGTCTGGAGTTTTGAAACGAGGCAACCGACTGGCCAAAGGCCTGGCGTTCTGTGGTGTAGTTAAGCGTGTGTTGGTAGGCGGCCTTGCTGGCGCCGAGCGCCGTGACACCGATCAACAGCCGCTCGAAGGGCAGCTCCGCCATCAGTAGGTTCAGGCCCTTGTCTTGTGTGCCAATCACGTCCCCCACCGGTGCGCGGGCGTTCTCGAAAAATATCTCGGCGGTGTCCTGTGATTTCTGCCCCAGCTTGTGCAGGTTGCGCCCGCGTTTGAAGCCCGCTTGATCGGTCTTCACCATGATCAGGCTCAGCCCGCCGCGCTCCGATGTCGGGTCGGTGCGGCAGACCACGGCGATGGCGTCGGCCGTGATGCCGTTGGTGATGAACATCTTGGAGCCGTTGATCACCCACTCGTCGCCGTCGCGCTCGGCGCGGCAGCGTATGCCGCGCAGGTCCGATCCTGTGCCGGGCTCGGTCATGGCCACCGCGAACAGCGCCTCTCCGGTAACGGCGGGGGGGAGCCAGCGCTGTTTCAGCTCCTCGCTGCCCTGGTTGAGGATGTAATAGCTGACGATGTCGTGCACGCCAATGCCGCCCAGGCCTGCCACGCCGCAGCGCCCGATCTCTTCGTAGATCACCGCGGCGGCGCGCATGTCCGCACCTGGCCCGCCGTATTGCTCGCCCACCACGCAGGCCATGGCGCCCAGCTCACCCAATGAGCGCCAGACGGCGCGATCTGCGTGGCCTTGCTCTTCCCACTTGTCCCACTGTGGCACCACCTCCTGTTCCAGATAGCGGCGCAGCCCCTCGCGGAGCTGTCGGTGTTCTGGCGCGTAGATACTGCGTTTTTGATCGCTCATGCGGTTGGGCTCCAGTGGACGGCATCTTTTCTTGAACGGGCGGTTAATAGTGCCACAGCAAGCTCGGGCGCAGTAGTGTCGGGGGGTGTGCGGCGTTGCTCGGCCATGGCGCAGAGCTGTTAATATTGCGTCTTACTTATAGGGGGTGGCTTGCATGAGTCTAAAAGCATGGTGGCAAAGGCTTCAGGCCGAGCCGGTGCAGGAGCAGAGCGCTGATCAGCGTATTCAGGCGGCCACGGCTGCGCTGTTGATCGAAATCACGCGCGCCGACGCCCGCGTGGATGAGGTCGAGGAGAAGCGCGTGGCAGAGCTGCTGCGCGAGTACACCGGTCTGGACGAGCAGGCACTGGCGGAGCTGATCACTGAGGCGGATTCCGCTGTTGACAAAGCGGTGTCGCTGGTTGATTTCAGCCGCGTACTGGTGGAATCGCTGAGTGTCGAGCAGCGCGGAGAGATCGTCGACATGCTCTGGCAAGTGGCTTATGCAGACGGTCGAATCGATCGTTACGAAGACTATTATGTGCGCAAGCTGTCGGATCTGCTCTACGTCTCGCACAGCCGCTTTATCCAAGCAAAATTACGGGCCAACGGCGAGCTTTGATGATGCATCGGTTGCCGTGGTGCGCTCTTCTGGCAGGGTTTAGTTGCATTGGCGGGTAGCGAAGGCATTGCTCGATGCCGCCGCTTTCAGTTCGTTTAAAACCACTGTGGGCACGGCAGTTTTCGTCGGTGGTCCGATAAGCGCCTCTCGAGTGCCGGGTCGCTGGTGTGTTTGCGCAGCGGGATGTTATGCAGCTTTGGCGGGATGAGGTGTCGATTGCTCAATTAGAGTGATTTTTCGTCGGTCTAAGGCAAGCCCTACGTTTCCAGGCCTTGCTTAAAGTTCTTGGACTTGAATCGGTGCTTGCTGTCCGTGGGTTTGCTGCCAAAGTTCCAGCGTATAGCCGGTGCCGGGTGATGCGGAAAAATACCGAAAGGGTATGCCCGGGCTTGCATGAGATGTGACGTAATTCACAGTTTTGGCCCAAAAATGGCGTAACAGTGAGCATTCATTACGTTTGGGTGCCTGCAGTGGCCAATAAAACAGATCTCTATCAAGCAAATCTCAACATATGCGATACGCACCGGAAGTACTTTGGTCGTATGCGGTTGAACTTCCATCTCGCTCATGGCGAAACTGCAAGGCAGGGCTTGCTGAAATTGCTTGCCTGTTGTTTTTACGCAAGTGACGCCTTGCAATTGGGGGTGGTTGGATCAAAGGGAGCGGAGGCCGACTTGTTCGTCGAACGGTTGACGGGCGAGCGCGAGTTGTCGATTTTTTTGGGCCCACCGTCCCTCGCGGATCTCAACCGTGCTTCACGGCAGAGTGAGCGGGTTGTGGTGTTGGGCATAACGGATGCAGCGTGGCTGGGCTGGTGGCAGCGCCATCAGCACAAGTTGGCGCGACTGCCAAAACTCAGCGTGGTGTCTGTGAGCGAAACCGAGATAGATACGCTGTTGCCAAGCTTGCAAAACAGGGTGCGCTGGCACGGTGTCTTAGACCACGAAACCCTCTGGCTGCACCACAACGACCGCGTTACCGAAGTCGTGCCAAATCACCTGCAAACAGCGGACACCAGCCGCATCCAAGCCGCCTAATCTGGGCCTAAACAAATCTCTAACTGTTGTTTCGGTCGGGCCGCGTTCGGCTTCAGTCCGGGGCTCGCAGCCGGACATGGGTGTTCAAATAAGATGTGTAGGTTCGGCTTCAGCCGGAAAAGTGCCGCATCGATTGGGCTCATTCCGGGGCGCGCAGCTGCACAAAGTCGCTGAGCAAAGGCCAATCAACACGCCCTACAATCACCGCACAACCGAATGATAATCACCCTTTTCAAGATCAATCACGTCGTCATCCGCAGCCTCACGGCTTTTTCGGGGCATCACGAAACGGCTGGCAACAAGGCTTGCGATGATCAGCGACACACTCAGCAACAAGCCAAAGGCGAGCACGGCGGTAGAGACTGCCAACATCAACACAGCCGCGAAAGCGGCGCTGACAAAACGTGCAACTTGTTTCAATTTCTCGGCCAGCATCTCTTCACCCTCTCAATTTCAGAGGGCCCAGTGTCGCAACTGGGATGAAAAGTGCGGTCAAGAGACTGTCAGCAATTGTCAGCGCGAACCGGGCTCAGCGTTTGCTGCGGCCGCGGTTGTTGGCTGCGGCCCGGGTGGCTGAGCCTGTGCGTTTTGGCTTAACTTTAGAGGGCTTAGCCGTACGCGGGATGTAACCCTTGTCGTTCTCTGTGGCGATCTTGGTCTGAGTGGCTTTGTTGCTGCGGCTGCCGGCGTTTTTACCGGCGCGTTTGATCAACGCCTGGCGGTTGGTGGCTTCAAAACCGCGGCGGTGCAGGCGCTTGATGCGCTGGCCTATCAGCTTCTCGATAGCGGCGAGGCTGTGCTCTTCTTCGCGGCTGACAAAGGAAATGGCGTGGCCCTTGGCGCCAGCGCGGCCGGTGCGGCCGATGCGGTGCACGTAATCTTCCGCCAAGAAGGGCAGGTTGTAGTTGAGCACATGCTCCAGGCCTTGGATATCCAGTCCGCGCGCCGCCACTTCGGTGGCGATCAGCACCTGCAGCTTGCCCGATTTAAAATCGGCCAGCGCACGTCGCCTAGAACCCTGGCTCTTGTCACCGTGGCACAGCGCGGCGCGGTATTTCTTCAGCTTGAGCGCCAGTTCGTCCGCCTGGCGCTTGGTGCTGGTGAACACCAATATTTGATACCAGTCGTGCTGCCGCAGCAAATCCATAAAAAGATCGATCTTGCGATCCTCGTCCACCGCGTAGAGCACGTGGTCGACGGTGTCCGCGGTGACCTGGTCTTTGCTGATGCGAATCTCTTGGTGCTTGTTGAGCAGCTTGTGCGAGAGCTCGTTCACCGACGGTGACATGGTGGCCGAGAACATCATGGTCTGGCGCTTGTCGTTGCAGTAGTGCAGCAGGCTCTGCACATCGGCGATAAAGCCCATGTCGAGCATGCGGTCGCACTCGTCCAGCACCACGTGCTGCACCGAGCTCAAATTCACGTTGCCCTGCGCGACGTGCTCCAGCAGCCGGCCGGGGGTGGCGATCAGCAGATCGATACCGGCGCGCAGCTTGGCCGCCTGGCCGCCCATCTTCACCCCGCCGTAGGCAGAGGTGATGCGCAGCTCGGTGCACTGGGCGTAGGCGCCTATGGTGTTGGCCAGCTGCTCGGCCAACTCGCGTGTGGGCGTCAGCACCAGCGCGTGCGGGCGGTTACTCTCGGCCGGCCGCGACTTGTCCAACAGCTGCTGCAACACCGGCAGCGCGTAGGCGGCTGTCTTGCCGGTGCCGGTCTGGGCGATGGCCAGCAGATCCTTGCCGCGGCGGCCAGCGACAATGGCCTTCTCCTGAACCGGTGTCAGCTTGCTGTAGCCACAGGCCTCCAGCGCTTGCGCGAGCTCGGG
>JAWSVD010000469.1:0-5136 GCA_033852095.1 Granulosicoccaceae bacterium | reverse complement strand
CAAGGCAAATACCTGTGTCGGAGCGACTCGGCACCTCCAGCGCCAGCATGCCCAGGCGCTCGATCATCTGCAGCACACTGAAGTAGCTCGGTGCCGCTACAGCAATCACGTCCCCCGCCTTGGCCACCGCTTGCAGCGAGACCATCAACCCCTCGGTGGCGCCGTTAGTGATTAGGATCTGCTCCGGGTCCACCTCGCCGGCTATGCCCGTGTGCCGCAGCGCCAACTGCCGCCGCAGCGCCAGCACCCCGGGCGGAAAGTTATAGCTCACGGCCTCGTCCGCGTGGTGGTTGATCACCGTGCGCAGCGCCCGCGACAAGCCGCGTACCGGCAACAGCGACGAGGCCGGGTTGGCCACACCCAGCGGCACCAGATCCTGCTGGTTTGCCAGGGCGAAGATGGTCTCGACGGTGTTGCCAAACTGCACCTTGCGGGGGCGGCGCGGCACCGGCTGGGGGTGCACCGGTTGCGGTAAACCACGCCCCTCGCGCACAAAAAAACCGCTCTGCGGCCGGGCCTCGATCAGGCCCTTGCTCTCCAGTTGCATATAGGCCTGCATCACCGTGGCGATGCTCACCTTGTACTTGCGGCTCATGGCCCGCAACGAGGGCACTCGATCCCCCGGGCCCAGGGCACCACTGCGCAGCAGCGCACCCACTTGATCCGCCACCTGCTCGTAGAGGTAGCTCTCTTTGTCCACTGAGGCTGTATCGGTCATCTGTTATGGTCGCTGATTTTTTTTACTGTATCTGTTCTGGTTCTCTCAAGGTAATACAATTGACAGATACTTGCACCCCTTCATCACGAGATCTGCCCGCCCCATGGTGTTCAACAGCCCGTTTTTGTACTTCAGCTCCGTCGTGATCTGGGGCACCACCTTTTTTGCCATTCGTTTTCAGCTCGGTCAGGTCGACGCGGTGATCTCGGTCGCCTGGCGATTTTTGCTCGCCGCGGCGGTGCTGTTTGCCTGGATCGCCTACAAGCGGCTGCCCTGCCACTTCAGCCGCCGCCAACACGGCTGGATACTGCTGCAGGGTCTGACCATTTTCTCGGTCAACTACGTGCTGGTCTATCAGATCACCGAAGTGCTCACCAGCGGACTGGTGGCGGTGCTCTACGCCATTGTGGTGCCGATGAACATCATCAACGGCGCGCTGTTTCTGCGCAATGCCGTCTCCCCGGCAGCGGTGGTTGCGGCACTGCTGGGCTGTTGCGGCCTGACGCTGGTATTCTGGCCAGAAGTCAGCGGCGTGAGCGGCAACTCACAGACCTACGCCGCCATTGGCATAGGCCTGATTGCGATTTATTGCACCTCTATCAGCAACATTGTCACCGCGCGTAACCACAGCGAGGGCATGCCGGTGCTGCAGAGCAACGCCTTCGGCATGCTCTATGGCTCAATCGCCACGCTGATCTACGCTTTTGTGAACGGTATCCCCTTAGACTTCAGTCTGCAGCCCAGTTACATCTGGTCGCTGCTGCATTTGAGTGTGTTCGGTTCCGTCTTGGCGTTCGGTGCGTATTTGTCGCTGATCGGGCGGGTCGGGGCAGACCGCGCCGCCTACGCCACGGTGATGTTCCCCGTGGTGGCGCTGTTGATCTCCACCGTCTTTGAGGATTACCACTGGCCCCCAGAGGCGATGGTGGGACTCACCCTTGTGTTATTGGGCAACCTGATGTTACTGAACAAGTCGTTGTTGAAAAAACTGCAGTCCCTGATCAAACCCGCGAGCTCGACAAGGCCCCGCTCTCCGTCAACCGAGAAATGAATATGCCATACGATTTTGATACCGTGTTCGACCGCCACAATACCAACAGCCTGAAGTGGGAAAAATACGCGGGCAGCGATATCTTGCCCATGTGGGTGGCGGACATGGATTTCCCCATGCCCCCTCCGGTACACGCCGCACTGCTCGAACGCCTGCAGCACCCAGCACTGGGTTACACGGTTGCGGGCGAGAGCGTGGTGGCCGCCACCCGCGCCCACCTGCAGCGCAGCTACGATTGGCAGATTGAAGCCGACTGGCTGGTGTGGCTGCCGGGTGTTGTCGCTGGATTATCAAACGCCTGCCGCGCCTGGGGTGAGTCCGGCGACCATGTCATCACGTGCTCACCGATCTACTACCACTTCTTGGGCGTTGTTGAGCCGGCCGGACGTGAGCTGGTCGATGTGCCGCTGCGCGAGATTGATAACGTCTGGAGCTACGACCTTGAAGCCCTAGAGATTGCAGCGACCCACCCCAAGGCCAAGTTGCTGATGCTCTGCAGCCCGCACAATCCGGTCGGCAGAGTGTTCAGCACAGAGGAATTACAAGCGGTGGTCGCTATCGCAAAGCGGCACGATCTGCTGGTGGTTTCGGACGAAATTCACGACGGCATTGTGCTGGATCAGGAGCGACCTTTTGTGCCCACCGCGGTCGCCTGCCCCGATTACGCGCACCGCATTATCACCCTGATGAGCCCGAGCAAAGCCTTCAACATGGCGGGCAATAACTGCAGCTACGCGGTCATCTCTGACCCTGAATTGCGACGCCAGTTTAAGCACCACGCCAATGGCGCTATTTCACCCGCGACGCCCTTGGCTTATACCGCGCTGGAGGCATGTTATGAGCACGGCGAAGAGTGGCGCCAACAGATGCTGGAATACATCCGTGGCAACCGCGACCTGCTGCAAGCCAGTATCGACAAGTTGCCAGGCTTGCGCATGCCCGCGCTGGAAGCGACCTTTCTGGCTTGGATCGACATCAGTGCGCTGCGCCTCAACGACGCACCCACCTGGTTTGAACAACAGGCGCGGTTGGGGCTTTCACCGGGCGGCCCTTTCGGCAACGCCGATTACGTGCGCATGAACCTGGCGTGTTCCCGCAGCACCTTAGAAAAAGCGCTGCAACGCTTTGAAGCAGCGGTGCAGCAGCGGCTGGGTGAATTATAGGGCTCTCAGGAAACGCCAGTACCGGAACGCGGATGCGCTTCGCTTATGCCGCCCTACAATTTGAGATAAGCCCCAAGCCGTAGGGCGAATAAGCCGCAGGCGCATCCGCGGCATGCCGTAACGAGACCGATATCAGCCAGAAGTTGGCGATGAATCATCACCTTCTTCGCTCTCCTGCCATTCGCGCAGGGCTTCGTCCACATCGTCGGCCGCCTCGGGCACCACGTCCACGATAGACGCCGCGAGCTCTTCCATCTGCTCTGGCACCGCGTCGGCCATGTTGCTCATGTGCTGGCTGATCGCCTCGGATGCCTGCTCGTCGTAGTAGTCATCATCCCCTGGCACGTCGCCGGTGACGGCTTGCACAAAGGCCTCTGTCACTTCTGACGCCGCAGTCGGCACCGCCTCGGTCATGCTCTGCGCCAGCGGCACACTGTGCTCTGGCATGGCGTCCGTGACCACTGCGTACACTTCCGCCAGCTGCTCTTCGGAGTTGTCGGCCTCACGATCCGCCGGGCGTAGATTTTCAACGTGCTCTCCAACCGTCTCAACGTAGTTGTCGACAAAATCCTGCATCACCGACGGCGCCGCGTCCGACTCATTGATTTGCTCAATGGCGGCTTCCATGATCTCTGCCCCCACCTCGGGAACAGCCTGCGCCAGGCTCGCCACGGCCGCGTGCGCTTCTTCCGCCCCGTCATCGAGCAGCCACGCCACGATGTCGGTCGCACTTTCCGGCCAGGCCAGGGCGATGGCTTCAGCGATGTCGTGCTTGCGCTCTGGCACCACCGCACTGATCGCTTCCATCAACTCTTTGCTGTCCATGTTTTCAAGCTGGGCCAAAGCAAAGGACAAGGCCAGCACTTGGCCTGCGTCCCCTTCCACAACTTCGCAAGCCATGACAATGGCCGCTTGAGGATCACTCTGCGCCACAGACACCGCCATCTCCGCGACAGCACTCAGTGGTTGTTCGACCTCGTTGTACTCGGTGCGCGGATCCAACTCGCCGCCCACGCCCCCCAGGGCCGCCTGCATGACAATGCCCTCTTGGTCCTCCACCGGCAAAGCCTCACGCTTGGCGATGCGGTAGAAGATAAAGCCCAGCAATAAAGCCTGTAATACGCACAAGAGATAAAACAGAGCGTCTGGGCCCGCCGATTTCATTGCCGTCGATGCCAACAACGGGGCGAAGATAGCGCCGAGTGCGTACATCATCATCAACGGTCCCATGGCTGAGCCCATCTCCGATTGCCGCAAGCTGTCAAAAGTCTGGGAGATGCTGATCGCGTAGAGCACACCGAACACCCCCGCGCTAAGAGCAATCAACAGCAACAGCACCCACAGGCCATGGCCCAGTGAAACCGGAACTGCGGCTGTGGCCACCATGGCAATGATCACGAGGCTTGCGGTGATAGTCCGTCGGTCGTAGCGGTCAGACAGGTACCCGACCGGGAACTGCATCAGGAAAGAACCCAATATAGCGGCCGCACTGAGCAACGTGAGCTCAAAACCTTGCAAGCCATTTTCCGCGCCGTAGACCGGCAACATGCCGAGCACAGCCCAGAGCAACAGCCCACTGAAAAAACAACCCACCATGCCCAAGGGCGATTTGCGGTAGACATCTGCGACCGACATGGACGTCTCGCTGGAGACCACCGGCCCGTTGCCCTGGCTCAACACCATGGGCACCAGCGCCAACGACGCCAGCATGCCGCCGACGATAAACATGGTATTGGCCTCAGGCGGCGCGAGGTTGAACAGAAACTGCCCAATGAACATACCCGCCGTGATCACCATCTGATTGGCCGCCAAAAGCTGCCCACGCGTTTCACGGGTGGCGCTCTCGCTCAACCAGTTATCAATAACAGCCAGCGCCACCGCGATAGCGAAGCCATTGAGCAGCCGCATCAAGCCCCAGAGGATGGGATCAGGCGCAAGACCACAGGCGAGGATGGACACCGCTGCCAGAGCGGCGGCACTGGCAAACACACGGATGTGCCCGGCACGGCGCAACAAGGCGTTGTTGTACACGCCCCCCAGCAACATGCCCACGGCATACAGGGAGAGCACCAATCCGATGGTGTCCGTTTCCACCCCGCTGACCGTCAGGTGCACCGGCAACAGCACCACCATTAAACCGTGGCTAAGGGTAAGGATAAGCACACTGGCGAGCAGCGCGAGCGGCGGCGTCAAGGCGGTGTTCA
>JAWSVD010000468.1:0-3388 GCA_033852095.1 Granulosicoccaceae bacterium | reverse complement strand
CTTTCTCTTCGTAGTAGCGCAGCGTTGAGGGCGGCAGACCCGTCTCGCGGCTGACAGCGGATATATCCATGGCCATGCGCGGCCTCTCCGGTGACTGAATGTGAATAATGAAAGGGAAAGCCTTGACTTCAAGCTCACTTGAAGTTGTACAGTAGTTCGCAAGATGACACTTTACAAGTGGCGAGGCTCTGCTTTCATGGGCGTGCGGTGCTGACCACCAAACTGATAGGACTGATTTTATGCAGGCGGATTTTTGGCATCAGCGCTGGCGCGTAGGAAAGATAAATTTTCATCAGAGTGAGGTCAATGCCTTGTTGGTGGCGCATTTGTCGAGCTTGGCTTTGGCTGCTGGTGCGCGTATTTTCTTGCCGCTGTGCGGTAAGACGGGGGACATCGGCTGGCTGTTGGCGCAGAGTTATAAGGTGGCCGGTGTTGAGCTGAGCCAGCTGGCAGTGGATGCGCTGTTTACAGATCTGGCTTTGACGCCAGAGATCACGGCGGCAGGAGAGCTGTTGCATTATCAGGCGCCCGGTGTGGATATTTTTGTGGGCGATATGTTTGAGCTGTCTGCTGAGACGCTAGGCGCGGTGGATGCTGTGTATGACCGCGCAGCGTTGGTGGCGATGCCGGCCGAGGTGCGAGCGGCGTATGCGGGGCATTTAGCAGGCATCAGCGGCAGAGCACCGCAGTTGCTGATCTCTTACGAGTATGATCAGACGCTGGGGGATGGACCGCCCTTTTCGGTGACTGAGGGAGATATTGCTGGCTTGTATGCGGAGCAGTATCGCGTCAGGTGCTTGGGAAGATCTGTTGTTGACGGGGGTTTGCGGGGGAAGATCCCGGCTGAGGAGGCTGTTTGGATGTTGGACGGTGAGTAGCGGCTTGTAGGGCTGCCAGCTAATTTAAGCAGCGTTGAAAAATGGTGAATGATGGCCGCTGGCATATACTGCAATCGAGCACTGTGCCGCGTTCAGGCTTGGCAGACAGCTCCGCGCAGACTCACACAAACTCTGGCCCTGCGTGGGAGGGTCGACCCCGTTCGACCGAATGCCCGAAACAAGCACCAGCCCATACATCAACGCCCCAATTAACATGTGCATAAACCTTCGGCCTGCGGGGCATTCCTCCCACTTGTATAGCTTCTCTGATTAGCTTTGCAGTCTTCTATTGAGTAGCTGCCGGACTGCCTTTGAAGGGGCATTTTCCAGTGCTTGCTGGATGTAGGGTTTGGCTTGCTCTGCCTCGCCGGTGCGCAGCAGCAGGTCGGCCTTGACTGCGGCCCACTGGTAACTTTGTTGCAGCCAGCTCGGGGGTTCATGGGCTTCGAGGTGCGCAAGGCCTACAGCGGGGTTGTCTCGCTCGGCCAGGGCGAGGGCTTGGTTTATCTGGTGCAGCGCGGAGGGGGCGACGTGATTCAGCAGTTCGTAGTTCTCCACGATGCGGTCCCAGCGGGTCTGCTCGAAGCTCGGTGCCAGGCAGTGCTCGGCGGCGATGGCCGCCTCAGCGTGGTAGCGGCTGAGTGAGCTGCCACTGGCCGATGCCGCGAGGTATTGCAAGCCCTGTGCGATGCGGTATTTGTCCCAGTGCTGCCTGTCTTGCTCCTCCAGCAACAACAGTGCGCCGTCATCACTGCAACGCGCGCTCAGCCGTGCACGGTGCAAGTGCATCAAGGCCAACAAAGCCAAGCTGTCGGGGGTCTGCGTCGCGGGGTGCTCGCTCAACATCTTAGCCAAGCGAATGGCCTCGTCGCAGAGCTCCGCGCGGATGGCGCTGTCTGGATGGGACGAGAGATATCCCTCACTGAACAGTGCGTAGATCACCTGTTGCACCGCCGGCAGGCGGTCGCTGTAGTGCTCAGCTGTCAAGCCGTCGCGCAACTCTCGGTGCTGGCCCAACCGCTGACGCGCACGGCTCAAACGCTTGTAGACGTTGGCTTCAGTCTTTAATAATCGCTGCGCTATCTCCGGCACGCTGAAGCCGCAGAGGGTCTTGAGTGCAAACACCAGGCTCGACTCCAGCGGTAAATCCTTGTCACAGCTGACAAACAACATGCAGAGCATATCCTCATCGCCCCGCTCTTGTGCCTGTTGATCGTCGGTTGTTATCGCTGATGCTTCGCTCTCAACGGGGGCGAGGAACTGATCCAATAACCGCTGCTGATTGCCCTGCTGCCGCAATGCGCCTATCAGGCTGTTGTGCGCCACACGGTAGAGCCAGGCCGATGGGTTCTTGGGTGTGCCGCGCAGTACCCAGGATTCCAGCGCCTGCACCAGCGCCACTTGCACCGCATCCTCCACCTGGTCGAGGTGCTCTGCCCCGACGCGACGCAGCAGCACAGCCACCAGCCGGCCGTATTCGTGGCGAAAGAAATGTTCGACCAGCTGGGGCTCACTCATGGGCAGCTCGAATACTGTATCGCGGGCGGCCTTTGTGCTGCGGTACGCTGATCACGCGCGACAGTTATTCGAATACCTTCCACGCCTTCAGGTCTTGCTGATTTCGCGCACCTCGACGCTGGCGCCGGGGAATACGCCAGGGCTCTGACGCGCGACTTCCAGCGCTTGCTCCAGCGTTTCGGTCTCGACGATCATGTAACCGCCGACAATCTCCTTGCATTCCGCGAATGGGCCATCGATTGTACTGTCAGACGTGACCACGGCACCCGCACCGAGCCGCCCGCCCATGTCGACGATCTCCTCTTTGAACTGCTCTTTCCAGGCATTGAACTTGGCGAACATTACTTCCATCTGCGCCGGTGAGGGCTCTTCGCCGCCGGACATGGCCTGTGGGTCACTGCGTTGAATACACAAATACAATTGCTTAGGCATGGTGCCTCCTGTTGGCATGCTCGACTGCAATAGGCAGCCGATAGGGTATAACGCGTGGAGGCTTGGGTTTTGGACACTGCCCCGAAAAATATTTTAACATCGACGTCCCAGCACCCAGCGGAAACCGAATCAGTGTACTTAAGCCTCTGATTCTAGAATGCCTAGAATCGCCACCGCTTTGACAAAATGATCCAGCCGGTGGGTTTGAATCCACCAGGTGGCCGCTTCCATCAGCAATTCGGGATTATCATTTTTGTTGGCGAAGAAGGCGTAGAAAGACAGCCCCACGCCCTCGCCTTTTTGGGCGATTTTCTGTCGGCACACTTGCCGCATTTTTTCTCTGAGCTGTTCTTGCACCTGGCTGCATCCTTGGGCTGAGTTTGTCTGGGTATTGTATAGGCTTGACACTATTGCCACAGTGGGTGATTAACAGATCGATCGCTGACCACGAACTTTGGCGCATGATTTGATACGATCCTACTCGTCGCCTCTCTGGCGTTTGATGTGTGGGGTCAGTCCTGCGTGGTGATGCGATTCGCTGCGCTCAGCGGCATCCTACG
>JAWSVD010000062.1:0-22011 GCA_033852095.1 Granulosicoccaceae bacterium | reverse complement strand
GCGTCAAAACGCTGCAGGAGGTGCCGCGCCTGTGCTTCTTGGGCGTAGGGCAGGCTGAAGCGGGCTGCTTGTAGCAGCCGTTGTATCTCCGTTTCCAATTTGGCCATGCCTTCGGAGACGGCGCCGCCGTAGGCCCTTGCCAAACCACCTGTGCCCAGTTTGGTGCCACCGAAGTAGCGCGCCACTGCGGCGACCACATACGCCACCTCACCGTGTTGCAAGACGTTCAGCATCGGCTTGCCCGCGGTGCCGGCCGGCTCGCCGTCGTCCGAACAGCCAATATCAGTGGTATTGCCTGGCTGGCCGGCGATAAAGGCCGAGCAGACATGGCTGGCGTCTGGGTATTGGCTGCGCAGCCTTGTTATCAGGCTGTGCGCCTGTGCGGGGCTATCTGCACGTTCGATGTGGCAGTGGAATTTGCTGCGCTTGATCTCCAACAAGTGGTAACAAGGCGCGGCGGGGACGATGATTTGAGCCATGTGTGCATTCTAACGGCTTTGGCGTCAGAGCAGGTGTATCTGATTGTCACGCACCGCAAGGTGTTTACAGGAGCAGGTGGGATTAGCTTAGATGTTCGAAGGGGTCTGGTTATATTCAGGGCTTGTATGTTCAGAGCCAGCTAAGTGGTAGCTGGCCTTGTTCTGGCGTGCCCGCTCAGCAGAGTGCCGAGCAGGCAGGGCGCATCTAGTCGATGGCGGCCGTGGTTTGCAGCAGGCTGTGCACCTCATTGACCGCCACAGACAGCATGGCAAAGTCGGTGGCGCCGGCGGCTTTCACTTCGCCCATCAGGCGGTGGTAAGCCAGCTGATCGGCCTCGCCCAGGGTGCACCAATGCTTCAGCCGCGCGTCTGCTGTGGCGCTGCCTGTTTTGGAGGTCAGCACCTCGGCGGTCAGCTTGCGCTGCTGGTTGTGCAGATCCGCCCGTAATCTGGACTTGGCCAGCGCGTGCCAGCGATTGCCCACTGCCAGCTCAGCGATCTCATCGCGCAGCCACTGCAGATCGAGTGTGGCGCCGAGCTGGAAGTAGAGATCTGCCACCACCTCGACGTCGGATTCGCAGTTATGTGCCACTTCACTGATGTCGAAAGCAGACGAGAGCGGCACCACGTTGGCGACGGATTCCGCCAGCTCTTCCGGCACACCCTGTTTGCTGAGCATCTCGATGCGAGCCGTCAGGGAGGCCTTGTTGGTCTCGGTCAACGGCGCCGGGATGGAGGCAGACAGCGAGAGAATGTCACGGCGGTAGAGCAGTACCACGTCGCCGATTGACTGGTTTGCTCGCCGTGAGCGGATCAACCAGTGCACTGAGCGCTCCAGCAGGCCACGCGCCAGTATCAGCAGATCTATTTGTGTCTGAGCGGATACCTGATTGTCCAGCGCCTCGATTTTCTCCCACATCTCGGGCATGTCAAAAAGCTCTTTAGCCACCACAAAGGCCGTGGCCAGCTCAGGAGCTGCGGTGCCGAGCTCATCCACCATGCGGAAGGCGAAGCTGGGGCCCATGCGATTAACGAACTCATTGGTCAACACGGTGGCGACAATCTCTCGGCGCAGGCGGTGTGATTTCATCTGCTCGGGGTAGGTCTCTGCCAGTTTCTCCGGGAAATATTCGAAGAGAACTTGTTCCAGCCACGGATCATCGGGCACGTCACTGGCGAGCAGCTGATCGTAGAAGGTCATCTTGGCGTAGGACACCAACACCGCCAGCTCGGGCTTGCACATGCCTTTGTCAGTGGCCAATCGCTCGGCCACCTGGTCGTTGTCGGGCAAAAACTCAATCTCACGGTTGAGCAGGTTGGCCTGTTCCAAATGCTGCATAAAGCGCGCGTGCTCGTCCATCAGCGCTGGGGCCTCTGCCGCCGCCACGCCGATGCACTGGGTCTGCTGGTAGTTGTCTTGCAGTACCAAGAGGCCCACTTCGTCGGTCATGGATTCCAGGGTTGCGTTGCGTTGCTTCTCTGTCAGCTCGCCCTGTGCGACCACTTGATCGAGCAGGATCTTGATGTTGACCTCGTGATCAGAGCAATCAACGCCTGCGGAGTTATCGATCGCGTCGGTGTAGTTGTGTTTGCCGCCGAGCTGGGCAAATTCGATGCGGCCGTTCTGGGTGGCGCCCAAGTTGCCGCCTTCGCCGATGACGCGGCAGCGCAGCTCGTTGCCGCTGACCCGCGTTGAATCGTTGGCACGGTCCGCCGCATCGGCGTGTGTCTCGCTGCTCGCCTTGATGTAGGTGCCTATGCCGCCGTTCCAAAACAGGTCGACCGGTGCCTTGAGGATCGCATTGATCAATTCATTGGGCGTGAGCTTGTCGACCTGCACGTCCAGCGCACGTTTGATCTCCGGTGTCAGCTTGAGGGATTTGGCGCTGCGCTCAAAAATAGCGCCGCCTTTGCTCATGAGCTTGGTGTTGTAGTCGGTCCAGCTCGAGCGGGGCAGTGCAAACAGGCGTTTGCGCTCGGCAAAGCTGCTCGCCGCATCGGGTGTGGGGTCGATGAAGATGTGCATGTGGTTGAATGCCGCCACCAGCTGGATGTGCTCAGACAGCAGCATGCCGTTGCCAAACACATCACCCGCCATGTCACCCACGCCGACCACGCTGAAATCAGTGGTCTGGATGTTCAGGTCGAGCTCGCGGAAATGACGTTTGACAGATTCCCAAGCACCGCGGGCAGTGATGCCCATGCCCTTGTGGTCGTAACCATTTGAGCCGCCCGAGGCGAAGGCATCGCCCAGCCAAAAACCGTACTCGGCGGAGACAGAGTTGGCAAAATCGGAGAAGGTCGCGGTGCCCTTGTCCGCGGCGACCACCAGGTAAGGGTCATCGCCGTCGTAGCGAATGACATCTTTGGGCGGAGATATCTTGCCTTCCACCAGGTTGTCAGTGATGTCCAATAAGCCGCGCAAGAATGTTTTGTAGCAGGCGATGCCCTCAGCCATAAAGGCCTCACGGTCGCCCGCAGGTGGGGACTTCTTGAGTATAAAGCCACCTTTTGAACCCACCGGCACAATGACTGCATTTTTGACCATCTGTGCCTTCACCAAACCGAGAATCTCGGTGCGGAAATCCTCGCGTCGGTCTGACCAGCGCAGGCCGCCGCGGGCGACGCTGCCGCCGCGCAAATGCACACCTTCCATGCGCGGGGAGCAGACGAAAATCTCGTATTTTGGGCGTGGCAGCGGGATGCTGTCGATGTGACTGGTGTCCAATTTGAACGACAGGTATTCCTTGTGCTCGCCGTCGCTGCCGTACTGGAAGTGATTGGTGCGCAGGGTGGCCTCGATCAGGTTACGAAAGCTGCGCAGTATGCGGTCTTGATCCAGGCTGGCAACATCCTCCAGCTGGGCGTCGAGTGTGCTTTGCAGGGCTTCAATGTTGCGTTTGGCGTCGTTTTTCACCGTCGGGTCAAAACGCGCCTGGAACAGCGCCATCAAGGTGCGCGCGATCTCTGGGTTGGTGCAGAGACTGTCGGCGATATAACCCTCGGAAAACGGCAGGCGAATCTGCAACATGTATTTGCACAGCGCCCGCACCACCACGGTGTCACGCCAGCTAGCACCCGCGGCGAGCACCAGACGGTTGAAACTGTCGTTCTCGACGTCGCCGTTCCAGACCCCTTTAAAACACGCCATGAAACGCTCACCGCTGACTTCTGGGTCAATGGTGGAGCCGTCTCGGGCGCGCAGTATGAACTCGTGCAACCAAAAGCTCTTGCTTTCAGAAGTCTCGATGAGGTGGGGGTTTTCGCCTTCCACGCGCAGTCCCATGTTTTCCAACACCGGCAGTACATCGGAGAGGATCACGGGAGAATCGGGGGCGTAGAGTTTGAAGTGAACCAGCGCCTCGTCGGCCAAGGGCGGCCTGAAAAAGCGCATGCCGATGTCGCGCTTTTCCTTTATTTTCTCCATGCGCGCGATGTCCCAAGCCGCATTGCCTGCGGGGTAGGAGACTTTATAACCCGAGGCGAAAGCGCCCTCGTATTTGCGCAGCAGGCGGTTGCCTTTCTCGTCGCCAAAATGATCGCGCACCGCGTCACCCAGCTGTTCTTCCCAGCCGTGCGCGATGTCGATGATGCGCTGCTCGAGCGCTGACCAATCGATCAGGCTGCTGTCTTGCTCTGGCGCAACCCAGATGACGTAGTTGATCCGTGCCAGCGCGGAATTGGAGGAGAACTGGGTGTCGAACTCGACCTCGGTCCCCTGCAGTGACTGCGCCAGTACGTCCTGCACCGCCAGGCGCAATTCCCGGCCGTATTTGTCGCGGGGGATGTAGACCAGGCAGTTGTAAAAGCGGCCGTAGCGGTCGCGCTGGCCGAAGAGGCGAACACGCTGGCGCTCTTGCAGGCCCAAGATACCGATCGCCATGGTGCTCAAGTCATCCGTATCGCACTGCATCACCAGGTCGCGAGGGAAAGTCTCGAGGATGTCCCGCAGCGCCTTTTGGTCGTGCGATCCATCCGGCAAGCCGGCGTTGCTGACCACACGTCCGGTACGGGCGCTGAGCATCGGGATGTCGCTGGTCAGGTGACGGTAGGCCGCCGAGGTCAAGAGGCCCAAAAAACAGCGCTTCGAGCTGACTTTGCCGGCCTTGTCGTAGAGATTGATGGTGATGAGGTCGAGCTTGGAATCGCGGTGAACAGTGGAGCGGTAATTGGATTTTGTCACCGCGATCGCTTTGTCCGAATCGGCGAATTCTGTGGTATTGGCGGGCACCAAATCCTGCGGCCGCAGCGATCCGCCCTTGCGTTTGGAATTCAGCAGCCCCAAGGAGCTCTTGGTGTTGAGCTTGAATTTGTCGCCGTCGGGCAAAAATTCACAGACGCTGAGAAAGGTGAAGTGCTCATCGGCGAGCCATTGCAGGAAAGAGGCGGCCTCTTGAATGCCCGACCGCCCTTCGGCGTAGGTTGACAATTTGGCCGTGGTGTCCTTGGCGAAATCAACCATGGCGCGCCAGTCGTCGGTGGTGGCGCGTACATCGGCGAGCACGGAGCTGAACTCGCGCTGCATTTCCAGCAGCTCATTCTCACCGGTTCGCTTGTCCACGTGCAGCTGCAAGTAGGCTTCGCGCAGGCTTTCTTTGGTGGCTCTTTGATTGACCGCAGTCGCCTCGCCCGACTTGTCACGATTGACATGCAGCACAGGGTGGATCGTCAGGTGCACCGTCAAGCCCAGTCTCACGGCGGCATTGCGCATGCTGTCGACCAGGAAGGGGCGGTCGTCCAGAACGGCTTCAACGATGGTGTGCACCGACTGCCAGCCATGCGTTTCAGGCTGAGGGTTGTAGACCCGCAAAAGCTCAGTTCCGGGCTTGCGAGAATGGCCGAGTTGCCAGTGTGTCAGTGCAACGTTGCGCAGCTCGGCGGAGGTCCGCTGGCGCAGGTCTTCGGTGGGCACGGTCTGGTAATACTGACCAATAAAATCCACCGCCATCTGGCGCTGTTGTGCCGGGATAGACTTATTCGTATCCGCCAAGATACGCTCAATAATGTCTTGATTCATCGCTTCGCCCTGATCTTGTAGAGAGTAGTTGTGCACTGACATTGTTCTTGGCCTCCATGCCTGATAAGAAAGCGTGGTCAGCCCATACTGAACCGGAATCCGACGCTCTCCCAACACCTAAATTTGCGTTGACAGAGCCTACAGAGGGCGCCGTCAAGGTTTGACGCGAGTTCGCCGCATATTTTGTGCCGTAATCGCAAGAATCGATAGACTACAGATGAGTCGGTGCCTTTTCTAGTTGATTTGGACTTTTGCTGCGCGGGTGTCTGCTCCGCAAACGGCGCAATCTTGACGTTTCTTCAAGCGCAGCTTGGTCCATTCGCAGCTGCTGGCGTCAAATAACAGCAATTGTCCGTTCAGGTCCTCGCCGGCGCCGGTGATGATTTTGATCACTTCCAGCGATTGCAATGTGCCCATGATCCCGACCACGGGCCCGAGCACGCCTGACTGGCTGCAGCTATCACCCTGGTCGCTTGCCGTGGGGTGCAGGCAGCGGTAACAGGGACTGCCCGCGATGTCGTTGCGGAACACACTCAGCTGGCCTTCCAGGCGAATGGCAGCAGCACTTACCAGCGGAATGCTCAGTGCGACACAGGCGTCGTTGACCGCGAATCGCACCGTGAAATTATCACTCGCGTCGACCACCACGGTCGCGCCGGCCAGCAGCGATTGCACGTTGTCTTGTTCGAGTTTGTCATTGACAGCGTTGACCACGATGTCTGGGTTGATGGCGAGGCAGCTGGCGCGTGCTGAGTTGGCTTTTTGCTCGCCCACGGACGCGGTGCTGTGCGCGATCTGTCGCTGCAGGTTGCTCACTTCCACGTGGTCGAAATCAATCAGCGTCAGCTGACCCACGCCCGCCGCTGCAAGGTAGAGCGCCACAGGCGAGCCCAAGCCCCCCGCGCCAACCACCACAACGTGGCTGTCGAGCAGCGCCTGCTGGCCTTCGAAGCCGATCTCGGGCAGGTTGATGTGGCGGCTGTACCGCAGTAACTGCTCATCATTCATGGTATTTTGACGCTCACGTTTTCAGGTACTTTAGCAGCCAATTTTTGGATGGCAAGCTTGAGATGGAAATTGCATAGGGCTTGCACACGAGGGCGTGAAATAGGCCAATTATCTTGGATTTAAGGCAAATATTTGCACGATATTTGCGCGCATAATTCTGTTTATACATTAAATACGGCTCAGCTGATCTCATGGCTTCAGAAAAAGTAACACCCAGTTTGCTCGACAAAGGGTCAATTGACGGCATCGACGTGGCGGATTCGAGCCTGTACAACAACCGCGAACTCAGCTTGTTGCAATTTCATCGCCGTGTCTTTGAAATGTCACTGGAGCCCAGCGTGCCACTGTTGGAACGCTTGCGGTATTTGTGTATTTCCGCCTCGAACATCGATGAGTTTTTTGAGGTCCGAGTGGCGGGGCTCAAACAGCAGCTCACCGCTTCGGTCTCCGCGCCCACCAGCGATGGCCTCAGCCCCTCGCAGCAGTTGCGCCTGGTCAGTGAAGAGGTGAGAACTTTGGTGAGCCGGCAGTACGAAGTACTGGGCGAGGTGCTTTTGCCCGCTCTGGAAGAAGAGGGCATTCGTTTTATACGCCGTCACGATTGGACGCCTGAGATCGCCGAATGGGTGGAAAATTATTTCCGCGATGAGGTGCTGCCTGTCTTGACCCCGCTGGGTCTGGACCCAGCGCACCCCTTTCCCAATCTCCTGAACAAGAGTTTGAACTTTATCGTCAATCTCGACGGCAAGGACGCCTTTGGCCGAAATTCCGGCTTGGCCCTGCTGCGCGCGCCGCGGCACCTGCCGCGCATGATCCCTCTGCCACAAGAAGTGGCGGGTCAAACGCACGCTTTTGTGTTTTTGTCCTCGGTGATTCACGCAGAGATTGCCCAGCTTTTTGAGGGCATGTCAGTGGAGGGTGTCTATCAATTCAAAGTCACGCGCAACAGCGATCTGTATGTGTCCGAAGAAGACGTGGCGGACTTGCGACGTGCGCTTGAAGGCGAGTTACAAGGGCGCGATTACGGCAGTGCGGTGCGCTTGGAAGTCGCGGACAATTGCCCTCCGGCGATCGCAGATTTTTTGCTGCGCCAATTCAGGCTCAAAAACGCCGACCTCTACCGGGTCAACGGTCCGGTCAACCTGCGGCGTTTGGCTGCCTTGCCAGAGCTCATTGAGCGGCCCGATCTGAAGTACGCGCCCTTCGTGCCGGCCACCCGTAAGCGCCTGCGCCGCAAGGAGACGCTGTTCGGTCAGCTGAAAACACGTGACGTGCTGTTGCACCTGCCATACCAATCGGTCAGTACCTTGGTTGATCTGCTGCGCCAAGCGGCGCGCGATCCCGCCGTGTGTGCGATCAAACAAACGCTCTACCGCACCGGCACGGATTCTGTTTTTGTCGATGCGCTGGTCGAGGCAGCGCGCAATGGCACTGAGGTGACGGCTGTGATTGAGCTGCGCGCCCGCTTTGACGAAGAGGCCAACATCGCGCTGGCCGCTCGCCTACAACGCGCCGGCATTCAAGTGGTGTATGGCGTGGTGGGCTATAAGACGCACGCAAAAATGCTGTTGATCGTGCGCCGAGAAAAAGAAGAGCTGGTGCGTTATGCGCACTTGGGCACAGGGAACTACCACACAGGCACCTCCAAGCTGTACACGGATTTTGGTCTGATCACGGCGGACAAAGAAATCACAGAAGATGTGCACCAGATTTTCAATCAGCTCACGGGATTGGGCAAAGTTCTCAATCTCAAGAACCTATTGCAAGCGCCGTTTTTTCTGCACCGCCGCTGCGTCAAATTGATACGTCAAGAGGTGAGCAACGCGGCTCAGGGCAAGCGCGCCCGCATCCGCCTGCGCATGAATTCACTGGTGGATCAGAACCTGATCGAAGAGCTCTACCGCGCCTCGCAAGCGGGGGTTGAAATTGAAATTCTGATCCGCGGTATTTGCTGTCTGCGCCCTGGTGTGCCCGGCGTTTCGGAGAATATCCGCGTCATATCTGTCTTGGGTCGCTTCCTGGAGCACTCGCGCATCTACAATTTTCACAACGACGGCGATGAGCTGGTGTACATCAGCAGCGCCGACTGGATGCCGCGCAACCTCTACCACCGGGTGGAAGTCGCGGTACCTGTCAAATCGCCCAAGCTGCGCAGCCGGGTCATCAAAGAGGGCCTGATCGCACCGCTCTCGGATCAGGGTTTTGCCTGGCAGTTGGACGCAGACGGCTGGCGACGCATTGGCGATCAAGCGAATGCCCTGCAGAAAAGCTCGCAGACGCAGCGGCTGCTGGAGATCACGGGAAGCACGAGTTAGCGCTTCTCTGGGGGAGGGGGCGCCCTTGACAGAGGTGGCTACTTGTATTTAGATTCTGGGCGGGCACCATAAAACAAGCTCGGCGCGCCTGGTAATTGGCCCTAATGCCGGCTCGATGGTGCTGCTGGCTACTATATTGTGCGGGAGTAGCGCTGGCGATTTTCATCGCTGAGGTGTTCGTCGAAAATCATCGCTACATTTCTCAGCATTTGTCGTCCAGCCTCTCTGATCTCGACGCCACTGCTGTTGATCTCAAGTAGCCCGTCTGTTTGAAACGGGGCAAGGCTCGCCAGCTCGTCAGCGAAGTGTTGTCTTGGGTCTACCGAAAATTGCTCCTCAAAGGCTGAAAATTCGAAGCGCATGTCGGTCAGTAGCGACATGATGATCGACTGCCGCATGAGATCTTCGGTGTGCAATCTGTAGCCTTTTTCGACTGGGCTTATGCCCGACTCTACGGCACGATAATAAGATTTCAAGGTGCGTGCATTCTGTGCGTACACGCCGTTGACGGTACTGATGGAGGATACACCGAGGCCGATTAAGTCTGTGGCGCTCGCTGTGGAATAGCCTTGAAAATTTCGCTGCAAACTGCCGTCCTTCGCCGCTTGAGCCAAGCCATCTGAAGGCAGTGCAAAGTGGTCGATTCCTATCTGTTGATAGCCTGCAGAGCACAAAGTCTCTATAGCGTGTGACATCATCGCCAGCTTCGCTTCTCCTACCGCCCGAGGGTATCGCTCCAGCAAGCGCTGTGCTTTGAAAGCTGTGGGCAGATGGGCATAGTTAAAGAGAGCGATTCTGTCGGGGCTGAGAGTCAGTGCTTGCTCTAAAGACTTTTTAAAGCCATCGAAGGTCTGTGCCGGTAGGCCGTAGACCAAATCAAAGGCCACTGAGCAAAACCCTGCCGCGCGTGCGGCAAGCACAGTGTCGCGGCATAGGTCAAAGGATTGCGGGCGATTGATCGCTTGCTGCACGCTCTCGGAAAAATCTTGAATACCAAAGCTTATGCGGTTGAGGCCGCGGCGTGCCAGCAGTTGCAAGTACTCAGGGTCAACAGAGCGTGGGTCCACTTCGATGGCGTATTCGCGGCTTGCATCATCTAGCAGGTGTAAGTGCTCGCCGAGTAAGTCCAGCAAATGTTCCATCTGCGTGGGGGAAAAATAGGTTGGGGTGCCGCCACCGAAATGCAACTGGGTGATAGGTCGCTTTCCCATTTTTTCGCCCAAGAGACGAATCTCTTTGGCGAGCACCTCTATGTAGCGCGTGGTCTTGTCTTTCTTCTTCGATATTATTTTGTTGCAAGCGCAGTAGTAGCAGAGTGATTCACAAAAGGGGATGTGGACATAAAGTGAAAGTGTTTCTTCTGCATCAGAGGCGCCGCAGGCATCGAGGAATATTTGGGCGTCAAAATTTGCGTCGAAGGTGAGCGCCGTTGGGTAGGACGTATAACGTGGCCCAGGGACATCGTATTTTTGGATCAAGGCGCGGTCTAACATCAGGCTCTCAAGCAGTGGAATATGCACCCATGCTAACGTATTGGATGTCTTTTAAAAAGCATTTAAAATGCATCAATGTTGTGTTGATGGTCGTAAGGTGGGGACTGAAAATTAGTGGCACCCTTGTCGCTGCCGTTGTTCGTCGCAAAAGGATGCCCTTGGGTGGTTCCGGGGCCTTGTGTGGCATGCCGCCGATGCGCCTGCGGCTTATCAGCCCTGCAAAACAGCGTTCAGGATTGGCCTAGCGCAGAATCCGTAGGGCGAATAAGCGAAGCGCATCCGCGTGTCTCGGTGTGAGTTGAGAGGCATGCCGCCGATGCGCCTGCGGCTTATCAGGCCTACAAAACAGCGTTCAGAATAGGGCTGTCGCAGAATCTGTAGGGCGAATAAGCGAAGCGCATCCGCGTGTCTCGGTGTGAGTTGAGAGGCTTGCCGCCGATGCGCCTGCGGCTTATCAGCCCTACAAAACAGCGTTCGGGATTGGCCTGACGCAGAATCCGTAGGCTAAATTAAGCGAAGCGCATCCGTGTGTCCGGTTGCAAATTGAGAGGCCTGTCACCGATGTGCTTGTGCCTCAATCAGTCCTGCAGTATGGCGGCCCGCGTGCGCCTCACTCGCTCAGTTCGCCACTTCGTCGTTGAGCCGCAGGCGGAAATCTGCTTTGGCCCACTCGGCGCACTCGTTTTTAATCTCCGCGGCACTGAGCGGGTTTTTTTCAAGCCAAAGCGAATCGACGTCGATGCGCGCGCCTCGGCTGGTGAAGCGCACGGCGACGGGGGCGGCCACTTGGTCCAGGCGGTCGCGGTTGATGATCACCGCCAAACGCAGCAACAGCAGCGATGATTGCTGTGCCTCGCTGAAGACTTTATCCAGCGGTTGGGGCAATTTGCGCCGGTGGTAGCGCACCAGGTTCGCCAGTTCCAATTGCTCGGTGCGGCTGAAGCCGCGCATATCTGAATGCGCCAGCAGGTAATGACCGTGCTTGTGGTACTGGCTGTGCGCCACAACCCAGCCCGTCTCATAGAGCTGACAGGCGAAGCGCAGCAGTTGTTTGTCAGCGGCGCTGATGCGCTCATCCAGGCCCGAGCCGTTCAACAGTCGGCCAGCGGTGCGCTGCACGCGCGATGCCTGCGCTGTGTCGATCTTGTATTGTTCAGCCAAGTGCAGCAGGGTGTTTTGTTGCACGTCGGCGTGGCGCTGCACGCCGTAGAGATCATATATCACGCCTTCGCGCAGCGCGGTTTCAGAGACCGCCATGTGCTCGATCTTGAGGGCTTTGAACAGGGCTTGTAACACCGCCACGCCGCCCGGCAGCACCGCAAGTCGGCGGCTCGGCAGGCCTTCAAAATCCAGGCGTTCAATGTAGCCGATTTTCTGCATGTGGCTTGCCAGCTTGTTCAGTGCCTCGGCACTGAAGCCGTCGCCGTTGCAGAATCCCAGCTGGTGTGCAACGCTGTTGATGGCCTTGATGGTGCCCGAGCAGCCCACCGCTTGAGTCCAGGGGGCTTGCCTGTATTTGTGCATCACCGGGTGGAATTCCATCAGCGTGGCGCTGCTCGCCTTGCGCATCGCCCCTGCGGTGATCTTGGCCGAAGCGAAGTACTGCTGGCTCATGCTGACGCAGCCGGCGCTGATGCTCTCCATCACGCTGGGGTCAAAGCCGTTGCCGACGATGATCTCGGTGCTGCCGCCGCCGATGTCTATGACCAGTCGTGCTGTGTTGGGCTCGGGTGCATTGTGCAGCACGCCTTCGTAGATCAGGCGCGCTTCTTCGCGGCCTGAAATGATCTCCACGTCATGACCGAGCAGGGCGTTTGCCTCGGCCACAAAGGCCGCGCCGTTGGCCGCACGGCGCAGGGTGTTGGTGCCCACGATGCGGCAGTTGAGCGGGGGGATGCCGCGCAGGCGCTGGCCAAAGGTGGCGAGGCAATCAAGGCCGCGCTGCCGGGCGTCGTCGCTGATTTTTTTGTCTTCTCCCATGCCCAGACCAAGCTGAACTTGTTCGCGCAGTCTGTCGATCACCCGCAGCTGACCGTTCTCCACTTTGGCGATCACCATGTGGAAACTGTTGGACCCCAAGTCGACGGCGGCAAACTGGTCGGCGTTCGGCATGTTCGGTATTTCCTATCGTTTACGCGCGGCGCTGACGCGCACAATGCCCGCCAGGTCGTGTCGCTGTTGCATATCGGTGTAGTCGTGATCGGCAAAGAGCTGGGCCACAGCACGGGCTTGATCGTGACCGTGTTCCAGTGCCAAGAGCCCCTGACTGCACAGGTGTTCGCGGCTGTTGGCGATCAGATTTCGGATGTCGTCCAGGCCGTCGTCGCCGGCGGTCAGTGCCGCCAGGGGCTCGTATTTCAGCGTTTCCAAATGCGGGTCACTGTTGGCGATGTACGGCGGGTTGCTGACGATCAAGTCAAAGGCGGGCGATTGGCAGGGCAGGGCCTCGAACCAACTGCCGCCGTGCCAGGCATTGATGATAATGTCGAGCTGGCGTGCGTTCTCGCGGGCCACGTCCAGCGCCGCGAGGCTGAAGTCGGTGGCCTCCACCAGCGCGTCTGGCCGCTCGCTGGCGATGGACAGGGCGATGGCGCCGCTGCCGGTGCCCAGATCGAGCACCCGTGGCGCGGTGGTGTCCGCGATGGCTTCGAGCGCGAATTCCACCAGTGTTTCGGTGTCGGGGCGCGGGATCAGGGTGTCGGCGGTGACTTTCAGGTCGAGGGTCCAGAAGGCGCGCTCGCCGACCAAGTAGGCGCTGGGCTCACCGGCGATACGCCGGCTGCACAGCGCGTCGAGAGCCGCTTGTTGCTCGCTGCTGAAGGCTGCATCGGAGTGACTGATCAGCTTGGCGGGCTGCCATTGCAAGATATGGCACAGCAGAATGCTCGCTTCGAGGCGCGCATTGTCGGTGGCCGCCAGGGCCTGCTGTGTGAGTTGCAGCTGTTCAGCTACCGTGCGTGCCGTCACTGTTTGGCGAGCTCTGCCATCAGGTCGGCCTGGTGCTCGCTGAGCAGTGGGTCGATCACGGCGTCCAGTGAGCCGGCCAAAATCTCGTCCAGCTTGTAGAGAGTCAGGTTGACACGGTGGTCGGTGACCCGGCCCTGCGGAAAATTGTAAGTGCGGATGCGCTCGGAGCGATCACCGGTGCCGACTTGCAGGCGGCGAGACTGGGACTCTTCCTCTTCTTGTTTGCTGACTTCAATGTCCATCAGCCTGGATTGCAGCAGGGACATGGCGCGCGCGCGGTTTTTGTGTTGCGAGCGCTCGTCTTGGCACTCGATCACCATGCCGCTCGGCACGTGGGTGATGCGGATGGCTGAGTCGGTTTTGTTGACGTGCTGGCCGCCCGCGCCAGAGGCCCTGAAGGTGTCTATTTTCAGGTCGGCGGGGTTGATGGCGATCGCTTCCACCGCTTCTATTTCTGGCAGTATGGCAACTGTGGCAGCTGAGGTGTGGACGCGGCCCTGGGATTCGGTCTCGGGCACGCGCTGCACCCGGTGGGCGCCGGATTCAAACTTAAGCCGGGAATAGGCGCCCTCGCCGATGATCCTGCCGACGGCTTGGCGGTAACCGCCGTGCTCCCCGTTGGTGGCGCTGACCATCTCCAGTCGCCAGCCGCGTTGTTCCGCGTAGCGGCCGTACATCTTCAGCAGATCACCCGCGAAGATAGCGGCTTCGTCGCCACCTGTGCCCGCGCGCACTTCGAGGAAGACATTGTTGGCGTCGCGCGGGTCGGTGGGCAGCAGCAGTATTTGCAGCTCCGCCTCCAGTGCTTCGATGCTCGCCTGGGCGTCGCCGATCTCTGCCTGCGCCATCTCGCGCATGTCCGGGTCACTGTCCTCGGCCATTTCCCGCGCTGAGTCAAGATCGCCGTTGGCCTTGCTCCAGGCACCAAAGGTGGTGCTCACCGGTTCGAGCTGGGCGTATTCCTTGGAGAGCGCGCGGAAGTTGTTTTGGTTCGCGATGGTGTCGGGCTCACCGAGCAGCACGCCAACTTCGTCGTGTCGTTCAACCAGTGCTTGTAATTTGCGTTCTATCGAAGGTGTCATTGCGAGTTGTTTTCCAGGCCGAACAATTGGCGTGCGGCGTTAAGCATTTCGGTGTCGTCACGGGCGGCTGCTTGGCGCAGCGCGCGGGTGGGAGAGTCGATCAATTTGTTGGTCAAGGCGCGCGCCAGCTGTTCCAGTACTTGTTCGGGTGCGTCGCCGGCGCTCAATCGCGCGTTGGCCTTCTGCAGCAGCGCCTGTTGCTGCTCGTTGGCTTGCTCGCGCACAGCGCGGACGGTGTCCACCGCTTGCAGCGAACGCTGCCAGCCCATGAATTCTTCGGTCTGGTGTTCGATGATCTCTTCGGCCTCGTCGGCTGCTTGTTGCCGTGATTGCCGGCCTTTGTCGACGATGTGTTCGAGGTCGTCAACCGTGTAGAGAAACACGTCGTCGAGTTCGCCAACTTGGGATTCGATGTCCCGCGGCACGGCGATGTCCACCATCAGCATGGGCTGGCGGCGGCGTTTTTTGATCGCGCTCTCCACGGCGCCTTTGCCAAACACGGGCAGCGGCGAGCCGGTGGAGGCGATGAGGATGTCCGCCAGGTGCATGACGCTGTGCAGCTCGCTGAGCGGCACAGCGCAGGCGCCGAATTCGTCGGCCAGCAGTTGCGCACGGGCCAGCGTGCGGTTGACCACGATCAGGTTTTCCACGCCCTGACCGCGCAGGTGGCGCAGGGCCAGTTCTGCGGTTTCGCCGGCGCCGAGCATCAGCGCTGTCTTGCCGCTGAGATCGCCGAATATCTGTTTGGACAGCTGCACCGCCGCGAAAGCGACCGAGACCGGCGAGGAGCCAATGGCGGTGTCGGTGCGGACTTTTTTAGCGACGGTGAAGGCGTGTTGAAACAGTCGATTCAGGTGGCGGCCCAGGGTGCCCTCGTCTTCGGCTGCCTGCCAGGCGGATTTCATCTGCCCCAGTATCTGTGGCTCGCCCAAGATCAGGGAGTCGAGCCCGCTGCAGACCCGCAACAGGTGCTTGACCGCGTCCCGCTCCCGGTGGCTGAAGAGATAGGGTTCTAGCTGAGCGCGCTCTATGCCGTGGGTGGACTCCAACCACAGCAGCAGCTCGTGGAAGTTGTCGTCCTGCAGCTTGCAATAAATCTCCGTGCGGTTGCAGGTGGAGACAATGGCTGCCTCGCGCACGTTCTGTATTCTGAGCAGCTGCTTGAGGTCAATCGCCAGCCTGTCCGGCGCAAACGCCACGCGCTCGCGTATCTCTACCGGAGCGGTGTGGTGGTTGAGGCCTAGAGCGAGAATTGACATGGCGCTATTCTATCGCGAAATCAGCATTTTGCGTGCTTTCTGCGCAAGGTAATTCTGAGCTTGAGTATTTTTCTCCGGCGTGGTGTGTGCTGCGCAAAAAATCAACTCAGATCTTGGTTGAGCCCAGGGTGGGCGGTGGTGTGTTGCCTCTGTATTGCATGAAGCGTGTCAGCGGGATGTTAAGGCTGCTTGTGCTCATGCAAACATCTGTTTATACACTGAGGTTGAAAAATGCTCGCAGATGCTGGCTGTGCGGGGCCGTGCTCGCCGTGTATTTGCGCGCCACAATCAGGCTGCCGCTGGGCTTGGCAGTGGCCGGGTCTCGTGTTTCGCCCGCGTTCGGGATCAGTTGGGTCGGATGGTGCGATTTAACGCTAAAACACGGCTTAAGCAAGGATCAGTTGCTCGCTTTGAGGGCGGCTGCGCTAGAATGTACGGGTATCTCTTCGGTGCTTAGGCACGTTCGTATGCCCTCCGGGCTCTGGAACCGCTCATCATGAACAAACATATGCTCACAGCGGTGGCTTTAAGCGCCCTGCTGGCCGCATGTAGCTCGCTGAACAAATCGTCGGATGCCGCTCCCGATGCCGCTGCTTTAATTGATCATGAAGCGCGCGGTGAGTTGATGTACCAAATGTTGCTGGCTGAAATGGCCGGCAGGCGCGGGCGTGTTGATCTGGCGATGGAGGGCTATTTACGGGCCTCGCGATCGATCGATGACCCGCGCATTGCCGAGAGGGCGGCGCGCTTGGCTGTTTACGCCAAGGCCTGGGACAGCGCAGCTGAAGCGGGGCAGCGCTGGGTGGAGCTGGAGCCGGATAATCTCGCTGCGCACCGCCTGTTGGTGGGGGTGCACCTCAAGCAGGGTGATGTCGCTGCGAGCGCGGACACCTATGAGCACATCCTGCGGCTGACAGAGCAGAGCTTCGACGCGGGGGCAGCCAGTGTGTTGGCGTCCCTTGCGCGCGAGCCGCGGCTCAAGCTGGCGGTCGAGGTGGCACAGGAGCTATCCGCCCGGCACCCCAAGAGCGCGATGGGGTATTTTCTGGTGGCGCGACTGTCCGGGGCCAGTGGTCAGCATGAGCTCTCGCTCGAAGCCTATGACGCCACTTTGCTCTTGAAGCCGAACATGGGGCGCGCCAATCTCTACCGCGCTCAATTGATGTCGACAATGGGCCGCACCAGCAGCGCGCTCAGTGATCTGCACAGCTACCTCAAGCGCAACCCAGGTGACGTTGCCTCTCAGCTGGGGCTGGCACGCTTGCTCATCGATGTGGGCCGCCACGAGGAGGCCGAGGCGCACAGCAGCGCGTTGTACCAGCGCTACAGTGAGCGCGGTGACGTGATGTTTGAAATCGCGCTGATGGCGATCGATAACAAGCGCTTGGACGCGGCGCAAAGCTATCTGCAGCGCTCGATTGAACTGAATCACAAAGTGGGTGATGCCCATTACTTTCTGGGCCGAGTGGCGCAGATCCGGCGTGAATATGCCGTGGCTGTGTCCGCCTATGACCAGGTGCAGGAGGGGCAGTATCACCTCGACGCGGGCATACGGGCGGCGGAACTCAGCGCGCAGAGCAACAGCGTAGACGTGGGGCTAGGGCGGTTGACCGCTCTGGCCGGGCGTTTCAGTGCAGATGATGTCGCCCAAAAGCTGGCGCTGGCCGAGGCGGGCATATTGCAGGACGCGGGCCGCGAGACCCAGGCACTTGAGGTGCTGAACAGGGCGCTGCAATCGCTGCCCAGTGATCACGATCTAAAATACGCGCGCGGCCTTGCGGCTGAGCGCACCGGGGATGCTGCCTTGTTTGAAGCGGACATGCGCGCCGTGTTTGAGGCCGACCCTGGCAACGCGCACGCCATGAACGCCCTGGGTTACTCCCTGGCGGTGCGTGGAGAGCGCCTAGATGAGGCGAAAACGCTGATTGAAAAGGCGCACAAATTGCGGCCCGATGACCCGGCGATCATCGACAGCATGGGCTGGCTCGCCTTTAAATTGGGTGATCATGAGTCGTCCATCACGTATTTGCGGCGCGCCTATCAATTGCTCAGCGACCCGGAGATTGCAGCGCACCTGGCAGAAGCGCTGTGGGTGGCCGGGCAGCGTGACGAGGCCCAGCGCCTGCTGGATGCCGCCCTGGGCGATGCGCCCGATGATGCGCGCCTGCGCAGTGTTCAACAGCAGTTAATGCCCTAGGTGGTCCCGTCAGTGAAGGTGTTTCAACGAATCGTATTATTGTCTTCGGTGGCCTTTTTAGTGGCCTGTCAGACCCCGCCACCCAAAGAGCTGCCAGATATCACCATCTACCCTGCGACCCAGGTCAGGGGTGATACGCCGGAAGAGCGTTTTGATTCTCGGCAACAAATCCTGAAAAAAATCGATTTCTGGCAGATGAGCGGCAAGTTGTCGGTGAAGGGCAATGAGCGGCCATCGAGCGCCCAGCTGCTGTGGAACCAGCGCGGGCCGCGGTCGGTACTGGACCTCAGCGGCCCGGTGGGCATCGGCAGTGTTTCGCTGGAGATTGCACCCGACAAGTCCACGCTGCGCCGCGGCAGTGGCAAGCAGGTGACTGCGCGCACCCCTGAGCAGTTGATAGAGCGGGTGATTGGCTGGCCTATGCCGGCCTCCCTGCTGCGCTGGTGGATCGTGGGTGTGGCTGATAAGGGGCAGTTGTTGTCGCTGGATACGCAGGGGCGACCCACTCAAATTCAATTCGCCGAATGGACTGTCAGTTACGCCGATTACCGCGACATTGAAGGCTTGCCCTTGCCCGGCAAAGTATTGATCACTGACGGTCATCTGCAGCTGCAGTTGTCAAAGACACGCTGGAAGCTGCAGCCTGTGCAGCTGGGCGGCAATTCGCGGCGGGTGCGCATCCCCGGCGTGGACGATTGAATGTTGTGACTGCTCACCCTTGGCATGTGGGCTGGCCAGCGCCTGCGAAGCTGAACCTCTTTTTGCACATCACCGGCAGGCGCGCCGACGGCTACCACCTGCTGGAGACTGTATTTCAGCTTTTGGATTGGGGCGATACGCTTGATTTCCGGGTGCGCAATGACGGCGTGATCACGCGATTAAACGATGTCCCGGGCGTGCCCGAAGACGAAGACCTGGTGCTGCGCGCCGCCACTGCACTGCAGCGGCGAGCGGGCCTGAGTCTGGGTGCGGATATCCGGCTGCACAAATCCATCCCCATGGGCGGTGGTGTCGGGGGTGGCAGCTCCGATGCGGCCACTGCTTTGTTGGTGCTGAATCATCTCTGGTCGGCGGGTCTCTCGCTGCAGGCGTTGAGTGATATCGGTGCTCAGTTGGGGGCCGATATACCGGTGTTTGTGCAGGGCAGGTCGGCGTGGGGCGAGGGCATTGGTGATGTCCTGCGGCCGGTGGACTTGCCCGCGCGGTGGTACTTGCTCGTGCACCCAGGTGTGCACATCTCGACGGCAGAATTATTTCAGTCAAATCTGTTGACAAGGGACTGCGAGATGAGCACAATGGCTGACTTCATTGACGGCAGTTGCTTAAACGTCTTTGAGTCAGTCGCTAGGCAGCTTTACCCAGAGGTAGGCGCCGCCTTAGATTGGCTTGATGGGCATGTACCCGGAAAGTCCAGAATGACTGGTACAGGTGCATGTGTGTTTGCCGAAGTGGATAACGAGCGGGATGCCCTAGAGCTCCTCCCCTTGTTGCCGGCCTCATGGCGAGGTTGGGTGGCCAAGGGTGTAAATCGTTCCATTGTTCATGAAAAATTAAGTCACGAAAGTGAAATAGAGTCCTATACTCTAGATCGCTGACAGCAGTTGGGCCGTCGCCAAGCGGTAAGGCACCGGGTTTTGATCTCGGCATTCGTAGGTTCGAATCCTACCGGCCCAGCCATTTTTTTTTGCTGATAGCACAGGCAATATATACAGTGAGTTATGGCAAGATGATGGTTTTCGCTGGCAACGCGAACCCTAAAATGGCTCAGCGTATTGCAAGTGCATTACAAGTCCCTCTGGGTAAAGCCCAGTTAGGAAAATTTAGCGACGGTGAAACCAGCGCTGAAATCCTTGAGAATGTTCGTGGCTTGGATGTATTCATTATCCAATCCACCTGCGCACCGACCAACGACAATTTGATGGAGTTGTTGGTGCTCACAGACGCTTTGCGTCGATCCTCTGCACAGCGTATCACCGCTGTTGTTCCTTATTTTGGTTATGCCCGTCAGGACCGCCGTGTGCGCAGCGCACGTGTGCCGATCACTGCCAAGTTAGTGGCAAATATGGTCGTCACCGCAGGTGTTGACCGGGTATTGACCGTCGATTTACACGCAGACCAGGTACAGGGCTTCTTCGATGTCCCCGTGGACAATGTCTACGCCTCGCCCGTGCTGCTGGCCGACATCTGGCGCCAGAAACACCCTGAGTTGATCGTGGTATCCCCTGACGTAGGCGGTGTGGTGCGAGCGCGCGCTGTCGCCAAGCAGCTCGATGACGCCGATCTGGCCATCATCGACAAGCGTCGGCCGGCGGCCAACGTGGCGCAGGTCATGCACATCATCGGTGATGTTAAAGATAAGACCTGCGTCATTGTCGATGACATGGTCGACACGGCCGGTACCTTGTGTAAGGCGGCTACCGCGCTGAAAGAGCACGGCGCTGCGAAAGTGGTGGCCTACGCAACGCACCCGGTGTTGTCCGGTCCGGCGGTTGATAACCTCAACGCATCGGTGATCGATGAGTTGGTGGTGACGGATACCATCGCGCTGAGTGACGAGGCCGCCAATTGCAGCCGCATACGCGTTGTCTCTGTCGCTGCGATGCTGGCTGAAACCATTCGCCGCATCCACACAGAAGAATCTATCAGTTCCATGTACATGGACTGATGCAGCAGTGTTAGACCTTGGCAATTGCCGGGGCCTGACATGCAATACGGGGTACATGGTCGCAGGTACCCTGCTAGCGCCGCATAAGCGGCGTTTTTCATTTTACATTTTGGAGAATTAATCGTGAGCAACGATTTTACACTAGACGCAGAATTGCGCACAGACCTGGGGAAAGGTGCGAGCCGCCGCCTGCGTCGTGAAAACAAAGTACCCGCCGTTCTTTACGGTGGCGAAGGCGAGCCCGTCAGCCTGACTTTGCCTGCTAACGTCATCAGCCGTCAGTTGGAAGAAGAGTCTTTTTACTCTTCTATCATCTACGTCAAGTACGACGGCAAGAGCGAGCGGACTATTCTGCGTGATCTTCAGCGTCACCCCTACAAGCAGACCATCCTGCACATGGATTTCCAGCGTTTGGTCGCCGGTCAAGAAATCACTGTCAACATCCCGCTGCACTTCGTCAACGAAGACAACTGCGTCGGTGTTCGTCTGGGTGGCGGTTTGATCAGCCACACCATGACTGAGCTTGAAGTCAGCTGCCGTCCACGTGACTTGCCTGAATTCATCGAAGTTGACATGGCCGACGTTGAAGTCGGTGGCTCTGTGCACATCTCTGATGTGAAATTGCCAGAAGGTGTCACTTCAATTGCTCTGTCTCACGGCGAAGATCACGATCTTTCTGTGGCTGCTGTGCACGTCAAGAAAGGCGGCAGTGACGAAGTAGAAGATGAAGCAGCTGGTGAAGCCACTGATGCTGAAGAAAGCGGCGACGACGCGTAAGTTTGTCGGTGAGCACGTCTAGACCTGTGTTCAAGCTGTTGGTCGGCCTGGGGAATCCCGGGCGCGACTACGAAGAAACCCGCCATAACGCGGGTTTCTGGCTATTGGACGACATAGCACGTGAATACCACGGTACTTTCAGCGCGCAGGCCAAGTTTTTTGGCCATTGCTGCAAAGTGCGTGTGGGTGGCCAGGATCTCTGGTTGCTCAAGCCCGGCACTTTCATGAACGAAAGTGGCCGATCTGTGCGGGCGCTCGCGCATTTCTATCGCATCGAAAGCAGCGAGATTCTCGTCGCACACGATGAGCTGGACATGGTGCCGGGTCGCGTGGCGGTGAAGCAGGCGGGTGGGCACGGCGGGCATAATGGCCTGCGTGACATGGTCGCTCAGTTGGGCGACAAAAACTTCTGGCGGTTGAGAATAGGCATTGGGCACCCGGGTCATAAAGACAAGGTCAGCCCCTATGTACTTTCACGGCCGAACAAACAAGATGAGAACGCAATACGCGACAGCTGTGCCCTGGTGCAGCGCGAATTCGAAGAATTGATCTCCGGTTCATTGGCGCGAGCGTCTCAATCCATCAACAGTGTAAAACCCTAAAGAGGCATACACGCATGGGCTTTAAATGTGGCATTGTCGGATTGCCCAATGTCGGTAAATCCACGTTGTTCAACTCATGGACCAAAGCGTAAATCTCCGCGGAAAATTACCCTCTATGCACCATTGACCCCAATGTGGGCGTGGTCCCTG
>JAWSVD010000467.1:0-7045 GCA_033852095.1 Granulosicoccaceae bacterium | reverse complement strand
GGTTGTAGGGATTGACCGCCGGGGCGATGCTGGCGTTGCGCAGCTCGGCGGGCAGGGCGGGGTTGTCCCGCAGCTGCTGGTCATGAAAATAGAAGTTGATGGTGTCGAGGCGGAAGCCGTCCACGCCGCGCTCCAGCCAAAACTTCGCGGCGTCCAAGAGCGCCTGCTGGACGTCGCTGTTGTGCAGGTTTAAATCGGGCTGCTCGGACAAAAAGTTATGCAAAAAATACTGGCAACGCTCGCCGCTCCACTGCCAGGCCGAGCCACCGAATATGGACAGCCAGTTGTTCGGCGGGTTGCCGTCGGGCTTGGCATCTGCCCAGACATACCAATCGTGCTTGCCATTGTCACGGCTGGCGGTGCTCTGAGCAAACCAAGGGTGCTGATCGGAGGTGTGGGACAGCACCAGGTCGATCATCACCCGGATGCCGAGCGTGTGCGCTGTCTCTATCAATCGGTCGAAATCGTCGATGCTGCCGAAGAGCGGGTCCACGTCGCAATAGTCGGCCACGTCGTAGCCGTAGTCACGCATCGGCGAGACAAAAAATGGGCTGATCCAGATCGCGTCAACACCCAGTCCGGCGACGTAGGGCAGGCGGCGGGTGATGCCCGCCAGATCGCCGATGCCGTCGCCGCTGTCGTCTTGGAATGACCGGGGGTAGATCTGGTAAATCACAGCCCCGCGCCACCAATCGGCGTCGGCCTTGTCGAGCTGTTTTGTTGCGGGATGTTGCATGGTATTCCTTATTTGACGGAGCCGGCCAGCAGGCCGCTGACGAGGTAGCGCTGCAGCGAGAAAAACACACCCAGCGGCACGACGATGGAGACAAAGGCGGAGGCGGTGAGGATCTCCCAATTGCCGCCGCGCGATCCCAACAGCTCCCTGAGGCTGCCGGTCATCACCAGTTGTTCGGTGTTGTTGCCCAGGAACACGGTCGCGATCAAAAGATCGTTCCAGACCCACAGAAACTGAAAGATAGAGAAGCTCGCCAGCGCAGGGAAACTCAGAGGCAAGACGATTTTCACAAAGATATTGAAATCACTGGCGCCGTCGACACGCGCGCTGTCGATGATTTCCGCGGGCAAATTGGAGATGTAGTTTCGCAACAGAAAAATCGCCAGTGGCAAACCAAAGGCCGTGTGCGCCAGCCAGATCCCCAGATAAGCTTTGCCGATGCCGAGTTGATTGTGCAGCTTGAGCAGCGGGATCAAGGACATCTGCAGCGGCACCACCAGTAGCCCCACAACCACTGCCAGCATCAAGGCACGCCCGGGGAACTGCATCCAGGACAGCGCATAGGCGGCAAAAGCAGCGACCAACACCGGGATGATGGTCGCCGGAATCGTGACCGTCAGGGTGTTGAGAAAAGACCTGCCCAGGCCCTCCGCAAAGAGCACTTCCTCGTAGTTGTCGGTGGTGAAGCGCGGCGCCTCTTCGGTGCGCACAAAGATGCGCTTGCCGCGTTCCCCCTTAAACGCCGTCTCGGAGCGAAACTCATATTCCCCCGATGCCGTCACGGTCAGGGTGCTGCCGTTTTTCAGGGTGGCGGTCTCACCGGGCTTGAAGGCTTCGGGAGTTTTGGAGTTGTAGCCGAAGGCCGTCACCCGCGTGCCGGTCAGCAGCACATTGCCGCTGAGCACAAAGCTGTCGCCGTCGGTGGTCTGTTGCCTCGGATCCGCAGAGCGCACCATGGTATTGCGCTCGCTGTCTTGCAGCGCTGTCCACCAACCGGAGCTGGAGAGCTGATCCTTGTCGCGCAGCGAAGAGATCAGCAGCCCAAAGGTGGGGATGGTCCAGAGAATGACCAGTATTAAGGCAATGGTCGGAGCGATCCAGCGAATGCCCTGAGGTTTTGAGATAACTGACATGTTATGGCCTACCTGTCTTCTTTGTGCGCGTTGCGCATGTTCATGATCATGATCGGTGTCACCAACAGCATGATGATCACCGCCACCGCCGAAGCCCTGCCGATGTGGTTGCCCCTGAACATCCAGTCGAACATCAGGTTGGCCAGCACCTGACTGCCCCACTGGCCATTGGTCATGGCGAGCACGATGTCGAACACCTTTAATACAAGGATGGTGATGGTTGTCCACACCACTGCGATGGTGCCCCAAATCTGCGGGACTTTGATGCGCCTGAAGACCTGCCAATCGGAGGCGCCGTCCAGTACGGCCGCTTCAACTGTCTCCTCGGGGATGCCGCGCAGCGCGGCGCTCAATATCACCATGGCAAAGCCGGTCTGTATCCAGATCAGGATCAGCATCAAGAAGAAATTGTTGTAGAAGGGCAGGGTGATCCAGGCTTGTGGTTCTCCGCCCATTGAGGAGACGACTGCGTTGATCAGGCCAATCTGCTCTTGATCGCCACCGCGAAAATCGTAGATAAACTTCCAGATCACTGAGGCGCCGATGAAGGAGATCGCCATCGGCATGAAGATCAGGCTCTTGGCCAAATTGCCCCAGGAGAGGCGGTCGGTGACGGCCGCTGCCGCTAGGCCGAAGAGAGTGGAGGCCGCCGGAACGACCGCCAGCCAAAGCATGTTGTTGAGCATGCTCTCGCGAAATTTGGTGTCGGCGAATAACCATTGGTAATTGCCAAGCCCCACCCACTTGTCTCCACTGCTGCCGTGCAGCGAGAGCCAGATGGAATTAAACACGGGGTAGATCAGGTAGACGGTGAGCAACAACAGCGCGGGCCCGAGGAACAGCCAGGGCCGGATATTGCCGGCGCGTCGCAGGTTGTGGTTGATGTTTGGGCCGGAGGCGGGGTAGCGGCGGTCCAGCAACCAGTTGCTGCACCAGAACCAGGCCACGCAGCCAAACAGGGCGATGACGATCGTACTGCTTGCTTGAATGAGTTGAGACATAGAGAACTCTTCGTCGTCTTGTGGGGGAGCGGGAAAGGAACGGGGAGGCCAGCGTGGCCTCCCTTATCACTTCTGGGTGACTCCGCTGCGCCGGAGATGGGCGCAGCCGGGGCTGTCTACTGAATCAGTTTGCCAGCGAATCCCAGGTCTTCTGAATGCCGTCGGCCACTTCCTGCGCACTCGCGCCGCCGGTGTAGTCGACCATGCCAGTCCAGAAGGCACCTGCGCCGATCGCGCCGGGCATCAGGTCCGATCCGTCGAAGCGGAAGGTGGTGGCGCCGAGCAAGATCTCGCCCATGGCCTTCATGGTTTCGTCCGCGTAGGCATCTGTGTTCACGCCTTTGTGCGGCGTGAGGAAACCCTTCTGCGCCATCCAAACTTCATGCGCGATGGGGGTTTGCAGAAACTCAATAAAAGCGCGCGCAGCGGGCGAATCTTTGGTGATAGTGACCATGGTGCCCGCACCTAAGACAGGCTTGCCCAAATCTTTGCTGGCGTAGGAGGGGAAGTAGAAAAAGTCAGCGTCGCTGCCGATTTCAGTGCCTTCTGGGAAGAACGCGGGAATAAAAGACGCTTGGCGGTGCAGGTAACACTTGGGTGGAGATTCGAACATGCCTTTGGGGCTGTCGCGAAAATCAGCGGATGCAACGGCATTCGCGCCACCGGCGACGTAGCTGTCGTTGCGGGCGAAAGCACCAAACTCTTCGATTGCGGCAACAACCTTAGCATCGTTGAACGGCAGCTCATTGCTGACCCAGGCATCGTAATCGGCGGGTGATTGGGTGCGCAGCATCATGTCTTCCACCCAGTCTGTCGCAGGCCAGCCAGTGGCTGCACCGGATCCCAGCCCGATACACCAAGGCGTGCCGCCATCGGCGACGATCTGATCGCTCAGAGCCTTGAGCGCTTCCATGCTTTCAGGCACTTCGTATTCAGCGTCTTCGAAGTTCTCGGGGACATACCAAACCAATGACTTCAGATCGACTCTGAAAAACACACCGAAGAGGCCTTCGGCGCCATCGGCGTCTTTGAATGTGCCCAGATCAACCCAGCTCTGGCCTGCAGAGTAGTTTTCTTTGACCCAATCGGCGGTTTCTGTGCTCAGGGCGGTTAAGTGCCCTTTGGCAGCTAAATCCCGCGCTAATCCGGGTTGCGGGAATATGGAAATATTAGGCGCTGAGCCCGACTGAGCATCAATCACGATCTGCTGCTCAAAGCTGTCGGAGCCGGCGTAATTAACAACCACACCGGTGGCCGCTTCAAAGTAGGCGATTACGCTTTCAACGGATTCTTTCTCTGGCCCAAGCCAAGGACCGAAAACCGAAATTTCTTCACCCGCCAGTGTGTCTGACTTGAGTTGCTCGTAACTGTCCCAGCTAAAGCGGCTGTCCTCACCCACGGGAAACATCAGGTCAGACGCCGATGCGGACGTCGCTGCCAGCAGGCTGATCGCTGCTGCAATGATAGTTTGCTTCATAAGTATAATTCCTGTTGTGGAGCTTCTTGTTGTAAAGCGTGTCGTGAAAACCAAAGCGCTTTGGGCGATTTGGAAGCCGGTCTTGCGTGTTCATGTTCGGTTAAATTAGGGCTGAATATGTGTTGTGGTGATAAGAAACAACCTGCCTAAGTCGATTCTTCGGATCTGGCGTTGCGCGGTGCTGCACAAGAAACAGCGCGTATAGAGCGGCCGATGATCAGTGAGCGATTCATAGCATGTAGCCTTAAATTACCACGTTAAAGCCAATAATCCCTCGACCTCAATCGGGAGTTTAAGCACAAACCCTGAGCTGTTTGTAGCTGTTTGTAGCTGTCTTGCTGTGCAAATGGATCAGCACAGGGTTTTTTCATCTCAGCTCGCCTCAATCACAGTGCGCTCTAGGCGCATTGAACTCAGCCAAGTGTTTCAAAGGCCAGGTTACAGCATTGTTTGAACTGTACCCAAAGCGCTTTGAAGCGTATCATGTCATATACTGCCTAGAAGTCAATGGGCTTAAATAAATTTCGCTGAGCAATGCTTAGAAGTGCTTGCGCAATCGCGCTAATATTTCCACATACCTGAGGTTGTGAAACACGAGTCGAATGAATTTAAAAAAACTTGCAGAGATATTGGAGCTGTCGCCGACCACGGTGAGCCGCGCCTTGAATGGTTTCCCCGAAGTCAGTGAAGCGACGCGCGAGCGGGTGCAGCAGGCTGCCAGCGAGCACCACTACCAGCCCAACGCAAAAGCCAAGGGCCTGGCGACGGGTCGCACCTTTGCTATTGGCCACGTCATACCTGTCTCGGCGGGCCATGAGATGGTCAATCCGGTCTTTGCGGATTTCTTATCCGGCGCCAGCAAGGCCTATTTGGCGGCGCACTACGACATGTTGTTGTCCCTGGTGGACGATGACGATGAGGAGTCCGCCTACCGCAACCTCACCGCGCGTGGCCGCGTCGACGGCATCATCGTGCACGGCCCCAAGGTGGATGACTCGCGCCTGGCGCTGTTACAGCAGCTCGGTGTGCCCTTTGTGGTGCACGGCCGCATGACCGAATCGGCCGGCTATTCCTGGGTCGATGTGAACAACGAGGGGGCATTTTCGCGCGGCACGTCTTTCTTGGCTGATCTGGGGCACGAGCGCATCGCCCTGATCAACGGCCTGGAGTCGATGGTCTTTGCCCACCACCGGCGCGCGGGTTATATCGAGGGCTTGGCGCAGCACGGCCTGGCAATTGACGAGCGCCTGATGGCCTCGGCGGAGATGACCGAGCCCTACGCCTACAGCCGCGTCGCGCAGATGCTGCAGGCGGACAATGCCCCCACGGCGTTTATTGTCTCCTCCATGATCCTCGCCATTGGCGCGCGCCGCGCGATCGAGGCGCAGGGCCTGGTGTTGGGGCGCGACGTGTCGCTTATCGCCTTCGACGATGATTTATCCTACCTCAAGGACAGCGAAGCCGTGCCTCAATTCACCGCCCTGCGCTCATCGGTTCGCGAGGCGGGGGTGCAGTGTGCTAAAAACCTGCTGAGACTGATCGACAACCCGCAGAGCGAGCCCCTGCAGGAGCTATGGGAGGCAAGCCTGATACTGGGTGATTCGACCGCTCCGCCGCTAAAGGAATAGGCACTCATTGTCCAGCGCTTCTGCGCTGGCTGATTGTCAGCGAAGCCGTATCCAGCTGCTCGTTTTGCGAGCAGGGCGAGGATGGGTTGCAGGGGGTGCAGGGTGATACGCGGTTGTTGTAGCCCGGAAACAGCGCAGCGGTGTCCGGGATTGCGCAGCAATCTAATCTCGCGTCACGCGGCGAGCTCAGGTTGTGCTTTGTGATTGATTGGCAGGCATGCCGCCGATGCGCCTGCGGCTTATCAGCCCTACAGGCCTAACGCCGAATCAAGCTGTCGTGAATGCCGTAGGGCGTATAAGCGAAGCGCATCCGCGGCGATGTTGATTCAGGCCTAATCCGATCGTTGCGCAGCGGTGTCCGGGATTGCGCAGCAATCTAATCTCGCGTCACGCGGCGAGCTCAGGTTGTGCTTTGTGATTGATTGGCAGGCATGCCGCCGATGCGCCCTACAGGCCTAGAGCCGAATCAAGCTGTCGTGAATGCCGTAGGGCGTATAAGCGAAGCGCATCCGCGGCGATGTTGATTCAGGCCTAATCCGATCGTCGCGCAGCGGTGTCCGGGCTTGCGCAGCAATCTTGATGCGCGTGATTGCAATCGGTGACTCCCGCGATAGGGCAGTCTGCCGAATTAACTCAGCCAAACAGCGCAGGTAATTCCCCCCAGTGATCAATCACAGCATCGGGTTTTGAGTCACTGATGGGCTCGCCGTGGTTGTAACCAAAGCTCACTGCCACCGAGGTAAAGCCCGCGTTTTTAGCGGCCTGAACATCCGTCTTGGAATCCCCAATGTGCAGGCAGCGATCGGGCGCAACACCCGCCGCCGTCGCCACGTGCAACAGCGGCGCCGGGTCGGGCTTGCATGTGGCTAGGCTGTCGCCGCCCAAGGTCCAGCGGAAATACCGCGCCAACGCCAGATCCTCCAGCATGGGCAGGGTGAACACGATGGGCTTGTTGGTGATCAGCGCCAGTGGGATGCCGCGCTCGGCAAAGCCGTCGAGGGTGTCGATAACCCCTTCGTAGACACGTGAATCAACCGCGAAGTGCGCCGCGTAAAAGTGATCAAAATGCC
>JAWSVD010000466.1:0-9274 GCA_033852095.1 Granulosicoccaceae bacterium | reverse complement strand
GTGTTTCCGCTGCCCGCAAGTTAGCTGCTCTCCCACGTGGGGTGAACCAGCGAAAGCTGCGCTCTCGCATTCGTGCGGGCGGGGCCGTACTCCCACGTTGGCATAGCGCAACCCCGCGCACGCGCGTCCCTACTTCCCGCGCATCCCCATCACCACCGAGCCATCCGAGACGATGTGCATGTCGGTGAGCGCTCGGTCGTCGGTTTCCATGCGCCAGCTCAGTAGCTTGCCGGCGTACTCGACCATGACGTCTTTGTATTGGGGGTCGTTGGCCAGGTTGACGAATTCGTCGGGGTCGGCCTTGAGATCAAACAATACCGGGGGCAGCGCGGTGAAGTGCACGTACTTGTAGCTGTCGTCGCGAATGATGCTGACCATGCATTGGTTCATTTTCAGGCCCAAGGGTGGCGGACCGTCGCCGTCGTAGGCGGCGCGCATGTCAAACTCCATGTGCGCCTCGCTTCGCCATTTGCTGCCCTGCTCATTGCGCCCAAAACCCAGCAGTGACTGGCCGTCGCATTGCTGCGGTATCTCCACACCTATCAAATCCAGTATGGTTGGCATGAGATCGACTGATTCGGTAAACGCCTCGACAATATCCCCCCGTGTTGAATCGGCGGCTGTTGAAGGGTCTCGCACAATGAGCGGCACGTGGAAGGTCTCTTCAAAGTAGGTGTATTTTGAATGGGCGTAGTGATCGCCCATGTTTTCACCGTGATCGGAGGTGAAGATGATAAACGTGTCGTCGTACAGGCCTTGTTGTTTGAGACTTTCTATCAAGCGGCCAATTTGCGCGTCCACCTCTGCCATCAGGCCGTAGTAGGTCGCTCTGATTTGCAGCAACTCACTGTCGGGGAGATCGCGGCGAGCACAGGTTTCGGGCTGTTCGGTGAAGCCCGCTGCAGCCGAGCTGTTGCGGAGAAAATAATCCATCCACGGGTGTTGCTCGGCCTCTTCTTGCCAGCTTTCTCTGCGGACGGGCAGCGGCATGTCGTCGGCGTCGAACATGGCGTTGTAGGGTTCTGGCGCGACAAACGGCGGGTGCGGGGAGAAAAACGAGACATGCGCAAACCAGGGTTTGTTCTGCATGGATTTTATATAGTCAATGGCCTCACCGACCAAAAAAGCCGTGGGGCTGTCTTCTGCTTTAAAGATAGACGGCCTGAACGTTTGGCCCTTGCTGTCTGCCTCCGCACAATTCTCCTTTTGAGAAAAAACACTCTGGGATTTCTCTGCCAAGGCATAGCCCTTCTCTTCAAGATATGCCAACCACGGGGTACGCTTGCTGTTCAGGTGGCACTTGGCATCCATACCTGCCAGCACCCCTTCATAGCCGTCCACAATATCGTTCTCACGGGGATCCAAGCCGACATCGGTGTAGCCAAATAACACGGGCTTATAGCCGGCCTTTTGGGCCTCCATCGCAATGTTGCTGTGGCGGGCGTCCAGCGGCGTGCCATTGAGCAGCGAGCGGTGGTTGTGCATATACATACCGGTATAGAGGCAAACACGCGACGGCCCACAGGGTGTTGCCTGGCCATAATGGTGTTTAAACGCAAGCCCGTCCGCAGCGAGTGCCGACAAGTTGGGGGTTTTTACGATCGGGTGTCCGGTGGTGGAGAGGCATTCACCGCGCCATTGGTCCGCAGTGATAAAGAGTATGTTCATGGGAATTGCCGTTTCAGCTGTCGAATTGCAGGGTGATTTTCACCCGCAAATTCTTGGGATGAATTGGATTTCTGCGGCACAGAATGCGCGCACAGAGCTGTTCTTTCTAGAGCCAGATGAACACCTGGCTCTTCGTATTCTGTTGTGAAAACACATTTTTTGATCTGAGCACAAGCATCCATCATTTTCATGACCACACCGTGACCCTGACCCACATCGGGCGCCGCAAGCGGCCCCTTGAGACTCACCCCAAGCACCGCGCCGCGGGGGCTGGTGTTGAGGAAGTCAGTCGCCACACCCTGCACCGCCACGGCGGCTGGATCAGTTGCTCTCCCCTGCCCGCAAGCGGCTGAGAGCTCAATCGCGGTGCGCCGATCTACACGGAGAGCATTCAGACGGTAGAGTCGGACGCGGGCGCCTGAAAAAATACCGCTGCTAGGCAGCTGTGGCGTATTGGCGCGGTATTGATCGCAGAGCAAGGCCCGCGCATGCAGGGACGCGGAGCTGGGAGGGAAAGCAGAGAGGCTGTCTTGTACAGGGCACGCTTTAGACCACGACCGGGCCTGAAAACTGCCGTGTTTCACTGAGAAATTGCGGGGGGCTTTGCTGTTGTTCGACGCTGCGGTGACCGTGCACCGTGTGAGCGCCAAGCCAGAATGCAACACGGGCACACAAGCGGGGTTGTCCGGTTCGGGCCCAGCCCATCGCGGTGGTCCGGGGAGACCACTGTTCAGCACTGCCTCACCACTGGGGGACGCAACTACCACTGTCAGATCACGTTGAGCGCACACAAAAGCCAACTACTGCACATGGCCTTAGGCCGTGCAATCTCCTGAGCTCGCACACTCAAACACGGTATCTGCGGCATCAAGCTGCCCGTTACCCTGCTCTCTCACCTGAGAGCCACCGCGTGACCGAGAGCAAAACCCTCGGTAAAGTGCAGATGGACACCTCGATCATATTCCGACCCTGAGCTGCCACAAACTGCACCAACGGCAATTCGGCTTGCAATCATAGAAATATTCCGACCAGTCACTGTGACGATTTCCTAGCTAGTATAGCGGTACTTTTCCACGTTGGTAGAGGCATTTAATTTACAAAAAGTCTCTCTACAATATTTGATTCAAAAACTGCTGGGTTCGCTCATGCTCGGGGTTGCTGAAAAAATCCTCCGGGTTATTGCGCTCCACTATATCGCCGGCGTCCATGAAGATGACTTCATCCGCGATGGTTCTGGCAAAGCCCATCTCATGGGTCACCACGATCATCGTCATGCCCGTCTCGGCGAGCTCAACCATCACGTCGAGTACCTCTTTGATCATTTCCGGGTCAAGCGCCGATGTCGGTTCGTCGAACAACATGATTTTGGGATTCATGGACAATGAGCGCGCAATCGCCACTCGCTGCTGCTGACCGCCGGACAGTTGACCAGGGTATTTATGCGCTTGCTCGGGGATTTTCACCCGCTCCAAATACATCATCGCTGTTTCCACGGCTTTGGCCTTGGCCATTTTCCGCACCCAGACGGGCCCCAGGGTCAGATTTTCCAGAATGGTCAAATGCGGAAACAGGTTGAAGTTCTGGAACACCATGCCCACTTCTGTGCGGATATGATCGATGTTTTTGAGGTTTTTCCCCAGCTTGATGCCATCGACAATGATGTCGCCTTCCTGGTGTTCTTCGAGCGCATTGATGCAGCGGATCAAGGTTGATTTCCCAGAGCCAGAAGGGCCGCAGATGACGAATCTCTCGCCCCTGTGCACGGTCAGATCAATGTCCTTGAGCACATGAAAATCGCCGTACCATTTGTTCATTTTCTCGATGGCTATCATTTTTTCAGTGGTAGCGGACGAGGCCAATTGGCGTGTGTTTGTTTTTGTGTTCATAGAGGTTTCTTCTGATTCAGCTCAGCGTCTGCTGCCAGCGGACAATTTGAATTCCAAATGCCGGCTGTATTTGGACATGGAGAAGCAAATGACGAAAAACAATAGACCGCCAAACACCAAGGGCTCCTTGTGCAGGCCCAGCCATGGCACGTCCTTGCTGATGGAGCGCAGCATGCCCAAGACGTCGAACAAGCCAATGATGGACACCAGAGTAGTGTCTTTCAGCAGGCCGATGAGGTTGCCCACGATGTTGGGGATCATGTGTTTCAAGGCCTGCGGCATGATGATCAAGCCCATCGTGCCCCAGTACCCCAAGCCAATGGTGTGCGCCCCTTCAAACTGCCCTTTGGGGATCGCCTGCAGGCCCGCCCGCACGATCTCCGCCATGTAACAGGCGTTAAAGAGCGTGACGGCGATGATCACCTGCACCAGGTTGTTCAGGAAGAAGCCATCGGGCATGAACAGCGGGAACATGGTGGTGGCCATGAACAGCACGGTGATGAGCGGCACCGAGCGGAATATTTCGATAAAACCTGTGCTCAGCACCCGCACTGCGGGCAGCTCACTCCGGCGGCCCAGGGCCAAGACAATGCCGAGCGGCAGCGACAGCGCCATGGCGATGCCCGAGATGACAAAGGTCAGGAACAGCCCGCCCCATCGAGTCCAGCTGACCTCGGTCACCAACCAATTGGATTGCAGCGTGAACACCACAGCAAAGCACAGCACCAGCAGCGCAAACAACACCTTGCGCTGCGTACCCTCGGCGGCCGTTGACTGACCCAGCACCTTGATGAGTGCCTCCTTGATGCTGGTATCAGTGAACAGTCCCGCCAGCGTGTTCAATAGGTTGAGGGCAAAGGCGACTATCGCCCCGGTCACCATGATGTTCATCAACAGGCTTTTAGCCCCGCCGGCAAACAAATAGCCGGCTAAAAAGGGGTAGAACACCACCACTGATACAGCGATCAGTATCTTGCCCCTGACCCGGCTCATCCACAGCGGCGCCATCCACAGGATCAAAATCACGGCTGCGCTGTTGACGCCCCAAGTCTCAGCGTCGGGGTAACGCCCATAGAACATGTTGTTGAACCAATTGATGATGCCTGCCCAGCAGGCACCGGTGAGGCTGTTTTTGTAACACTCACGGCGGTTGTCAGCGATGAAGGTCGCGTCCAGATACCCCCACGTAAACACACTGGAAACCGTGAGATAGACAACGTACAAGCTAATGACAGTTAGCACGGTGTTGAACACCGAGCTGAACAGGTTGATGCGCAGCCAGCCAAGGGCCGTTGTCTCGGACAAGGGCGCTGGGCGAGCGGTTGTTTTCTCAAGAGTGACAATGGCCATGCTTAGCGCTCCACCAGCTGCACACGTTTGTTGTAGATATTCAGCAGCGCTGAAATGATCAAACTGACCAGCATATAAAACACCATGGTCAGGCCGACGATTTCGACGGCGTGCCCCACTTGGTTCAGCGAGGTCTGCATGAACAGCGACACGATGTCTGGGTAGCCCACGGCTATGGCGAGGGATGAATTTTTCACCAGGTTCATCCAGTTGCTGATCAGCGGCGGCACGATGGAGGGCATCGCCTGCGGGATAACCACCAACGACATCACGCGGCCGGGTTTGAGGCCGATGGATTTGGCGGCTTCACCCTGACCGACATTGACCGACAAGATCCCGGCCCGGACCGCCTCGGCAATCTGTGCGGCGTGGTAGATACTGAGTGACGCGAGCAGCGCCAAAAATGCGGGCGCCACGGTGGCACCTCCCACAAAGTTGAAACCTTCCAGTACCGGTATATCCCACGCCAGAGGACTGCCGGTGGCAAAAAACACCGACAGCGGCAAAATAATGAGCAGCGCAAGTGAGAGCAACAATACGTTGCTCTGCTCGCCGGAGGCCGCTTGCCGTTTAAGGGCGCGGTGCCGGATCAACAACGCGGCGACAATCGCGACGCCAAAGGCCAAAACCGTCATCCAAAAGCCCTCAGCCGGTACAGGCCAAGCCATGTACAGGCCGCGGTTATTGAGCAAAAGTCGCTCTGCCCCGAAGGACAAATCCAGGGTCTTTTTTACCGCGGGCATCAAACTGAAGACGCCGATGTACCAGAATACGATCTGAATCAGCAAGGGCACGTTACGAAAAACTTCCACAAAGGCCAGCGAAACCTTGGAGACAAGCCAGTTGTTGGAGAGCCTCAGCACACCGATGAAAAATCCCAGCACGGTGCTGAGAATAATGGCAAAAAAGGATATCAGCAGGGTATTGAGCACGCCGATCTTGAACACATCAGCGTAGGTGCCGACGCCAGGAGCATATTCCAACAGTTTGAACTCTATGTCGAAGCCCGCCGAGACCTGCATGAAGTCGAAACCCGTGCTCATGCCACGCGCTTCGAGGTTGTGTGCGGTGTTGCTGATCAAGTACCACACCAGCCAGCCCACCACGGCGACCGCCAACACTTGATAAAACCCCGAACGCACTCTTTGATCTTGAAAGAAAGAGAACTCATCTGAGCGAGTTCGATCGCCGCTTTCGTTCGACATAGATGTTGCAGCTCCCGCGCAATTTGTTTTTCGCATAAAAAAAGCGCCGAACAAATGTCCGGCGCCACGCTCAAACTAGCGCATGGGCGGTGCGTACATTAAACCGCCATCTTTCCACAGGGCGTTCAAGGTACCGGCCCGGTCGATGCCTAAGCCCTGCTCACCACCGCCCATGTATCTCTCGTATATTTCGCCGTAGTTGCCTTCGGATTTGATGATGTTATAGGCCCAGTCTTTGTCCAGCCCCAAACCTTCATGCAAATTCCCTTCGGCGCCCAACATGCGCAGGATATTGGGGTCTTTAGAGGAGTCACGCATCTCATCCACGTTCGCCTGAGTCACGCCCAGTTCCTCAGCGTTGATCAGCGCATAGACAGCCCAGCGCACAATATCGGCCCATTGATTGTCGCCGTGACGAACCGCTGGAGCCAGGGGCTCTTTTGAGAGGGTTTCAGGCAGGATCATGTGCTCTTCCGGAACTGGGAAAGAACTGATGTTCCCGGCCATTGAAGATTTGTCGCCCGTCACCGCATCACAGCCGCCATTGAGATAAGTATCATCGCGCACGTTGTAATCATCAAACGTCACGTTGCTGATTTTGAGGCTGTTCTGGCGGCTGAAATCGGTCAGGTTTAGCTCGGTGGTGGTGCCGCTGGTGACACACACTTTTGCACCCTTGAGCTCCATGGCGCTGGTGATGCCGCTGTCCTTACGAACAGTAAAGCCCTGACCGTCGTAGAAATTGGGCTGCAAGAAGTCGAGCCCGAGCTGGGTATCACGCGACATGGTCCAGGTTGCGGTGCGTGACAGCAGATCGGAGTCTCCATTAGCGAGGGCAGTAAAGCGTGCCTGTGAGCTGACCGATTGAATTTCCAACTTATCCGCATCACCAAAGATGGCGGCTGCAACTGAGCGGCATATGGAGACGTCTAGACCGTACCAATCACCGTCGGAGTCCAGATTATAATAACCCGGCGAAGGCGGCCCAACCTGGCAGCGCAACAGGCCTCGATCCTTAACAGTTTCCAGTGTGCTGTCGGCAGACGCCACTCCCACGCCCGAAAGAAAAGAGACTGCCACAGCAGTCGTCGTCAACAGTGTCGATTTAAATTTCATCTATATGCCTCACAAAACCCAATCTATTGATTAATGATGTCAAAAAACACCGCCTAGCCAAACAAAACAGTGCAGGTGACAGACCTTTAATTCGCCATTCAACTCTACCATGCAGGTAATATATTACCTAGCCGACGCCTGAGAATACTACAAATAAACCCAATTCACGCCTCAGCCGTCAATGCTTATGCTTTATAATTCTTACTCTGCTGGGAGCGACAACACCCTCTGCCCAAGCGGCATGAATCGCTTCAAATAAACACAACATCTCGCTAACTGCAGATATCCTTTACACACCCATGACACATCTTAATGTCACATTATTAGCAGCCGATGATATTGACCCCCTATTCAGTATTCAGCTCCGCTTGAGCCAGTTGATTTCAAATTCCGATGTTTCAACATTTGACCAGCATTCTGATATTCGGAGAAACTCCCGCAGGGCAGTATCAGTGTTCCCAGTATATTGAGCGATTGTTTTTCCTGCGCTGATTTTCGCCTGCGGGAGAACAGCTCGTCATCAGCCAATAACAGTCGCACCGGCACCGAATAAAAAGCAAGGTTATTGGAACTCTGTAATTTTGCTCTGGCTTGTCATGTTTAGTATCGCAGATTTGTATATCCGGACACATCCTCGGCCTCATTTCCAAAAATGCCTTGCCTGTATTATCAATCACAGTAAAACCGTCCCTGCCCACTGGGCCACAGCAATGATCCGCGCTCAGATAAATTTAGCGCCGCGCCCATTGCACCCCGCCCCCCCTGTTTATGGCAGTGCCACTGCAGGCAGCCAGCGGCACAATGCACTGTTGCGCACGTTTTGACTGCGCACGCATTACCGCCCCCTCTCTCAGGAGATTGTTATGCGTTTGAGTACCGCCATGCTTGTTTCTTTGTTCGCGATGACCGCTGGTTACACCGACTCGGCGCTGGGCTCGCCCGCCCCGATAGTGCTGGCGCAGAATCAGAGCCGCGCCATCACCTCAGGTGAACTGGTGCGGGTGAAGAAATTACTGCGCGACATGCAAAACGTGCGGCAGAGCATCAGCTCCAAGGGGCAGTCGATGTTTCAGGATGTGCCGACGCTGCGCAAATATGAAAAGCGCTTTGGGCAGTTCACCGATGCGATCAAACGTTACGCCGATTTTGATCACGCGGAAGTAGCAGCGGCGAAGAGCGGATATTTGGCGCTACGCAAGGCGCTGGCGGACGAGCACGCGCGGGCGAAGCAGCAGGCGGATGGTACTGGGGACGTGCAGGGGGAGTTGCGCGCGATGGAGGCAGAGCTGCATGCCAAGGTGGCGCCTGCGCCGTTGCGAATTCCGTTTAACGAGCAAAAGGCGGTGAACTGGGTGGCGGCGGCCGTGGCGGCCAAGTTGGCTGGGCAGGCAGCGGCTGAGCGCTTGCCGGAGATCACGCAGGTGACGAAACTGGAGAAGAGCAACACCGGCACGGTGCAGCAGGGGGCCCGTTACGATCTGCAGGATATTGGCCGCTTGCAGCGCTTGGCGCAGGGGCGTGTGCAAGCAGTGGATCAAACGCGGGATACGATGATGGGAAATCTGAAGTCCGCCTTTGATACGATGGACAATGAGCTGGAGTATTTTCGCAAGCTGGACCCAGAGAACCCTTCACACCGCGCGAACGCGTTTCTCAAGGAAGGTGCAGCGGTGAAGATCCACGAGCGTTTAAACGGATTCAGCTACACAGCTTTGTCGGCAAAGCATTTTCTCTACGCGATGGGTCTGCCAGCGTCAGAAAATGTGCAAGCGCGACTGGATGAGATTCGCGCGCTTAAAGACACCTATGACACTAATCTAGAGAAGGCTGCAGGCGCTTATACCCTGCCCGCCCCCGCCAGTTCAGATGCAGCGCTATTGGCGATCGCGCTAGAGATTATCGAGCGGCCGAAGTATGGCTTTGGGTCGCACGGGCCGCTTGTTTTGACCACTGCCGAGGTGGTTGATCGGGAGCGCGAGGAAAGCGAGGCGGTGTTCGACGATGTGGACGTGAGCTTGTCGGGGGATATCACCCTGACGGGCACGGAGA
>JAWSVD010000465.1:0-544 GCA_033852095.1 Granulosicoccaceae bacterium | reverse complement strand
TGTGAAGCAACTTGATCTCACGCCATGCACCGAGTTCATGAAGTGCTTGGCGATTGATTGTGGGGCATGCCGCGGAGGCGCCTGCGGCTTGTCCGCCCTACAGGGTTTGGTGTCACTTCAGGCACCGAACCTCCTGTGGGGCCAAATTTATTCGGGCAATGCCGTGTGGGGTGGTGTTTCTTGGTTTGGCGGTGCCTGTTTGAGGGTTCATTGGCTTCGATGCCCTCTATCGCCGGGCGGGCGAGTCACTTTTTAGTGCTAATTCGTTCCCAAAAAGGCACGCCCGTGTCCTCGTTTTGCTGCGCAAAAACCCAGCGACGCTCGCTTTGCTGGGGTCCGGCCGAGAGCGGTGTGTAAGCCTGGCGTCTTTGTTGGGTTTTAGTTCGGTGAATCCCCGCATTGCGCTGCGCTCCATGGCGGGCTACCGGGGCGGCGGTGATTTGGTATATTTCGGTGCTACCACGGGTGTCGCCGATGTTGGGTGGTGTGTAGCCCGGAAGTAGCGGAGCGGTATCCGGGTTGCGAAGCAACTTGATCTCACGTC
>JAWSVD010000464.1:0-1879 GCA_033852095.1 Granulosicoccaceae bacterium | reverse complement strand
AGACCATATACCGCCCTACGGGTTTGGTGTTGGTTTTTGGCACGGAATTTTGTAGGGCGATATAAGCGAAGCGCATCCGCGTTTCCCAGTCTGGGGTTAAACGCTTTCACCCAACGATATTGATTTTTTTAAACAAGGTGATTAGCTCAATTCTTTGGTCGCTGTAGTTCACTCGAGGGAGGGCAAGTGTTGGGTTTTCCATCACCTGGTTGCCAGTTGTCAAATGGGCCGGGCAAGAGGTTGCCGAATCTCTCGTGTAGCTCGCCGCTGGCTTTCAACCGCTGGATAGCTCGGCTAAATACTTTGTCTACTTCGGCACTCCGCGATGATTTTGCTAGTATCGCGCGCGCTTCGTATGTTTTGTAGAGTGATCTACGGACGTTTGTTAGCCCTTCTGCCTTGATAATCGGGTCCACAACTTTATCCGCAAGAATCAGGGCGTCGATCCTGCCGGTGTCAACCATCTTGATTGCACCTGTTATGTTGGTAGACGGTTTGATGTCGAAGTCAAATAGATCCACCAATCCAAAGTCTGTGTAGACTTCTAAATCCTCGATCCGATCGACGTTGGACTCCAAACACTTATGAGTGTAAATAACAAAATTGACTGCAAACGGCGCATCGGAAGAAAACGTGTAGGGGAGATTTAGCGTGTCCATTGTGGGGGAGTAGATGCTGGGGAAATGCATGTCTACTTTGCCTTGCGCTGTGTATTCTACGGAGCGTTTGAATGGATTTATTGACAGCTCTATTGGCTCTCTGGATATCTCGCTGATCCTCGTCATAAGTTGAGGAATAGGGTCACTGAATGTTGATGAGCGACCTGGGAGTTTTCCGATGCTGATTTGTATGGGTGCTTCTTGCCAGTTTGTTCCAGCGCTTGCCAGTTTGCTGGAGATAATTGATAAAAAAACTAGACTGCAAAGCACCGTCCTTCGTCGCATGAAAATCTTGCACTGGTTAACATACCTATTTGAAGAGGCGTGAGCACGATCCACCATACTAAACAGTACTTTATTTAGGATTAACAGCCATTGTCGGCAGTTGGTGGAGAAAGCGAGTAGCTCAAATTGGCGAAAAAAGGAATAGAAAGAACACCGCTGACGAGGTAAACGGGTAAACGCTGACACCCATCAAAGATTAAGGAGCGTCTTCAATTGTGCCTCGCCCCGTTGAGCATGGCGGATTTGTAGCGACTGACGCCTGCGGGCATCACGAACAGATCAATGTTCGCGTCCAGCGCGTTGTTCAGCAGCTCTTTGGCGTTTACACAGTTGATGCTCTGCTTGCCCCGCAGTTTGCCCTGCGAGTAGTGGAGGGTGTGGTTTGTGGAAACGTTGTCGTTGTAGTGAGTATGTTGACGAAAGTGTCCGCTGTGCTGCTCGGTCAGGCATGACTACAGTGAAATAAGATTCACGACTACTTTGCGTCTTGTATTCCAACGGTTTCCTTGGCTGCGGGGTTATCGGGCGAATCGTTCAAACGGTTGCCAGTTATCGTAGTCTGCCCCGAGGCGATCAGCCAAAACTTGCAGGTTCCCTGTCTTGAATTGATGACAGCCACAGATTCGTACTGCAAGTCTGCTTGCGCTTTTCGGAGTGGGCAGAGAATGCTCGATTTCTTATCGAGGTGTTTCAGTGTCTGTTCAAAGACTTGAATTTGAGACGAGCGGGTACAAGACTGGGCTTGATTTGGACGGGCTCTATCTCAGCTTTGATTGTGGGGCATGCCGCCGATGCGCCTGCGGCTTATCTGCCCTACAGGAGTCGCTGTTGTTTGAGGCGGCCGCGCATCGGCGTGGTTTGGCGGTCTGTGGCTGTTATTGATACGTGCAGTGGTAGGCCGTTTGCTGCGCGGCGATGACGTCAAAGCTGGCGTT
>JAWSVD010000463.1:0-450 GCA_033852095.1 Granulosicoccaceae bacterium | reverse complement strand
GTGGAATTCGAATTCGACGGGGACGAAGCCATTATGCGCAAAGAGGGCGACCGTTTAGTGAAAGAGCTCTTGCGCAAAGGTAAGCTCCTGTCCACACTGCGCTCACTCGGCCCTTTAGAAGAACCTTTCCCTGATATTGACGACAACCTTGTCCCGCTCGATGAACCGAGTGTTGGCGAATGAGCATTCGGTTTATGCTGGACACGAATGTCATCTCCGATTTGATCAAAGACCCGCATGGGCCAGTCGCTAGCCGCCTAGAATGCGAAGGTGAATCGAGTGTCTGTTGCAGTATCGTCGTTGCCGCGGAGCTCAGAGATGACGTTGCAAAAGCAGGGTCGGCTGCGCTTGCCAAACGCGTCGATGCCGCGTTGTCAGCTATTGAGATAATGCCTTTGGGCGAACCTGCCGACGTTGAATACGGGGAATTGCGGGCTGAGCTAGCAAAAT
>JAWSVD010000462.1:0-2760 GCA_033852095.1 Granulosicoccaceae bacterium | reverse complement strand
TATGTATTATGCGCGTTTCGTGTGGTGTGCAGGGCATTGTGGAACAGCTGTTCAAACTGGCACTCACATGGCATATGCCTGCTTTCTGTACCTTTGGGTACGCAGCCGTTTAGAGCCCTAAGCATATGCACGGCTTAAATCACCTGCGCACTTTAGATGACATACAGGATTGGCTGCGCAGCCACGGCGTTGTTGCCACTGACAAAGACATCCTCGCCTGGACTGGTCGCAGCGCTCGTAACTTGCATCGATGGAAGCGCGACGGTGTTCCAGGCTGGGCGCGCGATTGTATGGTGCGCAACGCTGGGCTCGTCTGCCAACAGCGTTGAAGTCTGGCGTATACAAGAATCCGGCGATGTCACTTGTCCCGCTGGCGATACTTTTAAGCTATCTGAGCTTCGAGCAACAGCCTACTACAAGCAAGCCTTGCCCGGCTATCGTCAGCGGGCTTTGGTGGATGAACATGCGCTGGAATGGCTGGAAGAACGAAATGGAAGACCCGGACAAGACGATAACTGACATCTATTAGCTTTTGGTGTTGGCAGGATTTCCGAAACTGGGCATGTCTATGAGGCGGCAATGGCACCCGCGCACTGACAGTTTGCTATTTCTCCTGACCCTGATAGTTGGGACAGGAACGCTCAGACAGTGATTGCATATCCGATATTTAGGGCTGAAATTCATTTGCAATGCATCGGCATCAAGCTGGCCGTTGAAACGAAAACCAAACTCACCAATCTGGTTTCTCTGTCCATTGCACTGTTGGCCATTATTAGTGGATCAATGCTCTATTTGTTTGAGTAAAAAACTGCCGCCAAAACAAACTACGCTGGTAGAGGCAGCGTATTGCGTGATTTCACTGGACTTCGGTGCCATCTACTGAAACGCAAGCCCAGTTAATGTTCTATCTTGCAATATCTCCTAAGCTTTATGACACAGCTCTGCTGCCAAAACACGCAAGGACAATGGCGCGTGAACAGTTGAGAGAACCTAGATTTTCACTGCAGTTAATTCATCGAATCGACGGCCTGCGATGAATGCTCTATAACAATGTCGCGGTAGAATGTGGTCTAAAGCAGCGATTCCAGCAAACATAATTCAGATTTTGCTAAGCGCCCTTTCGCCCGTGTGATTCATGATACGGATGGCAAGACCACAAGCCCACAGGTGACCAAAATCCCTCATGTCCAGTCGTGGTTGGCGGTTATTCTGTCTGGGTTTGCAGGGTAAACAGGGCGCTGGCATAGGTGCGGTATTGCGTATTTTCCCGTGCGCTCTAAAGGGCCACCTGCAATTCCAACCGCCCCTGCTTATGACTCAAATGAGTTGTCTTACGAATATAAGCACCAGGGCTAGGACAGCTTACTTGTCTCTAGTATCAGCTAATAATTCAATGCCTTAACTCTGTAGAGAAGCTCAGATAAACCAATGCTGATCACTACTATTTCCAGCGCGTTCTGCGCTTGCCCATCAGGCGCGCTAACGACTGCCGCTAAGTTTTCATGCGAGTAGCGCACTAAAACGGGCTAGTAGTTTAGCCGTGTTGTTGCTCATTGACGGTAGAAATAAGCAGCCCCAAACAGGCGTGCAACCACCGTCGCATATGCAATGCTTTTAGAGGAATAATGCAAATGCAAGAACTGCTGAATGACTTGTGGCTATACCCTGACACTGTGTATGCAGATTTTCTCAGCTACTGGGACAGCCTGGGTTACATCACCGATGTATTGGAAATCATCTCTTGGGTTTTTGTGGTCGCGGCCATCAGTGAGATGATCTTGAACTTGCGTTTAGGGCGGCGTAAAACCCTGTGGGAGCCGCTGGGAAATTTCGCCTGCCACGCCATGTCGAAACTGGCAGAGACAACCTTCTACGGCATGATTGTTATCGGTATATTCCTGATTGTTGAAGAGTCAATGGTCATCACGCACCTGGAAGTGAGCCCACTGACCTGGGTGCTGTGCATGTTGATGACAGATTTTTGTTATTACTGGATGCACCGCGTTGAACACCGGGTGCGAATCTTGTGGACCATGCACAGCATCCACCACTCATCAGAAGAGTTTGATCTCACCACCGGTCAGCGCTTATTCTTTCTCGGGGATATACAGCTCTGGGCCTATTTTATCCCTGTCTTGATCGTGGGATTTGATTCGGCCCAGGTGCTGACCTGCATGATCGTCATTTTTGTTTACAACGCGTGGTTGCACACCGAGTATGTTCCCAAGCTTGGCATCTTGGAGTACGTGATCGCAACACCTTCGATTCACCGCGTTCACCACGGCAGAAACGCCCAGTACATTGATAAGAACTTTGCGGGATTGTTCGTGATCTGGGATCGGATGTTCGGCACCTACGAGGAGGAAAATGAGCCGGTGCGTTACGGTATTTCCACGCCCGTGGGCAGCTCCAATCCGATAAAAATCACCTTGCATGAGTTTGTGCGCCTGGGCAAGGACGTCTCGCAGGCCAAGAGCTTTTCTGAGAAATGCGCCTTTCTGTTCCGGCCGCCTGGTTGGCGACCCGCTAAACCCAGCGTGAGCAGCGACGACGCACCGAAGAATAAATCAGAACGAAAGCGGGAAACTGAAACAACCTAGACGCCATGTGCCAGCCTTTGCATATATGTTTCACGTGCATTCGTAGGGTCCGTTGGGCCTGCGAAACGCACCGCGTCGTACGGTAGTAGCAGGAAGTCGCACACTGCGAATCGCTTCGTGGAAACCTATGGGTTAGCACTAGTTAGTGCCCATCCATAAA
>JAWSVD010000061.1:31111-31577 GCA_033852095.1 Granulosicoccaceae bacterium | reverse complement strand
GTTGGTAAATCTGTTCGCGGCTAATTCGCAAGTAGACGAACAGCACGCGCTTCGATCCGCTCGCCAGCAATTCCCGATAAGACCGCTTGAGCGATGAGCAGGACAAGACCACCGACTGATCGCGCCGCTCAAGCGCGGCTAGTTCCGATTGCAAGATCTGCAGCCAAGGCAATCTCTCCCGGTCGGTGAGCGCTGTACCGGTGCTCATCAAGGTGACATTGTACTTAGGGTGAAAGTCATCTCCCTCGAGAAATTCGACCCCGAGGGCCATCGCCAAATCTTGACCAATAGTTGACTTTCCGCAAGCGGACACACCCATAACCACAATGATGGGATTGCGCGCAGTGGTTTCTCGGTCTTTCATTGGCAGATGTTTCAACAATACAGATAGGTACTATGTTGCCACAGCCTTCAGCGGAAGCATAGGCAAGGGCGATCACTGCTGCGACTGAACGACGTTATCCAC
>JAWSVD010000061.1:0-31081 GCA_033852095.1 Granulosicoccaceae bacterium | reverse complement strand
AAGGCCGTTCAAACCTGACAATGCAAATGTCTGTCAGATCGTGGTCTCTGCGTTTGCTTTTTTGATGCGCGCCGCCGAGAACTTGAACTCCGGGATCTTGCCAAAGGGGTCCAGCTGCGGCGAAGTGAGAAAGTTGGCCGGCGCCTCCACAAAGCAGAAGGGGATAAACAGCATGCCCGGTGTGACGTCGCGGTCCGCGCGCAGGGTCAGGGATATCGCACCGCGGCGGGTCTCCACCGTGACCTGCTGGCCGCGGCTGAAACCTTGCTCACCGATGTCCCGCGGGTGCATGGACACCACGGGCACGCTCTCTTGGGCGTTGAGGTGGGTGGCGCGGCGGGTCATGGCACCGGTGTGCCAGTGCTCCAACAGACGCCCAGTAGTGAGCACCATCGGGAAATCATCGTCCGGCAACTCGTGCGGTGGCACCAGATCGGTCGGCACCAGCTTGGCGCGGCCGTCGGCGGTGGGGAAGCCGTCGTAGAAGAGGATTTCCTCGCCGGGGCCGTCCACTGTGGTAGCCGGATAACACACCACCGTCTCGCGCATCAGGCGTTCCCAGCTGATGTTATCGAAGCAGGGCATGAAGCTGGCCATTTCGGTGTAGACCTGGCCAATTTCGGTGTAGCCCCAATCCAAGCCAGAGGCCTTCGCCATGTCCATCAAGATATGCCAATCCTGACGCGCACTGCCCGGTGGCTTGCGCACAGGCATGCCGAGCTGTATCTGGCGGTTGGAGTTGGTGTAGGTGCCGGGTTTTTCCGGCTGTGCGGAGGCGGGCAGTATCACGTCGGCAAACCAGGCTGTCTCGGTGAGGAAAATGTCCTGCACCACCAGGTGATCCAAGCTGGCCAGCGCCTTGCGGGCGTGGTTTTGATCTGGATCGGACATGGCGGGGTTTTCACCCTGCACGTACAGGGCGCGGATTTCGCCGGCCTCCATGGCGTGCATGATCTCCACCACCGTGAGGCCGTTGTGGGGGTCTAGGCTGCAGTCCCAGGCTTCTTCGTAGCGCTTGCGCACGGCGGGGTCTTCAACGGGCTTGTAGTTTGGGTAAACCATGGGGATCAGCCCCGCGTCGGATGATCCCTGCACGTTGTTCTGGCCGCGCAGCGGGTGAATGCCGGTGCCAGGCCTGCCGATGTGGCCAGTGATCAGGCTCAGGGCGATCAGGGTGCGCACGTTGTCGGTGCCGTGCACGTGCTGGCTGACGCCCATGCCCCAGAAGATAATCGCGCGCTCGGACTGGGCGAAGGTGCGCGCCAGCTCGCGCAGGTACTGGGCCTCTACGCCGCAGATCTCGGCCATGGCCTCGGGACTGAAGTCCCTGACCTTCTCCGCCAGCGCTTCAAAACCCACGGTATTGGATTGCACGTACTGCAGGTCGTAGATCTCTTCCTCGATGATGGTGTGGATCATCGCGTTGATCATGGGCACGTCGCGGCCGGGATTGAAGATCACCGAGTGGCTGGCGTGGCGCATCATTTCCTGTTTGCGCGGATCAAAAACCATCAGCTTGGCGCCGCGTTTGGCCGCCTGTTTGAGGTAGGTGGCGGCGACCGGGTGGTTTTGCTCGGGTCTGCAGCCGATGATCAGGATGCAGTCGCTGTCGTCGGCGGCGGTGAAGGGCGCCGACACAGCACCCGAGCCCACGCCCTCCATCAGCGCCGCCACAGATGACGCGTGACAGAGTCGAGTGCAGTGGTCGACGTTGTTGGTTTTGAAGCCCTGGCGTATGTACTTTTGGAACAGATAGGCCTCTTCGTTTGTGCCCTTGGCGCTGCCAAATCCGGCCAGGGCCTGACCGCCGAATGTGTCGCGCACGGTGTTCATGCCGCCGGCGGCAAAGGCAATCGCCTCTTCCCAGCTGGCTTCGCGGAAGACGCTGCTGATGTCCGCGAATTGCATGTTGGCATCACGGCTTTTAGGTGCGTCGTTGCGGCGTATCAGCGGCGTGGTCAGCCGCTCGGGGCTCATCACGTAGTCCATGCCGAAGCGGCCCTTGACGCACAGCTTGCCGCGGTTGGCCGGGCCCTGGCGGCCGTCCACCTTGAGGATGTGATTGCCCTTGAGGCTGACCTCGGTCTGGCAACCGACGCCGCAGAAGGGGCAGATCGAGGGTTTGACCGCGTCGGCGTAGACTTCGCGTCGGGTGGCTGTGACGTCGAGCAGGGTTTTTTCTGTGAGTGCGCCGGTGGGGCAGGCTTGCACACACTCGCCACAGGCCACGCAGGACGACAAGCCCATCGGGTCCTTGACGTCGAACACCGGCCCAGCGCCCATGCCGCGCGACGCCATGCCAATGACGTCATTGACTTGCACTTCTCGGCAGGCGCGCTCGCACAGGCCGCAGGCGATGCAGTCGTCCAGATTGACCGCGATAGACGGGTGCGAGGCGTCGTGGAAGGCGCTGTCCACGGGGATCTGCTTGCCCGCGCCTGGGCGCCCGCTGGGAAAGCGCGGTTGCTCTTGTTGGCCGAGCAGATCGTACTGCAGCCAGAAATGGCTCTGCGGGTTGGGGCTGGTCTCGCGTGCGGGCATGTCGCAGGCCAGCAATTCGAACACCAGCTCGCGGTTTTTTTGCACGCGCGCATTGGCGGTGTTCACCACCATGCCCTCGCTGGGTGTGCGGATGCACGACGCCGCGAGCACGCGCTCGCCTTCGATCTCGACCATGCAGACACGGCAGTTGCCGTCGGCGCGGTAGCCGGGCGCGTCTCGCCAGCACAAATGAGGGATCAGCGTGCCTTGACGCTTGGCTACCTGCCAGATGGTTTCGCCAGCAAAAGCCTGTACTTGCTCGCCGTCCAGGGTGAATTTGATGCCGCTCAAGTCGGCTGCGAGATCAGTCATGTGCGAACTCCGCGGGAAAGTGTTTCATCAGGTGTTTGACGCAGTTGCCGGCCGCTTGGCCCAGGCCGCAGATGGAGCTGTCGCCCATCACGGTGAGCAGATCTTGGTAGAGCGCTTCACTCTGCACATTGGCCTCCAGCAGTCGCACCATCTTGTCGGTGCCGTTGCGGCAGGGGCTGCACTGGCCACAGCTCTCGTGCTGAAAAAATCGCATGGTGTTGAGTGCCGCGTCGCGCACGCTGTCCTCTTGGCTGAGGATCACCACCGCGTGCGAGCCTATAAAACCGCCTTCCTTCTCCCAGGTGCCAAAATCCATGGCGCGGTCCGCCATGTGGGCGGGAAAAATACCACCGCTGGCGCCGCCGGGGAAAAAGGCTTTGAATTCGTGGCCCTCGGCCATGCCGCCGCAGAAATCTTCAATCAACCGGATCAGCGGTATGCCCGCAGGCGCAAGTTTGACCCCAGGATTCTTGATCCGGCCAGAGACCGAAAAGCTGCGCGGGCCGTTGTGGCCCTCGACCCAGCCCTGGTCGGCGAACCACTGCGGACCGTGCTGCAAGATATCGGGAATCCAGGCGACGGTTTCGATGTTGTGGTTGAGGGTGGGGCGGCCAAACAGCCCGACCTCAGCGATAAAGGGCGGTTTGTGGCGCGGCAGGCCGCGCTTGCCCTCGATGGATTCGATCATCGCCGACTCCTCGCCGCAGATATAAGCGCCGGCGCCGCGGCGAATCTCCATGGGCACGATATCGAGCGCTGATGCTTCCAGCGCGGTGATCTCGCGGCGCAGTATCGCGCGCGCCGTGGGGTATTCATCGCGGATGTAGATGTAGATGCGTTCGCAGCCGACCACGCGGGCGGCTATCTGCGCGCCCTCGAGCATGCGGTGTGGCGCGCGCTCCAGCAGCTCGCGGTCTTTGAAGGTGCCGGGCTCGCCCTCGTCGCCGTTGATGGTCATCAAGCGTGGCCCCGGGTAGGCGCGCACAAAGCCCCACTTGCGGCCGGCCGGAAAGCCCGCGCCGCCGAGGCCGCGCAGGCCCGCGTCGGACATGCTCGCCACCGCAGCGTCGGCTTCTATCTCGCCGTCCAGCACCTGTGCCAGTACGCGGTAACCGCCGCTGGCGAGATACGCCGGCATGTCCTGGTAGTCGGGCAGCAGGGCTTGGTTGTTGTCCGCGTCGCTGGCTGCCAGCAAACTCTGTACGGTGGCGTGTCTGAAAATGCGTTTGCCGATCATGGCCGCCGGCGCGCCGTCGCACTGGCCGATGCAGGGGGACGCGATGATGCGCACGCGGTCGGCATCCACCGCCGCGCGCAGCTGATCGATCAACGCGTAGGCGCCGGCGAGCTCGCAGGAGACGCAGGTGCTGACTCGGATAGTCACGGGCGCGGGAATAGCTTCCCCCTCGCGCACGATGTCGAAATGGTGGTAGAAGCTGGCGACCTCGAAGACCTCCGCTTGCGCCAGGCGAAACAGCTCGGCCAGCGCGGCGATGGCGGTGGCGCTGATGTGGCCGCGGCTGTCCTGAATAACATGCAGTGCTTCGATCACCATGTCGGTGCGGCGTGGCATGTCGGCGAGCAGCTTGCTGATGTCCTGCAGGTCCTGGTCGCTGATCTGGCGGCCCTTGGGCAGTGAAGGGTCGCGGCGCTTGAAGGTGATGGGAGCTGTCTGCATTTTCTGGAGTTCTCGTGCTAAAACGTGCCACTGTTTGGCGGGCGAACAGCGGGTAGCCTGCAGCGATGCATGTGGCCACTCGCAGTTGATGGGCTGCGCTGGTTCTGTGGTCGAGCGATAAGCTCCGCCGTGTGTCCAGCGTCAGGCCCTGAATGTTTGTTTGGCTCAGATTGTTTTGCACCTGGCCATGGATTACGGCCTGCGAGTTTCGCAGGCCGCATGACAAGCGTGGATCGCTGTCAGATAATCACCGACTAGGTTGCAACCGCAGCCTGTGGGTGGGTTCTCTCCACGTGGTGTTCCTCACCGACTGGCCGTACTTTCAAGTTGGCGAAGAAGGCGATGACCAACAGCCCGGCCATGCAATACATGGTGGTGTTGTACAGGGTGGGCGTGGGGTCGATGGTGCCCGTCGGTGCTATCTCCAGCAGCTTGGCGATGGTGACGGTGTTGGCCGCCATCAAGTCGTTTAGCTGAGCGATGGGGGCACCGAATTTCTCCGCAAAGGTGGCTGGGTCAACCTTGGCAACTAAGTCTGTAATGGCGGACTCCTTGGAGATGTTGCGCAAGTAGGTGATGGCAAAGGGCCCGAGTACACCCGCGGTGGACCAGGCCGTGAGCAGCCGTCCGTGGATACCGCCCACGTGCAGTGTACCGAAGAGATCAGCCAGGTAAGCGGGGATAGTGGCAAAACCGCCACCGTACATGGTGAAGATGATCATGGTAGCTGCGTAAAAACCGATCAACGCGGTGCTGCCACCTGAACCTGCCCAGTAGGGGATGGACAAATAGAGCACGATACCGATGAGGAAAAAGCAGTGGTAGGTGTTTTTGCGGCCGATGAAATCTGAGGTGGATGCCCAGAAAAAGCGCCCGACCATGTTGAACACCGAGATCATCAATACGTAAGTGCCAGCGAATGCCGCGGTCACTACGACCAGATCACCGAATATTTCGTTGATCATGGTTTTGGCCACGCCGATCACGCCGATGCCAGCGGTGACGTTAAAACACAGCACGATCCACAGCAGCCAAAACTGGCGGGTTTTGAGTGCCTGATCGATGTGCACGTGGTTTTTTGTCACCATTCCGGAGCTGACTTCTTTGGGTGTCCAGTTGGCGGGTTTCCAACCTGCGGCAGGCACGCGATACTGGAAGGACGCAAACACCATGACGAAGAAATAGACGATGCCCAGCGTCATGAAAGTCGCTGCTGCACCTGTGTCGCCAGTACCGACTGCGTAGACTCCGGCCTCACCGCCGAACACGGCCGCCTGTTGTACCGAGGCAACAACGACCTCGATCTTTCCCGTTGCGGTTTCGGCGAAGCGTCTGCCACCTTCGGTGATCAGGGTGATAGCACTTTCGCCGCCGAGAAAATCAGGGGCTCGCTGGTGGGTTTTCAGCAACCAGGTGATCAAGGGCGCGCCAATCATGGCGCCACCGCCAAAACCCATGATGGCCATGCCCGTCGCCATGCCGCGGCGATCGGGGAACCAGCGTATCAGCGTCGAGACCGGGCTGACATAACCCAAGCCCAGCCCGCAGCCACCCAGTACGCCGTAACCCAAGTAAACCATCCACAGCTCGTGGCTGCTGATGCCCATCGAGCCGATGATAAAACCACCGCCCCAGAGGAATCCTGCGACCACACCCACGTAGCGCGGGCCGACGCGTTCCAGCCATTTGCCAGCGAAGGCAGCGGCTAGGCCGAGAAAGACAATGGCGACTGAAAAAATCCAGACCACCGATGACAGTGACCAGTCGCCGGCGGACGGGGCGGCCACGCCCAGCTCACGGGTCAGCGCCGGGTTGAACACCGACCACGCATAGACCGAGCCTATGCACATGTGGATCGCGATGGAGGCCGGAGGAACTCTCCAGCGGTTATAACCTTCTGGGGCGACTATGTTTTCCTTGTGCAGGAAAGACAGTACCCCGCCTGTTGTTTCAGACATGCTGCACCTCTCTTGGGCGGGGCCGCTGCGACCCCGACGGTGATTTAGCCCGCATCGTGCACAAAACGAGAGATTCACAAACTCTCGCTTTGAGCGACACAGGTCTGCCACTGCTGTGTGATCAAGATGACCGCAGTGGTCGGGTGCCAATTTGAGCCTTTGAGAGCGCTGCTGTCAACAAAAACACCATATAAAACAAATGCTTATGGTGTTTATGTTGCGGTGCGGCAGGTCATTAAGTCCACTATTTAGGCCGACAGAAAGGGTGGTCAGGGACAAAATGTCCAGTTATAGCGCTGCTGATCGGGGTGGGGTGGACTAAATGTCCGCGGCTGGATGCCAGGCGCAGAAGGTCGCGCCTCGGCCAGCTTCGCTGCGCACGGTGATGATGCCACCGGCCCGCGTCATCAACGACTGGCTGATGGACAAGCCAAGACCGGTGCCCTCGGCAGGCTTGGTGCTGAAGAAGGGGTCGAAGACCTTGTCGATGTGCTCAGACGAAATGCCGGGGCCAGTGTCGCCGACGCAGATGACCGTGCCGGCAATCTTGTTGCGCTCCAGAGGGCAGGTCTCCAGACTCAAGGTGCCGCCCTCGGGCATGGCCTGGGCAGCGTTGATCATCAGGTTGACCAACACCTGCTGCAGCTCGGTCTCCACCATGTGGATGGCGGGCGCAGCCGTGTGGCTGCGCTGGGTGTCAATGCCGTGTTTGCGCAGATCGGCGGCCACCAGCACCACGGCATCTTCGGCGGCTGTGCGGGCGTCCACTGCGGTGACGATGTCGCAGATGTCCCCCGGTCGGGTGAAGTTCAGCAGCTTGGCGACGATGACGTTGATGCGGTGCGTCTGCGCATCGATCAGCTCCAGCTCGGTGCGGTGCACCGCGCGGGCCGCGGGCGCCATCTCGGCTTGCAGTATCTCCAGGTTGCCCTGGATCACCGCCACCGGGTTGTTGATCTCGTGCGCGACCCCGGCGGTGATCTCGCCGATGCTGGCGAGCTTCTCCGACATCACCAGCTGGGCGAAGGTCTCTTCGAGCTTGCTGTTGGCTTCACGTAATTCTTCGGTGCGCTGGTCCACCAGCTCGTTGAGCTTGCCTGCGTAACCGCGCAGGCTCTCGTCGCGCTCCTGCACCTGATCCAGCAGGCGGTCGAGGTGGCGCGCCACTGCGCCGATTTCGCCGTGTGACTCAACCGGCCCGATGCGCGCGTCCAGTGCGCCGCGCTCCACCCGTGCCATGGTTGTGTTCATACGCTCCAGCGGGGTGAAGATGCCCCGCGCCAGCAGCAGAAACACCGGTACGGACAGACAGATAACGGCGATAAACGCCAGCGCCAGGGTGTAGATCATGCTGTTGCGCTCGGCGGCGTACGGCGCTTCCAGAAATCCGGTGTAGAGCATGCCGATGCGTCTGCCGGTGGCGTCCGACAGCGGCACGTAGCCGGAGATATACCAATTGTTGACCACGAAGGCGCGGTCCAGCCAGGGCTCTCCGCTCTGCATCACCTGCTGCCAGACCGCCTCGGAGACGCGGGTGCCCAGCGCCCGCGCGCCCTCGAACAGCCGCACATTGGTGGAGACGCGCACGTCCTCGAGAAACAGTGTGGTGGTGCCGCTGTGGTTGTCGGGGTCGCTGCCGGCCTCGGTGTTGCCGCGGTACACCAGCGCGTTCATGGTGTCGATGATGTCGAGGTTGCGGTTCAGCAGCCGGCCGCTGACCAGCAGCTGATCGCTGCCTTCGAGGCAGTGTGCCGACAGCAGCACCAGGCCGCGGGTCTCGGTGTCGTGCTCGACCGGGCGAGCGGCCTCGGTGGGCACCAGGGTCAGCGCGGCGCGCGCGGCCAGCTGCGGTGAGAAAGCGGCCAGTACGTCAGCATCCAGCAGTGCCAGGCCTGTGCTGGGGGCGCCGGGCGCCGCGGCCAACACCAGTGCGCGCGCGGCGGCGGGCAGGGCGGTGCCTCCCGCGCGGTGCAGGTGCAAAAAATCCAGTTCGGTGTCGCGCACCTCGGTGGCCAGCAGCTGCGCCACGGCGTGGGGCCCTGCGGCGCGGGCGCGGGCAAAACGCACCGACTGCCCCAGCGCGGTGACATCCGCGGCCTGTGCGGCCTCGATGCGGCCAAAATACTGCTCCGCCACCCGCAAGTCGGAGGCGACCTTGGCGAACAGCAGTTGATCGTATTGCTCGACCCAGCGCAGCATGGTCAGCCCCATCAGCAGCGGCAGCAATACCACCAGTGGCAACAGCGCCAGTACCAGCAGCCGCAGGCGTACCGAGTGCAGTGCTTTCAAAGGCCCCAGGCCTGGCATTTGCGGTCGATGGTTTTGCGTGCCACGCCCAGTTGCCGCGCGGCCTCGGCGCGGTTGCCACCGCAGGCCTCGAGCACCGCCAGTATGTGGCGCTGCTCGACCACCGCTAGGCTCTCGGCGGCGTAGCCTTCCAGTGGGCCCTCCAGCAGGGTGTCGAAGTTACCGTGGATCAGCGCCCGCTCCACCGTGTTGCGCAGTTCCATGACGTTGCCGGGCCAGGGGTGGGCCATCAATCGGCGGCGCAGCCCGGGTGTGAGTTTCAGCGTGTCCAGGCCCATGCTGCGGGACAGTTTCTCGATAAAAAATTCAGCCAGCTCGACGATGTCGCCGACGCGCTCGCGCAGTGGCGGCAAGACGATCTCCACCACGTTGAGCAGGTAGTAGAGGTCGGTGCGGAAACCCTCTTGCACCGCCTCGCGCAGCGGCCGTGTGCTGGAGCACACCAGGCAGGCGTCCAGCGCCAGGCTGCGCTCGGCGCCGATGGGCCTGTAGCGCCCAGTGGTCAGCAGTTCCACCAGCAGGTTCTGGCAGCTGGCAGAGAGCATCTCCACATCTTCAAGGTACAAGGTGCCACCCGCGGCATCCTGCAGCATGCCGTTTTGCCCGCTGGCCTAGTCGCGGCTCGCGCCGTCGAGGGTGCCGAAGAGATGCGCCTGGAAGACTTCCTCGCGCATGCCGTAACACTGCAGCCAGACGAAGGCCTTGTGGGCGCGGGCAGAGCGGGCGTGTAACATGCGCGCCGCGATCTGCTTGCCCGCGCCCACTTCGCCGCGCACCACAATCTGCGCCGAGGTGGCGGCGGCGCGCTCGATGGCGCTGCAAACGGTGTGTATCTCATCGGAGGATCCCAGCAGCGCGTCGCGGTGGCGCAACAGATCTGGCCCAGCGGCGAGCTCGCGGCGCAGCACGGCGTTCTGCCGCCGCAGGCTGGAGCGCGCCAGGCTCTGGGCGATGGCGTTGATCACCTGGTTGATCTTGAAAGGCTTGAGCAGGAAGTCCGAGGCGCCGGCGCGGATGGCCGCGATGGCGGTGTCCAAGTCGGCGTAGGCCGTCATCAGGATCGCGTCGGAATAGAGCCCGATGCGCTGCTGCTCGGCGAGCCATTCCAGCCCGCTCTTGTGCGGCATGATGTTGTCCAGCACGATCACGTCGTAGTTGTACTGGTCCAGCAGGGCGGAGGCCTCGTCGGTGTTGGCGCTGACATCAACCCGCGCGCAATGCTTGATCAGCGCCTTGTAGAGGAAGTTGCGCATGCCCGGTTCGTCGTCGATCACCAGCACGGAGGCGTCGATGAGTGCCGCTTCAAAGCTGTCGGGCGCTGACTCCAGCGGAGGGGGGAGCTGCAGCTCGTTGACCGTCACGTGTGTTTGCCTGCTTTTCGGAACCTGGCTGGGATATCAGCCTGCCCCTGTGAAAATAACCTATTCGCCGGTGCTCGCTGTGCGCCTAAAGCGCAGCTGCTGGTCCGGCATAATGATGCAGTAGGCTACTGCCTGTTCGCTGTGCAAATCAAGCTGAGGATCGAATTGTGTGGCCTTGAGAGCTTCTATAAATCGATTTTAAAGCCGGATGGAAGCTTCGGGGCTTGGAACTATTTTGCTACAGTGGTTGTTCGGCGCTGGTGGCACAGCCACGGGCGGAGCATGGGATTCAAATCCTGATCTGCAGGCGGGTCTGCTCATGGGTATTGCCGACAGGACTGAATATTCATCAACAGGGAGAGCGGCCTTATGTCGGTATTTGAGATGTTCAATTTGAAGGGAAAGCGCGCACTGGTGACTGGTGGGGCGCAGGGCATAGGCCTGTGCTGCGCAAAGATACTGCGCGATGCCGGCGCTGAGATCATCATTGCCGACATCAACGGCGACAAGCTCGCGATCGCCCAGGCAGAGCTCGGGGCTGGCGCGCAAATCGCGGTGTTGGATGTGTCCCGCAAAGAGCAAGTAGAGGCTTTGGCTGATCAGCTCGGTGCGCTGGATATCGTGGTGGCTTGCGCGGGCGTTGGCCAGGTGGGCACCGCCGCGGAGCATGTCACGCCTGAGCTGTTGGCGCTACACATGGACATCAATTTTAACGGTGTGTATTGGACGGATCAATGTTTTGGCAAGCGCATGCTCGAGGCGGGCGGGGGTTCAATTGTCAACATCGGCTCCATGTCCGGCACAATCGTCAATCAGCGCCAGGACCAGAGTTATTACAATATTTCCAAAGCGGCGGTGCACCACGCCACGCGGAACTTTGCTGCGGAATGGGCCAGCCGCGGCGTGCGGGTCAACGCCGTGGCGCCCGGTTATGTGGAGACAGAGCTCACCGCTTATGCCATGCAAGACAACCCGGAGATGGCGGCGCGCTGGATTGAAAACACGCCCAGTGAACGGGTTATTCAACCGCAAGAGATCGCGCAGGTGGTGTTGTTTTTAGCTTGCGAGGCATCGAGTGCCATGACAGGGGCCATTGTGGTGGCGGACGGCGGTTACACCTTGTGGTAGCTGCGTGATGGTGTACGGCAGCTGTGAAACTGCCTTCCTGCAAAGGGGAGCGGTAACCGTTCGCTGCTAAAGTACAGTTGACTGGTGACGCCGGAGATGGAGTACATTGCTATCCGTGAAAACCAACTGCGTGAGGCTGTTGTGATCGCGCGTAACGGCGAGGAATGGGGCGCAGGCATTCCCGATTATGTAACGCCCGAATTTGTACGCGATGAGGTGGCGGTGGGACGCGCGATAATAGCAACCACTCTGAGTTCTGTGCGATGATTATTGGCCGCAATTTTCTGGTGAAAATAAACGCCAACATGGGCACATCGGCGGTGACGTCTTCGAGGGAGGAAGACGTCGACAAGCTGGTGAAGCCCATCCGCTGGTGCGCGAACACGGTGATGGACTTGTCCACAGGTCGCAACATTCACAATACCTGCGAGTGGATCGTGCACAACAGCTCGGTGCCCATCGGCACCCTGGTTGAGCAGGCAGAGCAGGGCGTTGATTATTTCACTATCCACGCAGGTGTGCGTTTGCACATGGTGCCAATGACCACAGAGCGGGTGATAGGCATTATATCTTGGGGTGGCTCGATCATGGTCAAGTGGTGTCTTCACCACCACTGCGAGACCTTCCTCTTCGAGCAACTTCGACGATATCTGCGGCATCTGCCGTTCCTGAGATGTGAGTTTTTCATTGGGCGATGGGTTGCGCCCCAGATCGATCGCCGGCGCCAACAGCTAGGCGCAGTTTGACGGGCTGGAAACCCTGGGCGAGCTGATCAAGATTGCCTGGGCTAGGGATTGGCAGGTGATGATCGAGGGGCCCGGCCACGTGGCCATGCACTGGATCAATGAGAACATGGATAAGCAGCTGGAGTGCTGCCAAGAGGCGCCTTTTTACACCCTCGGCCCGCTCAGCACCGATATTGCACCGGGATATGACCACATTAGCTCGGGTGTGATCACTTACAAAATTGCCGCCCATGCAGCAGGGCTTGCCGGGTGCGCAGCACGGTGACAACGCCTTGAGCTGGGTACATTTTGAATTCCGCTGGGAGGATAGATTTAACCTCTCGCTGGACCCAGACACGGCGCGGGAATACCACGACAAGACTCTGCCCAATGCGGCGCAGAAGGTGGCGCATTTTTGTTCCATGTGCGGGCCGAAGTTCTGCTCCATGAAAATCACCCACGACATTCGCAATGAAGCGAAAAAAGAGGGCGTGGAGGCGATGGCACTCAAGTATCGCCAGGGCGGCGATCTCTACATGCCCTTCGGGAGAGAAGAAGTAGAGAGCTAATGCAGCGACTACACAGCGCTGTGATGATAAGGAGGCCCCGATGCACTGGGCCCTCCTGTCTGCATCTAAATCAAACGCGGTCTACTTGAATTTCTTGATCTCACCGCTGGCCAGGCGTGCCTGATAAGACTTCAATTCGCGTTTGACCATCGGTGCTAGAAAATACAAGCCCAATATATTTGGCACACAAATCAAGAATACCAATGCGTCGGATATGTCGAGGATTGGACCCAGCTGAACCATGCAACCCAGGGCGACAAAGGCACAAAAGAGCAATTTGTAAATCGTTTGTGATTTCTGATCTTCGCCAAATAAAAACGTCCAGCCTTTGAGCCCGTAGTAGGACCAGGAAATCATGGTGGAAAAAGCAAACATCATGGCGGCAATAGCCAGCGGGTAGGAAAACCAGCTGAATTTTTGTTCGAAAGCGGCAGATGTCATGGCAACACCGGTGGCGTCACCTGCAAACTCAGGATTGGCAACCATCGTGGTGCCGATCACCAGCGCGGTGATGGTGCAGATAACGATCGTATCGATAAATGGCTCCAGCAGGGAGACGAATCCCTCGGTGACAGGTTCATTGGTTTTAACCGCAGCATGGGCGATGGACGCCGAGCCTATGCCAGCTTCGTTGGAGAAAACAGCGCGTTGAAAGCCGATGATCATGGCGCCCAATGCGCCACCGCTGACACCTTCAGCCGTGAAAGCGCCGCTGAAGATATTGGCAATGGCTTCGGGCAGGTAGGCGATGTTCATGAAGATGACGATGAGGGCAAAAAAACAATAGAGCACCGCCATGGCGGGGACAATTTTTTCGGTCACTGAGGCGATGGATTTGATGCCGCCGACAATGACTGAGAACACCACCGCAGCCATGACCAAACCCACCGCCCAGCCGTAGCCATCGAGCATGCCGCCGGTGACGTAGTTGAGCTGCACATAGGCTTGGTTGGATTGAAACATGTTGCCAATGCCCATGGCGCCTATGGCGATTCCCACAGCAAAAAACACACCCAGTGCTTTGCCAAATTTAGGCATGCCGAGCTCACTGAATCCACTGCGAAGATAGTACATGGGGCCGCCGGATACCGAGCCATCCGGGTTGTTGGTTCGGTACCGAACCCCGAGTGTGCACTCCACAAACTTGGTGGACATGCCGAGGAAACCCGCCAGGATCATCCAGAATGTCGCGCCCGGACCGCCGACGGTAACCGCCACTGCAACGCCGCCAATGTTGCCTATGCCCACGGTGCCCGACACCGCTGTCGCCAAGGCTTGAAAATGTGAGACCTCGCCCGCGTGGTTGGGGTCGGAGTAGTCTCCTTTAACCAATGAAATAGCGTGTTTAAAGCCACGTAGATTGATGAATCCGGTGTAGAAAGTAAAAAACACGGCGCCGATCACTAACCAGAGCACCACGACTGGGAGCTGAGCACCGAAGAGGTCGATTTTAAAAAATACAATGTCGCCAATGAGTTTGGCGAACGGTTGGGTCAGATTGTTTATGGTCTCGTCTATGCCAGCACGCGCGGGTGCACTGTGCAGTGTCATCAACAGTGAAGCAATAGTCAGGTGTATTCTTCGCATGGACTAATCCTTGTTATATCAGTGCGGCTCGATGTGCCTTTTTTTGCTGTGCCGCTCTGGCGTGTGAGTTAAGCGAAATCATCGTCAATATGCGCTAGGCAATGAGCTGTCTATTGGCTGTTTTTTCAAGCAGCGAGTCGCTACCAGAAAACTGCGGAAGTGTATTTCCCGACTTTTACGGGACTATCGTGACCGGGACCTGGGAGCTTTGTACAAGGTTGGCCGCAACGCTGCCAAACAGCAGGGTTTTTATGCCTGAGACGCCGCGGCGACCCATCACAATCTGCGCCACATCGCGCTCTTTTGATTGCTGGTTAATGATGTCCACGATGTTGCCATGCGCGATATTGGTGTCGGCACTCACGCCTTTGCTCTCGCAATACGCGACCATCGGTTTCAGTAGCTGATCGCTGGCGCGATCCAGCTCGTCTTCGCGTCGGCTGTGGCGCTCGGCCAGTTCCTCATTGGTGTGAAAGCTGTAGGGGGACCATTCAATGATGTGGGTTAGGAGCAGCGTTGCGCCCGAATTGAGCGCCCGTGAAATGGCGTAGTCCAAAGCCCGTTGTCCGCCGTCGCTGCCGTCTACGGCTACCAAAACTAAATTGTTCATCGCGCACTCCTTCGTGTGGAATTTGTCGGAGGATATTGCGCTTGGCGCAGTTGAATTTCCATGCCCACCGAGACAGGAAGAATAGTGCCACCGCGTGTTGCGTTGTTTCAGTGCGCTGGGTGGAGGGACGCGCATGTATTATTTGATTGCATGTTCACCGCAAGCTTTGTGAGGAGGGATCGATATGCAACTGTGATTCTGAGGTGGTTTCTTGTGCTCGACCAGCACTGTGACACGGAACTTAGTTGTTGTTTTACTGATTCTCGCTAACTGCCTGCGAGGTAGTATTTTATCTGGGCAACGTTCTTCCGGTGGTTTGTCGCACGGCTTAGGGGCCGGGCGCAGGGCCACTAAGTCAGGTTTACAGTCACCATTTTTGTGCTTAATAGCCTGTTTTGGAGCAATAGCCAAATGCAGGTATACGCTGGTAGATGGCGCAGTAATATGGCAATAGCTGACACGATCCGCGGTTTGGGGGGCAACGCTTAATGAAACAGCTGTCGCTAAGGGGAGTATTGCCGTACGTGTGAATGGCTGATTCTTCGCCGGGAGCGAATTGGCTTGGCTTGTTCTTAATTTCTGAATTTCTAGGGAGTGTTTAGCGTGAGATCACAACAAGAAAAGGCTGAGTTATTTAAATCCCTGCACGAACGTCCGGGTGGTTTTGTATTGCCGAGCCCTTGGAATGCGGGCTCTTCGAAAATACTGGCCAGTATGGGATTCGAGGCACTTTCCACTACCAGCGCGGGTCTGGCGGCGACGCTTGGGCGCTGCGATGGGCGTGGCCTAGTGACGCGCGACGAGGCCTACCAGAACAAACGAGATATCGTGAATGCCACCAGCCTTCCGGTCAGTGCTGACTTAGAAAATGGCTTTCACGATGAGCCCGCCGGTGTGTTTGATTCCATCAGTTTGGCGGCAGACATTGGTTTGGTGGGGGCGTCCATTGACGATTCGACCGGCAATGCAGACGAGCCTATCTACAGTTTGGGCCGCGCGGTGGACAGGATGCGCGCTGCGGTCGAGGCGGCTCAGGGTTTGGATTGGCCTTTCATTGTGACCGCGAGGGCAGAAAACTATCTGCACGGGCACCCAGACCTCGGCGATACCATTCGCCGGCTGCAGGCCTTTCAAGATGCGGGGGCCGATGTGCTCTATGCACCAGGCGTTAACAGTGCGGAGGATATCGCCACACTGGTGCGCGAGGTTGATCGCCCCGTCAATGTGGTGACGGGCTTGTCGGGTGCCAAGCTATCCGTCTCAGACTTGGTCTCTCTCGGTGTGCAGCGTGTCAGCCTAGGCTCGTTCCTTAACCGAGTGGCGCTGGGAGCGCTGCAAGGTGCCGCGCACGAAATCTTGCGTGAAGGTACTTTTACTAGCGGTAAAAATGCGGCGAATTCCGGCGAATTGGACGCGATATTCGACTGTACGCACTAGCGTCGCTGGGCGCGCGGTGCCGGCGGTGGCAGCGTTCTGCTCAGCAATTGCCCTCGCCGTGTAGTTCTGCGCTGAACACCCAGTGAGGGTCTGGCCAGCACCCTTGGGCGCTGTACGCACGTGCAGCGCTGGCAGTCGGCCCCCTGGTCTTGTTGTCGGTGTTTTCCCCGCCTGTTTCCCCTAAACACTATATGGGCAGTCGATTTTGGGTCGTTGTCGCGTCGATTTAGGCGCCCAGCGATCATTGCTTCGCATCTGTGCCGCTCTGATTTAGCTCTGGCTGGCCTAAGGTGAGCCGCGTGGGGGAGCCGCTGAAATCGCTAATTGCCCCTCAGAGGCTCTGTGAGCGCCTCAAACCGATCTTTATCCGCTTTGGTGTGATAGAATTAGTCGTTTATTTGACCCAGTTTGACGGGGTTTGTGTGCGGCGTGCCTGAAGGGGCCGTGAGGTGCGCAAATTGTGTCCTCATGCGGCTCGATTAACGGCTCGTTTGCTGTTGATTTGTGCGTGCGTGTGGGCGGACGCCAAACCACAGCGGAAAACAACAATCGATGTCTGATTTTGCCAAGGAAGTATTGCCGGTAAACCTCGAGGACGAGATGCGGGATTCGTATCTCGCCTACGCCATGAGCGTTATCGTCGGCCGGGCTTTGCCCGATGTGCGTGATGGCTTGAAGCCCGTGCACCGGCGAGTGCTGTTTTCCATGCACGAGCAGGGCAACGACTGGAACAAGGCACACCGCAAGTCGGCCCGCGTGGTCGGTGACGTCATGGGTAAATACCACCCACACGGCGATTCGGCCATTTACGAGACCATCGTTCGCATGGCGCAGCCTTTTTCGCTGCGTGAGATGCTGGTGGACGGGCAGGGTAACTTCGGTTCGGTGGACGGCGATAATGCAGCCGCCATGCGATACACCGAAGTGCGTATGCAGCGCATCGCGCACGAGCTGCTCGCCGACATCGACAAAGAGACCGTCGATTTTGTCGACAACTACGACGGCTCTGAATCCGAGCCTGTGGTTTTGCCCTCACGTGTGCCCAACCTGCTGATCAACGGTTCTTCCGGTATCGCGGTGGGCATGGCGACCAACATTCCCCCGCACAACTTGGGCGAAGTGGTCGACGCCACCCTCGCGGTGCTCGATCGCCCCGAGATCGACATCATCGAACTGATGAAAGAGTACATTCCGGGCCCTGATTTTCCGACCGCAGGCATCATCAACGGCGCCGCGGGCATCCGCCAGGCCTACCTCACCGGCCGTGGCCGAATCCATGTGCGTGGCACGGTGGAGTTCGAGATTCACAAGAAGACAGGCCGCGAGAGCATCATCATCTCCGAGCTGCCCTATCAAGTGAACAAGTCGCGCTTGATCGAGAAGATCGCGGAGCTGGTCAAAGACAAGAAGATTGACGGCATCGCGCAGGACGGTTTGCGCGACGAGTCGGACAAAGACGGCATGCGCGTGGTGATCGACTTGCGGCGCGGCGAGTCCGGCGAGGTGATGGTCAACAACCTCTACAAGCAGACCCAGCTACAGACGGTGTTCGGCATCAACATGGTGGCGCTGGTCGATGGCCAGCCGAAGATCCTCAACCTCAAAGAAATCCTCGTCGCCTTTGTGCGGCACCGCCGTGAGGTGGTCACGCGCCGTACTATCTACGAGCTGCGCAAAGCGCGCGAGCGCGCGCACGTCTTGGAAGGCCTGACGGTCGCTTTGGAGAACATCGATGAGGTGATCGCGCTGATCAAAGCCTCGCCCAACGCGGCGGCGGCACGTGAGGCGCTGGTTGCACGGCCGTGGCGCCCAGGTGCTGTGGTGGGCATGTTGGAGCGTGCAGGTGCTGACGCCTCCCGCCCGGACAGTCTGGCTCCAGAGTGTGGTTTGCACGACGGTATGTACCACCTCTCTGAAGTGCAAGCACGCGCCATCTTGGACATGCAGCTGCACCGTCTGACTGGCCTTGAGCAAGAGAAGATCGTCGGTGAGTTCAGTGAAATACTGGTCAAAATCGCTGATTTGTTGGATATTTTGACTGACCCTGATCGCCTGCGCTCTGTTATCCGTGAAGAGCTCGAGGCCCTGCGCGAGCAGTACGTCAACCCGCGCCGCACGATCATCCAGAACAGCTACGAAGACCTCGGTGTCGAAGATCTGATCGAGGAAGAAGACCTGGTGGTGACCTTGTCGCACGCGGGTTACGTGAAGTCGCAGCCCGTATCGGACTACGCCACCCAGCGCCGTGGCGGCCGAGGCAAGTCTGCCACGAACATGAAAGAAGAAGATTTTGTCGACAAGCTGTTCGTGGCGAGCACCCACGACACCTTGTTGTGTTTCTCCAGCGCCGGCCGTGTCTACTGGAAGAAAGTCTACGAGATTCCTGTGGCCAGCCGCGGTTCCAGGGGGCGACCTATCGTCAACCTGTTGCCGCTTGAGGCCGACGAGCGCATCAATGCCGTGCTGCCAGTGCGCGACTACCCCGAAGACAAGTTCGTATTCTTCTGCACCGGTAACGGTGTAGTCAAGAAGACGCCACTGTCCGCTTTCTCGCGGCCACGTGCCGCGGGTATCATCGCCATTGATTTGCGCGGTGAGGACTCCTTGGTCGATGTGTCTCTGACCGACGGTGAGCGCGATGTCATGCTGCTGTCTTCCGGTGGTCGCTCCATGCGGTTCCACGAGAAGGACGTGCGCGTCATGGGCCGCAACGCCGCCGGTGTTCGTGGTATCCGCATGCCTGAGGGGGGGCGTGTGGTTGCGCTCTTGGTGATGGACGAGGCGAAGACTGTGCTCACCGCCACCAGCAACGGCTACGGTAAGCGCACCGCTTCCGCGGACTACCCGCGCAAAGGGCGTGGCGGTCAAGGTGTCATCGACATCAAAACAACCGACCGCAACGGTGAAGTCATCGGCGGCGTGTTGGTCAGCGATGAAGACGAAATGATGTTGATCTCCAACGGTGGCACCCTGGTGCGCACCGCGGTGGGTGAGCTCTCCACCTTGGGTCGCAATACCCAGGGCGTGCGTTTGATCCGTCTCGACGAGAGCGAGCAACTGGTGCAGCTGGCACGTGTGGATGCGCTGGAAGTTGAAGAAGAAATCGAAGAAGATGGCGCTGAGACGGCTGTAGAGGGTGATTCAGCTGTCGCCCCGGATGCAGCGGCTGGCGAAAGCCAAGGGGATGCGGTCGATGGTGATGCGGCCGACGACGGTGCAGATGATGCGGCGGGCGACAGTGCAGCTGATGATGGTGCCTCAGAGCCAGAAGAGGGTGGCGAGGACTGATGAGCCGCGCCTTTAACTTCAGCCCGGGCCCTGCCGGGCTGCCCACTGCCGTGCTGGAACGGGCGCAGGCGGAGCTGCTCGATTATCAGGGTCGCGGCGTCTCCATCATGGAGATCTCGCACCGCAGTCCGCTGTACATGGACATGGTGCGGCGCATCGAGGCCGATCTGCGCGAGCTGATGGGCATAGGCGATGACTACGCTGTGGTCTTTATGCAGGGCGGCGCGACCTTGCAGTTCAGTGCGCTGCTGTGGAATCTGCTGGGTGACAAGCAAAGTGCTGACTACGCCATCACAGGTCACTGGTCGCGCAAGGCCGAGCAGGTAGCGAGCACGGTTTGCAAGACGCGGGTGCTCTGTGATGCAGCTGAGTTTGATCATCGCCGTGGCCACGATGCGGCCACGTGGGATATCGATCCCAATGCCGCTTTTGTGCATTACTGCCCCAACGAAACCATTCACGGTCTTGAGTTTTCGGGTGTGCCCGACACGGGCGCTGTGCCGCTGGTGGCGGATTATTCCTCCAGTATTCTCTCGGGCCCGCTGGACGTCTCGCGCTTTGGCGTGATCTACGGCGGGGCGCAAAAGAACATCGGGCCCGCCGGCATCACCCTGGTGATTGTGCGGCGCGATCTGCTCGCCGACTGCGCACCCGAAGTACCGGCGGTGATGAGTTACAAGGCGCAGGAAGCGAACGATTCCATGCTCAACACGCCGCCGACCTTCAGCTGGTATCTGGTGGGCTTGACCCTGCAGTGGCTGAAAGAGCAAGGCGGTTTGGCCGCCATGCAGGCGGTCAATACACGCAAGGCGGGGATGCTCTACGAGCGCATTGATCGCAGCAATTTTTACAACAACGGCATCGACCCGGCTTGGCGGTCCCGCGTGAACATCCCCTTTCAGTTGGCCAATCCAGATCTCGATGCGGTATTTGTCGCCGAGGCGGAAGCCGAGGGCTTGCGGGCCTTGAAGGGGCACCGCGCAGTGGGCGGCATGCGAGCCAGTTTGTACAACGCTGTCCCTGTGGAAGCGGTACAGTCACTGGTCGATTTTATGAGCGAGTTTGAACGCCGCCACGGTTGACTGTGGCGCCTACACGAGCAGTGTGACATGAGCAGTGACGAAGACAAATTAGACGTGGTGCGCCTCGGCATCAACCAAGTCGATCAAGATATCCTGGCCCTTTTGGCCAAGCGGGCGCAGCTGGCCGAGCAGGTGGCTGAGATCAAAACCGCCGCGGACCCGGACACCGTGTTTTACCGGCCCGAGCGCGAGGCACAGATACTGCGGCGTCAGGTGGCACGCAACAACACGCCGCTGCCCGATTCAGCGATACACGCCATATTTAAAGAGATCATCTCTGCTTGTCTGGCGCTCGAAGAGACCATGGTGGTGGCCTATCTGGGGCCCGCCGGCACTTTTACCGAGCAGGCCGCACAGAAACATTTTGGCCACGGCCCGGAGAAGCTGCCACTGGCGTCTATCCCCGATATCTTTCAGGAGGTCGAGGCAGGTCGCGCTCAGTATGGCGTGGTGCCGGTGGAGAACTCCACCGAGGGTGCGGTCACCCACACCCTGGATTTGTTCCGCGATTCGGGCCTTGTGATTTGTGGTGAAGTACTGCTGCCAATACACCATTGTCTACTGAGCCAAAGCGAAGATCTCAAGCAGATTAAGCAAGTGCTGGCGCACCAGCAAGCGCTGGCCCAGTGCCGCCGCTGGCTGGATGTCAACATGCCCGACGCCGAGCGGGTAGCTGTGTCCAGCAATGCCGAGGGCGCGCGCATGGCCGCCACCGATGGCGCGATCGCGGCGATAGCCTCTGACGCGGCGGGCGAGCTCTACAGTGTGCCCGTGCAGCAGTCCCATATAGAGGATGACTCCTCGAACACCACACGCTTTTTGGTGATCGGCACGCGACCCGTCGCGGCCAGTGGTCACGACAAGACAACCCTGTTGGTCTCGGCGCGCAATCAGCCGGGAGCGCTGCACAAGTTCCTCTCGCCGCTGGCGGAGCGCGGCATCGACATGATGCGCATTGAGTCGCGTCCGGTGCCGGGGGCGGGCTGGCAGTATTGCTTTTTCATCGACGTGGACGGGCACTGCGAAGATGAGCGCATGGTCGAGGGTCTGGCGGCGCTGAAGAGCGAAGTCGGCATGTACAAAATGCTGGGTTCCTACCCGCGGGCAGGCGATTGAGCGATTTAGCGACAGCAGTAACACCCGCTGCTCGGCTGGTTATTGTCGGCGTGGGCCTGATCGGTGGGTCCTTGGGCCTGGCGCTCAAGGCGGCAGGTTTTGACGGCGAGATCATCGGTTCGGGCAGCCGTGAGCAGAGCCTCAAACTGGCTCTGCAGTGTGGCGCGATAGACCGTTATGAGCTTGATTTGCAGGCGGCGGTGAGCGGCGCAAGCGTGGTCTTGTTGGCGGTACCCATGGGCGTGATGCGCTCGGTGATGGGCGATATCGCCGCCAGTTTGCCGGCCGATGCCGTGATCACCGACGCGGGCAGTGTCAAGGGCAGCTTTGCCGAGGATGCGCGGGCGGCGCTGGGCAATAGCTTGGCGCGCGTGGTGCCGGGCCATCCCATCGCGGGCAGTGAGAACAGCGGTGTGGCCGCGGCAAAAGTTGATCTCTTCTGTGGTCGCCGGGTTATTTTGACGCCGCTGCCTGAGAGCTCTGACGCTGCCGTGGCAACGGTGCGCAGCCTGTGGGAGATGAGCGGTGCCGAGGTGCATCAGCTCAGCCTGGAGGATCACGACGCGGCGCTCGCGGCTTCCAGTCATCTGCCGCATTTTTTGTCCTTTGCCATGGTCGATATGTTTGCGGCACGTGAGAACAAAGACGACATCTTTAGGTTTGCAGCGGGCGGTTTTCGCGACTTCACACGCATTGCGGCCAGTGATCCGGTCATGTGGCGCGATATCGCCTTGTCGAACCGCGACGCGGTGATCTCGCTTCTCGATGAATACAGCGACGCCATCGACCGCTTTCGCGAGCAGTTGCAAGACCGCGACGGCAAGAGCATGGCTTTGATGTTTTCGCGCGCGCGCGAGGCGCGGCGAGATTGGGCTGAGATGGTTGAAGGGCGCACCGAAGTTGTGCCTGCCGCCCACTGCGCTGATAAATTTACAGATTCCGAGGACAAATGATGGACAGTTTGACGCTGGCGCCTGTGGCTGGTTTGTGCGGGCAGGTGCAATTGCCTGGCTCCAAGAGTATCTCCAACCGGGTGCTGGTGTTGGCGGCGCTGGCCGAGGGTGACACGGTAGTGCGAGGGCTGCTCGACAGCGACGACGTACGCTACATGTTGGCCGCGCTCAAAGATCTGGGTGTGAGTTGGCGGCAGCTCGGCGACAGCCGTGACTTTGAAGTGAAGGGTTGCGCGGGCAAGCTGCCGGTGGCGTCTGGCGAATTTTTCCTTGGCAACGCCGGCACGGCGATGCGCACCTTGTCAGCGTTGCTGGCGGTGCAGGGTGGAGATTATGAGCTCAAGGGTGTTGAGCGCATGCACGAGCGGCCCATCGGCGATCTGGTCGACGCAGTGGCGCAGCTCGGTGCGCAAGTTGAATACTTGGGGCAGGTCGGTTTTCCGCCCCTGCGCATCAAGCCGCGCGCAGCTAGCAGTGCGGGCTCGGTGCGTATCAAGGGAGATGTGTCCAGCCAGTTCACCACAGGCGTGCTGCAGTGTGGCCCGCTGCTGGAAAGCGGCCTGGTTATCGACATCGACGGCGAGCTGATTTCCAAGCCCTACGTGGACATGACCATCGCGCTGATGGCGCGTTTTGGCGTGGAAGTGCAGCGCGACGGCTGGTCGCGTTTCAGCGTGGCGGCGCATCAGCGCTACGTCAGCCCCGGCGAGATATGCGTCGAGGGCGATGCCTCCAGCGCCAGCTATTTTATGGCGGCGGGCCTGATCGGCGGCGGCCCGGTGACGGTGCAGGGCGTGGGCACGGACAGCATCCAGGGCGACGTGGGTTTTGCAGATTATTTGCAGGCCATGGGTGCTCAGGTTACAAAAACGGCCAACAGCGTCGAAGTGAGTGCCCCCGCGGGCCTGAAGCTGCGCGCCTTTGACGAAGATTTCAACGCCATCCCCGACGCGGCCATGACCCTGGCTGTGGTGGCGCTGTTTGCTGACGGGCCCTGTACCCTGCGCAACATCGCCTCTTGGCGTGTGAAAGAGACAGACCGCCTCGAAGCCATGGCCACGGAACTGGGCAAGCTCGGCGTCAAAGTGGAGCAGGGGGGGGATTGGTTGCGGGTGTACCCGGGGCCGCTGCGCGAGGGCGTCAGCATCCACACCTACGACGACCACCGCATCGCCATGTGCTTCTCGCTGGTGGCCGCGGCGGGTGTGTCTGTCACCATCGAAGATCCTGACTGCACCGCCAAGACATTTCCGGGTTATTTTGACGCCTTCTCAGCGTTGGCAGTGTCGGCGTGAGTATCGTTGTATTGACCGTCGACGGGCCGGGTGGCGCGGGCAAGGGCACGGTGACGCGAGCGGTGGCCGCCGCTGAGGGGTATCACCTGCTGGACAGCGGCTCGCTGTACCGTTTGACAGCGCTGGCCAGTCAGCGCGCCGGTGTCGCGCTGGATAATATCGCCGCGGTGGCGGATGTGGCGCGGCATATGAATGTCAGTTTCGATGTCACCGGTGATCGCACCGGTTTTGCCTTGGACGGCGAGGATTTGACGGAGCGTGTGCTGCTCGAGAGCACCGGTCTGTTGGCTTCCAATGTGGCCAAGCACGCCCCCGTGCGGGATGCTTTGCTGCACCTGCAGCGCCAATTTCGGCGGCCTCCGGGCCTGGTGGCCGATGGGCGTGATATGGGCACAGAGGTGTTTCCAGACGCTATTTGTAAGGTTTATTTGACAGCCAGCGCGGAAGAACGCGCCAGAAGGCGCTTTCAGCAGTTAATTGCAGCGGGAAATGATGTTAAACTACTCGACTTGCTCAAAAGCATCCAAGCGCGAGACGCGCAGGACATGAATCGTGCAGTGTCACCGCTGCGGCCGGCGACGGACGCGCATATTGTCGATTCCAGCGAAATGACCATTGTTGAAGTGGTTGAGTGTGTAAGAGAACATTTGCACGCGGCTCTTAATCCTTAGAGCCAGCGCGCACGGCCGCCACTACTTGGCGGCCAAATGAGCCACGATGGCGGGATGCCAATGTGGATTTAACCAACCGTGAAGAGGCCGGATTGCCCCCTCGCGCTAACCAATACAGGTTTACAGCCTAATGTCTGAATCATTTGCCGAGTTATTTGAAGAAAGCCTCCTTAAGACGGAAATGCGCCCCGGCGCTATCCTCATGGGTTCTGTTGTCGATATCACCCCTGATTTCGTCATCGTCGCCGCCGGTCTCAAATCCGAAGGCGTTATTCCCCTGGATCAATTCCGTACTGAATCCGGAGAGCTTGACGTTTCAATCGGCGACACCGTTGAAGTAGCCCTCGAAGCAGTCGAGGATGGCTTTGGCGAAACCAAACTGTCCCGCGAAAAAGCACGTCGTGCTCGCAGCTGGACTAAGTTGGAAGAAGCTCACGAAAACGACGAGATCGTTACCGGTCTTATCACGGGCAAGGTCAAAGGCGGTTTCACCGTTGAGATCAACGATATCCGTGCTTTCTTGCCAGGTTCTTTGGTCGACGTCCGCCCCGTGCGCGACACTGGCTACCTGGAAGGCAAAGAGCTCGAATTCAAGGTCATCAAACTCGACCAGCGTCGCAACAACGTGGTTGTTTCACGTCGTGCGGTTGTCGAGTCTGAGTACTCTGCAGAGCGAGAACAGCTGCTCGAGAAGCTTCAGGAAGGTATCGAAGTCAAAGGTATCGTCAAGAACCTCACCGATTACGGTGCGTTCTTGGATCTGGGCGGCATCGACGGCCTGCTGCACATCACCGACATGGCGTGGAAGCGCGTCAAGCATCCTTCTGAGGTTGTTGAAATCGGTCAAGAAGTCGACGTCAAGGTGCTTAAGTTCGACCGTGAGCGCAACCGTGTTTCACTCGGCCTGAAGCAACTGGGCGATGATCCATGGACTGCGATCCAGCGTCGTTACCCTGAGAACACACGTCTCACCGGTAAAGTCACTAACATCGCTGACTACGGCTGCTTCGTTGAAGTGGAAGAGGGCGTCGAAGGTCTGGTGCACGTCTCCGAGATGGATTGGACCAACCGCAACGTCAACCCGAACAAGGTTGTCGCCGTGGGTGACGAAGTTGAAGTCATGATCCTCGACATCGACGAAGAGCGTCGTCGTATCTCTCTGGGTATCAAGCAGTGCAAAACCAACCCATGGGATGATTTCGCGACTCAGTTCAACAAGGGCGATCGTGTCATCGGTAAGATCAAGTCAATCACTGACTTCGGTATCTTCATTGGTCTGGACGGCGAGATTGACGGCCTGATCCACTTGTCTGACCTCTCTTGGAACGACACCGGCGAAGAGCTGGTGCGCAACTACAAGAAAGGCGACGAGCTCGAAGCTATCGTTCTCTCTGTTGACCCAGAGCGCGAGCGCATCTCACTGGGCGTGAAGCAGATGGATCAAGACCCATTTGCCCAGTTTGTCGCTGACAACCCCAAGAGCAGTATCGTTAAAGGTACGGCCACAGAGGTCGATGCCAAAGGCGTGACTGTCGATCTTGGTGACGGCGTTGAAGGTTACATCCGCGTGAGCGAGCTTTCTCGTGACCGTGTTGACGATGCCACTACCGTGGTTAAAGTCGGCGATGCAATCGAGGCGAAGTTCGTCAACATCGATCGTAAATCTCGCAGCTTGAACTTGTCTGTCAAAGCGAAAGACAACGACGACGAGCAAGAGTTGGTCAGTGGCTACAATGAGAAAACAGCTACTGCACCCGCGATGACCTTGGGCGACATCCTCAAAGAGCAGATGGACGCCAAAAACTAAGCAATTGCTTGGTTGTACCCAGTTGCCACACGGGTGACTGGGCACCCATCCACGCAAGGCCAGGAGTATGAGCATGAGCACCACCGACAACGCGATGACCAAATCAGAATTGATTGAAGTCTTGTCCCGTCAGCAGAGCCATTTGGCTCAGAAAGACGTTGAACTTGCGGTCAAGGTGTTGCTTGAGTCCATGAGCCGTTCCCTGAGTGGAGGAGATCGTATCGAGGTGCGGGGCTTTGGCAGTTTCAGCCTGCATTTTCGGCCACCGCGTCTGGGGCGTAACCCCAAATCCGGTGACACTGTCGCGCTGCACGGCAAGTACGTGCCGCACTTCAAGCCTGGCAAGGAGTTGCGCGAACGCGTCAACGAAAGCCTCGCTAAAAGTGCCGCGCAATAGCGGCAGAGACTCTCTGAAGATCAACCCCGCCTCGGCGGGGTTTTTTCGTTTCTAGACCCTATGATTGTGTGGGTCGATGCCGCCCCAGTCGTGGCTGAAAAATAATTGCCACCTCGGCCGAGCTGTTCAGCGCTGGAATCACACCGTCGCGGCGATACAGGCTAGAATACAGGCCTACGACTTTTTCTTGCGGACTCCTGTGAAGACCTCCTTTTTGCCTATGACAGCACGCCATGATTGAGGCGCTCTGGCTGTTGCTGCCAGTGGCGGCCGCCTCGGGTTGGCTGAGCGCGAAACGCAGCGGCGGCAATTCGGTGAGCAACGATCCCGAAGCGCCGAGTGACTACTATCAGGGCATCAGTTTCCTGCTCAACCACGAAGAAGACAAGGCCATCGATGTCTTTTTGGGCGTGGTGGAGATTGATGACGACACGGCAGAGACGCATTTGGCTCTGGGCAGTTTGTTCCGCCAGCGCGGAGAGGTGCAGCGTGCTATTCGGCTGCACAAGGACATCTGTGACCGGGTCGATCTGCGCAAGAAAAAACGCGACGAAGCGCGCCTGGAATTGGCGCGGGATTATTTCGCCGCCGGTCTGTTCGACTGGGCGGAGCGCAACTTCAGTCAGCTCATCGACGAAAAAGTGTTTATTGGCCCCTGTTACGAGGGCCTGATTTCTATTTACGAGCGCGGCCACGAGTGGTTGCGCGCTATTGAGGCGGCGCACCAGAGCCAGAACCTCGGCGGCAGCAACTACGGCGTAAAAATCGCGCAATACCATTGCGAGATCGCTGCACAAGCTTTGATACAGGGTGATCAGGCAGAAGCTGCGGCGCGGGTGGACATGGCCTTTAGTGCCGATGTCGGCTGTGTGCGGGCCTGGGTGATGCGCGCAGAAATGGCGCGTTCGCGCTCGGATTTTCGATCAGCCGTGCGCGACTATGAAAAAGCCATCTCGCTCGATGATGAAATTGTGCCCGAAGTGGCGCGGCCACTGATGGAGGCGCTGACCGCCAGTGGCGATGAGGGTGCGCTGCGCGCCTACATTGCCAAGCTGCGCACCAAGAGCAACAGCTACACCATGATCAGCACCGCGTCTGGGGTGCTCGAGAACCTAGAGGACCCGCGCAGTGCACGGCGCTTCTTCAAGGAGCAGCTGTTGCGCCGGCCTTCGCTGCAGGGTCTGCAGCACTGGGCGCGCATGGAGATGGAGGGCTCCAGCGTGGCGAGCCGCAAGCAAATCAGTGTGATCGTCACCATGCTGGACCGGGTGATGGAGAATCGGCCCTCACACGCGTGCCGCCATTGCAGTTTCAAAGGTCGCCAGTTGCACTGGCAATGTCCCGGCTGTCACAGCTGGGATTCAATCCGCCCAATCTTGGGCGTGGAAGGGGAGTGAAGATGCAGGACAACAAACGCTTGATCGTGGCGCTGGACTATTCGTCCGAGACGGAGGCGATGGCCATGGCCGATGCCCTGGATCCGCAGCAGTGCCGCGTGAAAGTGGGCAAAGAGCTGTTCACGCGCTGTGGGCCGCCGCTGCTCAAGTCATTGCAACAGTGCGGCTTTGAGGTGTTCTTAGACCTCAAATTTCACGACATCCCCAACACCGTCGCGGGTGGCGCGCGTGCCGCTGCAGACCTCGGCGCGTGGATGCTGACCCTGCACGCGGGCAACGGCTCGCAAGCGATGCACGCGGCGCGCAAGGCCGTCGACGAGACGGGCAGCCCCATGCACCTAGTGGGGGTGACAGTGCTCACCAGCCTCGACGACGCCCAGCTCAAAGAGGTGGGGGTGGCTGATGGGGCCCAGGCGCAGGTCGCACGTTTAGCCGCGCTCGCCGCCGAGTGCCGCATGGCGGGAGTGGTGTGCAGCGCGCAAGAGCTGGCGCTGGTGCGCGGGGTCTTGCCCAGTGACGCGATCACCGTCACGCCGGGCATTCGCCAGCAGGGCGAGGACGCGGGGGATCAGACCCGCACCCTGACGCCCGCACAGGCGGTCGCCGCCGGTGCCAGTTATCTGGTGGTGGGCCGGCCCATCACCCGCGCTGCGAGTCCGATGCAGGCGCTGGGCAATTACCTCAATGAAATCAATATGGCCTGACCGTCTCGACGGTTCATGCTTGAATTATCCGCGCCGCGCAAGCTAATCACGCGGCGGCGACGCTGCAAAAGCGAGCCTTAACATCAATCACTTTTGGCGCCACTTCGGGGCGCCGGGGCGGCGAATTTCATCGACGCGGCCCTGCCTTCAGATCGGACACACTTATGATAGAAAAAGTATTTATAGACGCGGATTCCTTGTTGCAGGATTCCTGTCGCCTCGCGGCTCAGGTGATTCAAAGCGGATTCAAACCCGACTTTATTGTCGGCGTTTGGCGCGGCGGTACACCCGTGGGCGTCGCGGTGCAGGAGATGTGTGATTATTACGGCATGCCTAGTGATCACATCGCCATTCGCACCAGCAGCTATTACGGCATCGACAAGGCCAACCGAGAAGTGCGGGTGCACGGCTTGAGTTACATCATTCGTCACGCCAACGCCGGGGACAATCTCTTGATCGTCGACGACGTCTACGACTCCGGTCGCAGCATCAAAGCCATCATCGATGAGCTTGAGAAAAAATGCCGTCGCAACTTGCCGGGAGACATCCGGGTGGCCACGGCATATTACAAGCCTGAGCGAAACAACACGGATCGCGTGCCCGAGTACTATGTGCACGAGACAGACGCCTGGCTGGTGTTCCCGCACGAGATGTCGGGTTTGAAGCGTCAAGAGGTGCTGGAAGCGCGCCCGTGGTTGGGTGACATTCTGGGCGGTGTGGACAGCTACATGACAGAAAATGACCGAGCGCTGCCAAGCGAAGACTAGAAGCCTTGGGCCCGGTTTTGGGGTCGACGACACACACCTCAGCGGCCGTTGGCCTGCGGGGCAAACCGGGCCGCGCAGGTTGCCACGGGTTGTGCATGCTTTGAGCGGACGGCTGCCGTGGGAGGTCGACCCCGTTCGACCGAATGCCTGAGTGCTCACCACCTCTGCGACGGCGCCGCGCGCTCAACAGCGCGCAGCGGCCTTCGGCCTGTGGGGCAGAGCCGGGCCGCGCAGGTTGCCACGGGTTGTGCATGCTTTGAGCGGGCGGCGCGGAGGCAGAAAATGTGGCTCAAAAATTCCTCCCCTAACTGCAGATGACTGGCCATGATTCAGGCGTTTGCCCGAATGCCCCATGCTGCCGTTGGATAGCTGTGTTGCCTGCGCAGTGCCTATTGTTGAATTGAATGCCGCTCAATACGGCCCTGTGTTTCTGTTGTTTGTGGCTCTTTACAGGGGCTTGCTCAGGGCGGAGAATTCGCTCAGGCTCAGGGAATTCAGGTAGTACAAAGCGTGAACAAGTTTAACGAAGAGCAGCTGCAGCAATTTGGTCGCGACGGCTACACAGTGGCGCGCGGGCTGTTGGGGTCGGACAGAGTAAATCAGCTCCGGTCCACCATCGAGTGGCATCTCAGCCCGCCATTGGCACCGCTGGAATTCGAAGCAGACGTCAGCTACCCCGGCTCACCTGAGAGCCAGCTGGCGGTTGGTGGGCAGACGTCGCGGCGTTTGTTGAGTGCCTACAGTCGTGACCCCGTGTTCCGTGAGCTGGCCGGTGACGCCGCCGTGGTGGCTGGCCTGCGGCAGCTGATGAGCTGTGAGCAGGTGATGCTGTCGCAAAATCACCACAACTGCATCATGACCAAGATGCCGGGCTTTTCCAGCGAGACCCAGTGGCATCAAGATATCCGCTACTGGCGTTTTGATCGCCCCGAGCTGGTGAGTGTGTGGGTGGCGTTGGGCGACGAGAAAATCGCCAACGGCGCGCTGCGCATTATCCCCGGCACGCACAAGGGTGATTTTGACCGAGGTCGCTTTGACGCCAAATTGTTTCTGCGGCCCGAGCTGGCGGAGAATGAAGGCTTGATCGGCAGCGCCATCGATTGCGAATTGGTGGCAGGGGACGTGCTGTTTTTTCACAGCCGTACTTTTCACGCGGCGGGCAGAAACACCACCCAAGACGCCAAGTTGTCTGTGGTGTTCAGTTATCACGCCGAGGACAACGCGCCCATACCCGCCACGCGCTCCTCGCGCTTCCCGAGTATCCCGCTGGATTGATGGGCTGAGCCCGCAGTTCGTGGAGTTTGCGCGGTGCTGGGTTTGTAGCGCTGTGTTTGGTCCAGTGAGCGCACGCGCATTCGGTCGAACGGGTCGTCCGGGCCGCGCAGGTCGGG
>JAWSVD010000461.1:0-654 GCA_033852095.1 Granulosicoccaceae bacterium | reverse complement strand
CAGTCCGCCCGTGTTTAGCAGTGGCAACAGAGCCAATGCACCGATGAAGAGCTGGACGAGGGACAGGAGGCTTGGCGAGACGTTGGCGAGGTACTTGGTGATCAGCAGCGTGGCTGCATAGCAGCTCATCGCTGCGACTGTCAGCCCAAGACCGGCAGCACTCATTTCGGCGCCTTGTCCGCCGCCTCGTGCAACAAAGATCACGCCCAAAAATGCGCAAAGCGCCCATCCCGTTGTTTGCAGGGATACTCTTTCGCGAAATATCACCGCAGATGCGAACAAAAGAACGAAGGGATACACGTGGTATACCGTGGTGACCATGGAGATCGATGCGTGGTTGTAGGCCATGAAGAACATCACCCAATTGGCCGCCATGGTCAGACCACTCAGGCTCATCAAAAGCAGGTTGCGTGAGGTTAATTGGGCAAAGTGGTGCCGTTTCGTGAGCAGGCAGTAGATCATCAATGCTATTCCGCCGATCAAGCACCGATAAAACACTACCGTCAAAGCGGGTTCGCCACTTTCGACCACAAACACACCAATGCTACCGGCCAGAACCATCGCGAAGATCATCTTGAGGCTGGGTATGGTTGAATTGAATGCAGACGTCATCTTTATCTCCTTGTTTGGCGATAGAGTAAGCGCGTTTATAAA
>JAWSVD010000460.1:0-856 GCA_033852095.1 Granulosicoccaceae bacterium | reverse complement strand
TTAGAGGGCCAGTGCGTAACCAGTTCTCAATGCATCGATTCAAGGCCTAGCCCCCCGTCATCCTGAGACTGTTGAGGCTGAAGTCGCTAAAAGCCATTGGGCTGAAAAGTGAACGCTTTCTTAGTAAAGTGTTCACCTTTTGACCCTTCCAGGGCACCGATAAGCGCCAGCCGGCACGACTGACTGCGCCTTGACCGCTGCGGGCTGCACGCTATAGTGAACACATGACTAGAGAACTGTTCACATCTGCCGGAAAACGCAAATACCTCACCCTCGACGAGCAAGAGCGATTCATCGCGGCGGCCAATGCTTTGGAAAGGGCGGAGGTACGCACCTTTGCCCTGACGCTGGCCTATTCAGGCTGTCGGATTTCCGAAGCCCTAGAACTCACCCTTGAGCACGTGGATTTGTCCGCCAAGTCGTTGCGGCTGCGCACCCTGAAACAACGTAACCAAACCACCTACCGATCGGTACCGCTGCCGGATCATCACCTGGACGCGCTGGAACTGGTCCATCGCATCCGAAAGCAACAGCGAACCAAGAGCGGCGGCAAAGCGAAGCTGTGGTCGTGGGGCAGAACTCAAGCCACCAAACACATCTGGGCGGTGATGCAGTTGGCGGGCATCGAGGGCGATCACGCCAGCCCCAAGGGCTTGCGGCACGGCTTCGGTGTCAGACTTGCTCAGAAGACTCGTAATCCGCGTCTCGTGCAGAAGCTACTCGGGCATAAGAGCCTTGAGACAACGGCGATCTATATGGATTTGGTGGGTGAGGAAGAGCGCGCTGAGGTGGTGTCGGCCTGGTGAACGGGGGAGGCGGGTTGGCTTAAACGGCTCTCTTGATTACCCCCTTGGCT
>JAWSVD010000060.1:0-24899 GCA_033852095.1 Granulosicoccaceae bacterium | reverse complement strand
GGATGAAACAGCGGTGCTGAGCTGCATGGCCTACATAGACCTCAACCCCATCCGTGCCAACATGGCCGACACACCTGAAGAGAGCGACTACACCAGCATCAGAGAACGCATTGCAGCAGCAGAAAAAGGCACCATCCCCAGCAAACTCTATCGTTTTCAAGGCGATGAAAAGAAAGAGCAAACAGACGGCATCCCATGCTCGCTGGAAAACTACATCGAGCTGGTTGAGGCTTCGCGGCCGGCCAGGTGGGCGAATCATCCGAAAAGACAAACGCGGCGCCATCGACACCAGTCTCAACCCCATCCTGCAACGCCTCGACATCGACGCAGACACCTGGCTCTTCATGACCACCACTTTTGAGGAGAGCAATGGCCCCTGGGTAGGCTGCGAAAGAAAACTCGCCAAGATCTGCAAACGCACCAAAAAGAAATGGATCTGCAACACCCCCGCACACCAAAAGCTACACCCAAGCTAAGCGAAGTCAGCTAGAACAACCCTCGCAATACCAACCCCTACCCCCGCTCGCGCTCACACCAGCCCGATCGAATCAAAGCTGATACAAACCACACAAAACACCCACAAACAAAGATCAACACCAAAAAAACCAGTCCGCACTTGTATTATACGAAGGAAATTTTCTTCATTCGTGGACAGCCATCCATTTGGGTGGATGTCAGCATTTTTGCGTCACCGTTTACCCCGGGTAGAATCGGCTATCCTCTGTGAATGTTCCTACGATAGATTCAACCGATGCTTGGACGCGCTCCAGGAGTATATCAATAGACTGAAATGAGAAAGCGCTAGGTTCGACGAGGCATAACTGTGTAACAATGGCTTCATCGTACTCAAGATTACAACCCACAGGGCAACTTGAAACGTTGGCAAAACTATCGAGAATGCTGCAGACATGCTCTGTATCGGACAAGATTACCTCACCTCCACTCGTTCTTATTTCCAATTGATTCAGAACAACCCTATGAGCTGTAGCGATGGGGGTAAAATGCTTATCTAAGATATTGTTACTATGAAGTGCTTGAACAAGTTCCCCTTCACCTCCGGGGTAGAGTTCCATAGCGAGGAGCTCTTTGACAACCAAATAACCGGCCTTTTCAATCCCAGGGTTATTTCGTTTAGGAGTACCTAGCTGATTCAAAAACGCTTTTTTGTCTTTTCCAGTAGGAAAAGAAACATTAGATGTACTCCTGCCATTAGCCAATACTAAATCAATAGCCAGGTTATCCAAGGCACTACGAAGAGTGTGGAAGACTTCACCGATAACCAAGGAAATTTCAATGGGGAAGTCCATAATTGGGGCGATAACTAAGTTAGTGGTCCCGGTAGAATCCTCATTGACAATAATTTTATATGGCTTGCTGGAAAGGTAATCCTTAATTTTCTCCCTGACTTCATCGGCACGAATTTTTGCATGAGGAAGCCGCACCACAGCTCCCTGGAAACATCCGAACTTTGCAGGCTTACTCATCTTTTTTTAATTGATTATGCGGCCTTAGAGTATACCCAGTGAAAGCAGATGCTTGCCTCACGTGGTTTTCAGATTGTGAGCCAGGGTCGATATATTCGAAATCTTTCCCATTATTTTCGAAGGTATTATTGTGCAGATCAAACTCTAGTTTGCCATTGGAACCAATTGCAACACCATTATTTTTGAATGTGCAGTTTTTAATTTTGGCTTTTGAGCGTCTAGGGATCTCGTTATCGTCGGGCATGAAGTAATCTCGCTATAGAAAATTTTCAGTCTGTTATTGCTCCAAACGAAGGTTTCTGGTTCTCAAATCGAAAAAAACTAGATCCAAGCCCCCGTCACGACCCCAAATATACCACCAATGACAACATGGACATCACCCCCGAACCTCAGGCAAATGCACAACAACAAAATCCCCCTTAGTCACAGCCCCCTCACACTCAACCCAAGCCGTAACCCCCCGCAAGCCCACCGCCGCGCTGGCGAATTTCTTCCCGGCCTCCGGATAGACTTTCGAGATAATCTCCCCAGGAAATTTACAGGGTGCGTTCTCAACATCAACCACCAACACCGCCCCGCTGGAAAACACCAACCGCGTACTAGAAGGCAAGCGCGTCAAATCCGGTATCCCCCGAATCAACAGATTCGCCCCCAGCCACTCGGGCTCCAGCTTCTCCACCCCAATCGCCTCGGCGATCATCTGCAACTCCTCCTCAGAGATGATGCAGACCTGCCGGGTATTACGGATTTCGGTACCGCGCTCGTATTGCTGTAGCACGCGCACGCATGATTTGCGGGTGAGGCCATGGTGGGAATCCCCCACGAAACCGCCGTAGTCGACGGTGACGCTCTCGACATCGACCGTGGTGAGGTCGGCCTCAGCGTCTGTGTTGATGAGCACGGAGAGCACTTCGCCCTGGATGTCGGATTTGTTGATGATGGCTATGGGGATTGTCCTTTCTTATTTGTGTATGTGCCGCAACGCAAAACGACGGCACCAAGGTGCTGCCGTTGAGTATAAAGCAGACGTGGTCAGCCACTGAAGCTGGCCCTTAATGTTTAGGTAGGTACTACGCCCAATCGAAGGCCGAGCGCACTGGTAACTTTTTGAACGGTCGCAAAGCTGGGGTTTCCGTTCTCGCTTAGGCTTTTGTACAGACCCTCTCGACCGCCTCCCACCGCCTCTGCAATTTTGCCCATACCCTGAGCTTTGGCCACGACCCCATGCGCATGATTGAGGAAAGCGGGACCCTCAATGGCCGCATCAATATAAGCGGCGATATCTTCGGGGGTTTCAAGATGGGCCGCCGAATCCCACGCATCAGTTCTCATGATTTACATCTCCCCTTTTATCTCTCTATTAGATACAAGTGCCTAAACGCAAAACGGCGACACCAAAGGTGCCGCCGCTGAGTATGACGAGCTTAGCTGAAGTGAATCGTTACACTGCGCCGCGCTTGTCCGCCGCAATGCGCAGGCGCAGGGCGTTGAGCTTGATGAAGCCCTCGGCGTCGGCCTGGTCGTAGGCGCCGGCGTCGTCTTCAAAGGTCGCAATGCTCTCATCAAAAAGGCTTTGATCCGACTTGCGGCCCACTACCTTGGCACTGCCCTTAAAGAGCTTGAGGCGCACTACACCGTTGACGAAGCGTTGGGATTCGTCGATGGCGGCTTGCAGCATGCGGCGCTCGGGGCTCCACCAGAATCCGTTGTAGATGACCTTGGCGTAACGCGGCATCAACTCGTCTTTAAGGTGAGCGACTTCGCGGTCCAAGGTGATGGATTCGATGCCGCGGTGAGCGGTGAGCATGATGCTGCCACCGGGTGTTTCGTAACAACCGCGCGACTTCATGCCGACAAAACGGTTTTCGACGATGTCCAGACGGCCAATGCCGTGCAGCCCGCCGACGCGGTTCAACTCGGCCAACATTGCTGCTGGGCTGAGCTCTTTACCGTCCAGTGCAAAAGGATCGCCGTTGCGGTACTCGAGTTCGATATATTGCGCTTTGTCCGGCGCCTGCTCGGGCGCGACTGTCCAGCGCCACATGTCGTCTTCGCCTTCCTGCCACGGGTCTTCCAGGCCGCCGCCCTCGTAGGAGATGTGCAGCAGGTTGGCGTCCATGGAGTAAGGCGAGCGGTTGCCACGCTTGCCTTCGACGGGGATGCCGTGCTGGCTGGCGTAGTTCATCAGGCTTTCGCGAGAGTTGAGATCCCACTCGCGCCAAGGGGCGATGACTTTGATGCCTGGCTTGAGGGCGTAGGCGCCGAGCTCGAAGCGTACTTGGTCGTTGCCTTTGCCGGTGGCGCCGTGGGAGACAGCGTCAGCGCCTGTCTCGTTGGCGATCTCGACCAGTCGCTTGGCGATCAGCGGGCGGGCGATGGAGGTGCCCAGCAGGTACTCACCTTCGTAGACGGTATTGGCGCGGAACATGGGGTAGACGAAATCGCGCACAAACTCTTCGCGCAGGTCGTCGATGTAAATCTCTTTGACGCCCATCGCTTCCGCTTTCTTGCGGGCGGGCTCTAGTTCTTCGCCCTGACCGAGATCGGCGGTGAAGGTGACCACTTCGCACTGATATTCTTCTTGCAGCCATTTCAGGATGATCGAGGTATCCAATCCACCTGAATAGGCGAGCACTACTTTGTTGACCGATGACATGCCTGTGTTTCCTCTTTGCATCGCCGTGTGTACGTATTAAGCCGCCCATTCTACCTCAAGCGGATGGGCTCTGGCGCTTGTTTGCACACCGATGCAAAGAACAGAATGGCCGCCATTTGTTGCGTCGCACAAGGAAAAACCATGCAAAAACCTGCATGTGATGCATTCAACACAGCAAACCTACAAATTCTGGAAGTTAGCCCATCTTGTGAACACGTTCCTAGCAGTTTTGCCGAAGTAATCGGCAAGTTATCATTCGTTTGACGACTTATAATGAATATTAAATTTGCATTGTGTGGATTAAATCTTGCCTAGCAGACAGAGAATCGCCAACATTCGTGTCATTGCATCGTCGCGCGTTCACCGCTTTGCGACTCACACCTCAGCACAGCGCTGCTTTTTTGTGCGGGTGCGGAATGCGATATCATTGTCCCAATAGATCTACTCGGCAACGGCCCAGCGCCGCTGCTTTACCCTGTATTTAAGGAGCCAGCATGAGCAACAACACCATCACGATCACCGATAACGTGACCGGCAAATCCGCCGACTTGCCACGTATCGAGGGCAGCATCGGCCGCCCGGCAGTGGATGTGCGTAAACTTGCGGGCTCTACCGACCTGTTTACCTACGACCCTGGCTTTGCCGCCACCGCCGCATGCAAGAGCTCCATCACTTACATTGACGGCGACAAGGGCATCCTGCTGCACCGCGGTTATTCCATTGAGGATCTCGCCGCCAACAGCAACTATTTGGAAGTGTGCCACCTGCTGCTGAACGGCGAATTGCCGAACGAGCAAGAGTTTGATGATTTCGAGAGCATCATCAAGAACCACACCATGGTGCACGAGAACATCCAGCGCTTCATGAGCGGTTTTCGCTACGACGCGCACCCCATGGCCATGTTGTCCGCCACGGTTGCAGCGCTGGCGTCTTTCTACCATGACTCGCTCGACGTCAACGACCCAGAGCACCGCCAAATCACCGCACACCGCTTGATCGCCAAGATGCCCACCATGGCTTCTTACTGCTACAAGCACCTGCGTGGCCAGCCCTTCATGTACCCCAAGAATCACCTCTCTTACTCAGAGAACTTCTTGCGCTTGATGTTCGCTGTCCCTGCTGATGACTACGTGCCGTCGCCCACAGCGGTTCGCGCGCTTGAGACGATCTTGATCCTGCACGCGGATCACGAGCAGAACGCCTCTACCTCTACAGTTCGTTTGGCAGGCAGCTCCGGCGCCAATCCTTTCGCCTCTGTCGCGGCGGGTATTGCTTGTTTGTGGGGCCCTGCACACGGCGGCGCCAACGAAGCTGTGATGAACATGCTGGACAACATCATGCAGTCCGGCGAGACCATCCAGAGCACCATCGAACGCGCCAAGGACAAGAACGACCCTTTCCGCCTGATGGGTTTTGGTCACCGTGTCTACAAGAACTACGACCCACGCGCTTCGTGCATCCAGAAAGTTTGCCACGATCTGCTGGACGAACTCGGCGGCGACCAGCCCTTGTTTGAGCTGGCGCGTGAGCTTGAAGCGGCCGTGCTGGCCGATGATTACTTCAAGGAACGCAAGCTGTTCCCGAACGTGGATTTCTACTCCGGTATCGTCTTGCGTGCTTTGAACATCCCGATGAGCATGTTCACCGTGATGTTCGCCATGTCACGGACTGTGGGCTGGATCGCGCATTGGCAAGAAATGCACAACGACCCTGAGTTCCGCATCGGTCGTCCGCAGCAGATCTACACCGGCGAGACGCACCGCCCTTACCCTGTTAAGTAAACAGGCTTAAGTTGCTGTGAGAAACCCCGCTGCGGCGGGGTTTTTTGTGGGTGGGTGTTTTTGTGGAACCGAATTTATTCGGTCAGCCTGCCCGCTGCACCGCAGGTGTAGGTTCGAATTTATTCGGACAATTCGAGGCCGCCGCTGTCCGAATAAACGGCCCGCGGCCCGGTCGGACCTACAAGGGGATCCGTATCATTATGCAGACTCAGTTCTGGCCGGACAGCTCTTCGCATCCACTGAGGCATGCGTAAGGATAAATCCTCACCCACAGAGTTCAGTGTATTTATGGGCGACCGGCGCGCAGCAGGGGACACGCTTTTCCAGCAAAAGCCGAACACGACAGAATCTACAAGGGACAGGTGTCGTTGTGTAGGTTCGAATTTATTCGGACAATTCGAGGCCCTGGTGTACGAACAATCTGCCCGAAGCCCGGTCGAACCGACAAGGGGCGCGTGTTATCCGGCTGAAGCAGAACCTGCAGCAGGGGCTCGAGGTTTTTATGCAGACTTAGTTCTGGCCGGACAGCCCTTCGCATCTATTGAGTCATGCGTAAGGATAAATCCTCACCCACAGAGTTCAGTGTATTTATGGGTGACCGGCACGCGGCAGGGGCCGCGATTTTCCAGCTAGAGCCGAACGCGGCTCGACTTGCGCGGCCCGACAAAATCGACTGCTCACATCAGCGTGATGCCGTCACCGTTTTGCAAGGGCGCCCATGACCATGCTGGTGAAACCGAGCACGCCGATGATTTTGCCGTCTTGCATGACGGGGGCGCGTTTTAGGCCGAATTTGTTGAACAACTGCGCGCTGTAGCGCACGTCCATTTCTGCGTCGACGGCGATGACCGGCTTGGACATGATCTCGTAAATATTGACACGCTCGGGGGCGCGGTCTTTGGCCAACACTTGTTTGGCGATGTCGCTGAGTTGCACGATGCCGTATTCGTCGTTGTCATCTACCTTGTCGACGATGAAGGTTTGCACCGGGTTTTCTGCTATCGTTGCCAGCGCTTCGGCGACGGTCAGGGTGCGGTCGATCAGGGCGTAATCTTGTATCATGACATCCTTGGCACGCACGATTTTTCTGCTCACAGCTCTTCCCCTACGGTTTCGGTCAGCTCTTTGATTTGATGGCTGACGCCGACGGCGTCTTCCACGTCTATTTGAAAAGCGATGCCGGAGCCAGGCTTGCTCTCGAACTGCCCCACTTCGCAAATGCACTCCAGTATTTCGCGGCTCAGGTGCTGCTCCACCAGAAACAACAGCATGTCCCGCTGCGCCTCCAGCGTGAGCCCAAAGAAGGTGGTGTTCTGCGTTAGGCCCTCCCCTCGAGCGTTGGAGATCACCGTGGCTCCGGTGGCTCCCGCCTCGCGCGCAGCGTCCATGATGTGCTCGGTCTTACTTTCGTCGACCAGGGCGATCAGTAGTTTAAAATGCATGGTTAACTCCTCGTTTGCGCCGCTGCTCGCTTGCGCTTGGCGATGACTTCCGCCATCTGCGCGTAGAGCATCACCGCCATGATGGGAAACAAACTGGCAAAGGCGATCAGGCCGAAACCGTCTAACAGTGCACTCCGGCCGGGCACGTTCTCCGCGAGCCCTAGACCCAATGCAGCCACCAGCGGCACGGTGACGGTGGAGGTGGTCACCCCGCCGGAATCGTAGGCCAATGGGATGATCATCTTCGGTGAGACGAAGGTCTGCAGCACCACCACCAGATAACCCACCGTGATGAAATAGTGCAAGGGCAGGCCAGAGACAATCCTGAAGGCGCCCAGGGCTAAGCCAATGGCCACCCCCAGTGCGACTGCCAAACGCAAGCCCCGGGCGCCGATGGCGCCGCCGGACACTTCGCTGGCCTTCAGAGCGACTGCCAGTAAGGAGGGCTCCGCCACCGTGGTGCTGAAACCGATGGCGAAGGCGAAGAGATAGACCCAATAATAGTCCCCCCAACTTACAGCCCTCAGCACATCGCCTCCGGTGATGAATTCCAGGCTGGTGAGCTGCTCGGCCATGAGCCGGCCAATGGGAAACAGCGCTTGCTCCAGCCCTTGTAGAAACAGCGCGAGGCCTATGATCACGTAGGCGAAGCCGATGAGGATGCGGCGCAGATTGGCGATGGGCCGCCGCAACACCAGCAGCTGAAAGCCAAAGATCACCCCGGCGATCGGCAGCACGTCCAGCACGGTGGCGAGCAAGGTGGAGAGAAAACCGAGCAGTGCATTCATCCGATCAGTATCCCGTAGAGCAGGACGAAGATGATGGGCATCAGGGAGGCGAACATGATCAGGCCGAAACCGTCGAGCATGGGGTTGCGCCCCTTGATGGAGGACGCCAAGCCCACACCCAAGGCGGTGACCAACGGCACGGTGAGCGTGGAGGTCGTGACGCCGCCGGAGTCATAGGCGATGCCGATGATGGACGCGGGGGCGACGGTGGTGATCAGCACCACCAGCAGGTAGCCGCCGATGATGAAGTAGTGGATGGGCCAGCCCTTGAGGATGCGCAGCACGCCCAGCACGATGGCAAAACCAACGGACAGGGCCACGCTTATGCGCAGGCCAAAAGCGTAGTCGGCGATGGCCTCTGCGCTCTGTGCGATCACCCCGCCGCGGGCGGCGACCTGCCCTGCCTCACGGGCCACGGCGATCAGCGCCGGCTCGGCCACGGTGGTGCCAAACCCCAGCGCGAAGGCAAAGGCCAGCAGCCAGAATACCGAGCCCTTTTGCGCGAAGGCGTGCGCCATGGATTCGCCGATGGGGAAGAGCCCCATCTCCAGGCCGTAGACAAAGAAGGTCAGGCCCAGTATGACAAGCAGCGTGCCGCTGATCAGCTCGAAGAGCTGGGGGATGGGTTGTTGCAAGACCAACAGCTGGAAGAAGGCGATCACCAGGATGATCGGCGTCATGTCACGCAGGCTGCCGAGCAGCGTGCGGGAGAATTGGCGGATTGCTTGGACCATAACGCGTGGGCGGCTTTAGCTTAGAAAGACTGTTGGCTTGCCGCGTTTGCATCGGTTTGATGCTGTGCGGCGGCTTATATTGGGTTCAGTATAACGTTTGAGCTCTATATGATGTATTTATTTTGCATGTTACATGCAACTACAACTTGATTGATAAGCGCCGCCGGGTGTCCTGCCGTGCATCTGAGGCACGGTTTTTCTGTGTAGAGCCGAATTTATTCGGGCAGTTCGAGGACACCGTTGTCCGAATAAACTGCCCGCAGCCCAGTAGAAGCTACAGAGGGACGGGGTTAGCCGGACAGCCCTGTGCATCAGCTGGGGCATGCGTAAGGATAAATCCTTACCCACAGGGGGACGGGGTTAGACGGGCAGCCCTGCGCATCGGTCGGGGCATGCGTAAGGATGAATCCTTACCCACAGGGGGGGGGACGGGGTTAGACTTGCAGCCCTGCGCATCGGTCGGGGCATGCGTAAGGATAAATCCTTACCCACAGGGGGACGGGGTTAGACGTGCAGCCCTGCGCATCAGTCAGGGCATGCCTAAGGATGAATCCTTACCCACAGGGGGACGGGGTTAGACTTGCAGCCCTGCGCATCGGTCGGGGCATGCGTAAGGATGAATCCTTACCCACAAGGGGTCGGTGATTTTTGTGGGCGGGTCGGGCCACGTTGGTCGGGCCACGTTGGTCGGGCCACGTTGGTCGGGCAATTCGGGCCGCCTCCGTCCGGCTGAAGCCGAACCCACTGGAAAGGGCTTTAGTTGCCGAGGCCGCGCAGGGTGAGGCCGAAGCCGATGCGGGTGTTGCGGGAGTTGTAGTCGAGCAGGCTTTCGCCGTGGCCGTGGAAGATTTGCACCATGCCGTTGAGCTTGCGGGTGAGCGGGAAACTGAGATCGAGCTGCAGGGCGCCGCGGTTGTCGTCGACGTCGAGGTTGTTGCGCAAGGTTGCGGTGGTGCTGTAGCGGCCGATCACGCGCTGCAGGGTCAGCTCGAAGTTGCCAAGGTAGTGTTCGATGTCCGGGTTGTCGTCGCCTTTGGCCTGAGTCGGGTCTTCTTTTTCCTCTTCGGGGATGCGGTACCAGCTCTGCAAATGCCAGAAGAAATTTTTCTGTTCGAAGTAGGCGCCGACGATGAGCCGATTCCAGCTGCGCGATAACGATTCGTAGATCACCACGCCGTCTTCGTCGGTTTGGGCGCGGTTGTTTTGGCCGTTGGATTGGTGGTTGAGCCCCACGCTGAAGGCGCGGCTGAGCACCGGCCCCAGCTGCCAGTGGCTGGGCCAGAGCAGGAACAGCTCGGGCTCGTGGTTGATGTCTTTGAAGGGCGAGGAGGCATCGGCGTTGAAGGCCTGCCAAAAGGCCTTGGTGCTGTAGGCGCCGTAGAGGTCGGCGCCGCTGCCAAGGATGTTTTCCACCACCGGCACGCGGATGCTGAACTGGAAGTTGATCTCGGTGTGGTCCAGGCCGTTTTCAAAGGGCGAGATATCCGTGGCCAGCGCGCCGAAATCCGAGTCAAAATAACTGAGCGCGAAGTAGTTGCGCTTGTAGGGCTGGATGGCGACGGGGTGCCGCTTGATCTGCTGATCGAGCTGCCAGACCTCGTCGCCTCGCCCGCCGCGCCGCTCAGCTGGGTCAGATGGATTGCGCAGAAACTGCGGATTTTCGGTGGCCGCTGCGGGCCTAAAACAGAGCGAGCCCATCAATACCGCAGCACTTAAAACAACACGCACGTCTCACCTCATTATTGAGCTGACGACGGTGTCCCGTATAGCCAGCGCCAGCCCGCTCGCAGTGAACGGCCCAGATCATCTCCGATTAAATACACGCATGGCACCAATAACAAGGTGATGCCGGTGGCAAACAAAATGCCGAAACCCAGGGAGATGGCCATGGGAATCAGGAATTGCGCCTGCGTGCTCTGGTCAAACAACAGCGGCGCCAGCCCCACAAAAGTGGTGATGGAGGTCAGCAACACGGGCCTGAACCGCGCGGGCCCTGCTGTGCTGACAGCCTCGGCGACAGACATGCCGCGTTGCCGCTGTTTGTTAATGTAGTCCACCAGCACCAAACTGTCGTTAACCACCACCCCCGAAAGCGCCAACATGCCCATCATGGAGAAGATGCTCAGGCTCATGCCCATGATCCAATGGCCCAGCACGGCGCCGATCAAACCGAAGGGAATGACCACCATCACCACCAGCGGCTGGCTGTAGCTTTTGAACGGTATGGCCAAGAGCGCATAGATGCCGAACAACACCGCGATGGCGCCGTATTTCAGGGTGTCGGTGGATTCTCGTTGCTCACGGGCTTCACCCTCCAGCGAATAACTGATGTCGGGATAGGCCGCGAGCTGCTCTGCAAGGTAGACGTTCAGGCCGCGCTTGACCGCCGCAAGATCCGTGGCCTCTTTGTTGGCGTCTGCGGTGACGTTGACGGTGCGGCGGCGGTCGATGCGGTAGAGCGTGGCGGGGCCTTGCCCACTGATCACTTCAGCCACCTCGCTGAAGGGCACAGAGGAGCCGTCAGCGGTGCGGATGCGGATGTCTTGCAGGCTTTGCAGTGAGCGACGCTCCTCCGCTGGGTAGCGCACCATGACTTTCACCTCGTCGCGGTCGCGCTGGATGCGCTGCACCTCCACCCCGTAAAAGCCCTGTCGCACCTGCGTCGCCAGGTCCGTGACGCTCAGCCCCAGCTGCTGAGCAGTGGGTTTGAGCCGCAGCTCCAGCTCGCGCTTGCCGGCACTGAGGCTGTCGACGATATCAAAGACCCCGTCGTAGGTAGCCAGGTGCTCACGCGTCAGCTTGGCCACGCTGCGCAATTGATCGAGATCCTGACCGAAAAACTGCACGTCCAGTGGGTCGCCTCCGCGCCCTATTTCAGCCCGAAAATTCAGCGCTTCGGCTCCAGGTACCGCACCGATGGAACGGCGCCACTGGCGCACCAGATCAGCACTGCTGACGGTGGAGCTGCGCGATTCGGGCGCGACAATCTCGAAGCGTACCCGCCCCATGTTGCTGGCCCCTCCCCCGGTGCCGCCAGCGGACCCAGCTGTGGCCAATATATTGAGGATCACGCTCTCGCCGCTGACCGGATCACGGTGCTCTTCTTTGAGTTCACGCGCCGCCAGCTCCATTTTTTCAACGATACCATTGGTCACGCTAAACGGTGTGCCCACGGGCATCTGCAGGGAGGCGGTTGCGGTTTCAGACTGCACCCGTGGGAAGAAGACAAAGCGCATCCAGCCGCTGCTCATGATGGCGATGGTGATCAACAGGGAGGCGACAAACACACTGACCGTGAGCAGCCGCCAATTGAGGCAGAAGTTGAGCACGGGCTTGTATATAAGCCGCACCAGGGATTCCAGACCATCTGCCACCCACTGCTGCACGCGGGTGAGCAGTCCAGGGCGCTCGCCCTCTCCCGCCGAGCGCATTTTGAGGTTTTTCAGGTGCGAGGGCAAGACGAATTTGGATTCGATCAAAGAGAACAGCAACACCGGCACAACCACCGCCGGTATCTGCGCGAATATCTGGCCGCGTGCACCGCCCACCATGGCCAGGGGCAAAAAGGCCAGTGCAGTGGTCAGCACGCCAAAGGTCACAGGGGTTGCTACTTCCAGCGTGCCTTCGATGGCGGCTTGCTCACCGGGTACGCCGCGGCGGCTGTGGGTGTAGATGTTTTCTCCGGTGACGATGGCATCATCCACCACAATCCCCAGCACCAAGATAAAGGCGAACAGGGAGACGATATTGATGGAGACACCGAGCCAGGGCAGGATGATAAAACAGCCTAAGAAGGACACAGGAATGCCAATGGTGACCCACAAGGCAACGGCGGGCCGCAGGAAGAGCGTCAGCAGTACGATCACCAATACCCCTCCTTGCATCGCGCTTTTGAGCAGGGTGTTCAGGCGTGCGCGCAGCACCACCGAGCTGTCGCGCCAGGTGTCCAACGTCACGCCGGCGGGCAGCCAGGCGCTCGCTTCTGCTACGTAGTCGCGGGTGAGTGCCGCGATCTCGATGGCGCTTTGATCGCCGACCCTGTAGACCTCGATCAACACCGAGCTGCGGCCGTTAAAGCGGCTGATGATCTGGGATTCGTCGAAGCCGTCGCTGATGTCGGCGATGTCGCGCACTTTGAGCAGGCTGCCGTCGGCGTGGCTGAGCACAGTGATATCACCGAACTCCCGCGCGCTGTAGGCTTGACCTTGGGTGCGCAGCAGCACGTCGCCCCCTTCTGTGCGCAGATTGCCCGCGGACACACTGGCGGAGCCGCGGTTGATTGCCGTGGCGACTTCGGCCAAGGTCAGCCCGTATTCGCGCAGACGGCGCTCGGAGATTTCCACCGCCATCTCGTAGGGGCGCACCGACTGGATCTCGACCTGGGTGATGCCGCCCTTGGCCAGCAGCGCATCACGGACTTTGTCGGCCAGGGTGCGCAGCTCGCGCTCGCTGAGCTCACCAGCGAGCGCCACGCTGATCACTTCGCGCCGGCGCTGCGCCAGCGACACACTCGGCAGCTCCACGTCGTCGGGGAAACCACTGATCGCGTCAATGCGACTCTGGATGTCGTCCAGCGCTTCGCGCGGTTCTTCGCCACTGACCAGATCAAGGGTAATGGCTGAGCTGCCCTCAGTGGACCGCGAACGGGTGTCGTCGACGCTGGCCAAGTCCTGCAGCGCCTCTTCGATACGGATGGTGACGGCCTCTTCCACGTCCTGTGGCGAGGCGCCTGGGTAGGCGGTGCGCACGCTGATGCGATCCAGTGTAAATGACGGGAAGACTTCCACCGCCATCTGCGTCTTCATGTTGTAATACCCCGCCCCTGCAATGACGATCATCAACAGATTGGCGGCGACGTGGTTGCGGGCGAACCAGGCGATCACGCCACCTTTCATGATTCAGCACCCGGCTGCTGTGCAGGTTTGGCTCCACCGCTGCGCTTGCCTTCACCCTTTTCCCGACCTTTGGCAGCGCCACCTATGGGCCGGCCGCTACCGCCGCTGCTGGTTTGAGTCAACGGCTCGCCATCCACAGATGCAGCAATGCGCATGCCTGACACCGCACTGCCCAGCGGGGTCAGTATCAGCACGTCACCGGGGCTCAGACCGGAGACAACAGCTGTGTCGCCGTCCGCGTAGAGCAGCTCTACCGCCACGCGTTTAATCTCACCGTCAACGGCGACATAGACCTCACCCTCGGGCCGCAGCAATCGCTCCGGCAGCACATAAACGCCCTTGTATTGTTTTCCTGATAGCCGCGCCTCAACAAATTGGCCCACGGTCAGTGCAGCGTCCTCATGCACTTCCGCCACCACAAACATCTGTCGGGTGCTGACGCTAATATGACCTTCGCTGCGGGCCAGTACAGCCGAATAACGTTGCAAGCCTGCACCGCTGCCGCTGAGCAGCTCGACGGGGGCACTGCCGATGTCGCTTAGTTCCAAGTGCTGCAGCTGGGCGCTGTTGAGCGGCAGCCGCACGTCAAGCGCGCCACGGGAGAAGACATCCCCAAGCGTGCTGCCCGCGGTTAAGAAGCGGCCCTCGTCCACGGCGGCGCTCAGCACCTGGCCGTCATAAGGGGCGCGGATTTGGGTGCGATCCAGATCCAATTGAGCACGATCGAGCTGCGCCTGCGCGGCCTGCACCTGCGCGCGGGCGGCTTGGCGCTGCGGGGTGCGCAGTAACATCGGGCTGGGTTTGCCGCGCTTACCGAGTTTTTTCCAATCGCTGGCGGCCTGATCGCCCTGCACTTTCTCCTCGGTGTACTGGGCGTTGGCCTGTACTAATGCCGCCTCTGCGCTGCGCACCGCAATCTGATGGTCGCTGGCGTCGAGGGCCAGCAACACATCGCCCTTGGCGAACTGCGCACCAGGCCGGAACTGAGCAGAGACCGCGGACACCACACCCGATACCTGCGCCACCAAGGTGGTCTGCTTGCGCGGCGCCACACTGCCGAAACTGCGCAAGGTGATGGTGTAATCCTGCGGACTGAGGCGCGTGGCCTCCACCGGCACGGCCTGAGCACGCTGTGCGGGTCGCTTGCCCGCCTCCGGGGGGTTGGCCTGGATGAAGGCGTAGGCGCCGCCGCCCACCACCAGCACCGCCAGCGGCAAAACAACACCTAGAATTTTTCGAAAACCGCTGCGTGACGCTTCCATGGACCGACCTGTAACTGTAAAGGAGGACAGCTTCTAAGTGAGCACAGGCCATGCCTGAGCAACAAACTGTCAAAACAGTATTTTAGCGGGCGGGCATATCCAGTGGATTAAAGTTATTTCAAGAATTGTCAGTAAATGCGCGCGGGCTGCACAATTTTCACGACATTCGGAGGTGCGTGTTCGCTTGCGGGCTGGGCGGCCGAGGCCGGGCGGGCAGCTCTGGGCGGGCTGTGTTCGGCATAAGCTGGACAGCATGTGCCATAGCCGGGGCATGTGTAAGGATGAATCCTCACCCACAAGGGCTTGGTGTTTTATGTAGGCGGCTGGGGAAGGGCTGGTCGGCGCACCGCGAGTGTGGGGCCGAATTTATTCGGGCAACTCGGGCCGCGATTGTCCAGCTGAAGCAGGACCTACTAAGGGCACTGTTTTTTTGGTCCGGTCGGGCCGCGTTCGGCATAAGCTGGACAGCACTGCGCCATAGCTGGGGCATGTGTAAGGATGAATCCTCACCCACAGGGGCTCGGTTTTTTTATGTAGGTTCGAATTTATTCGGACAATTCGAGGCCGCCGTTGTCCGAATAAATTCGAACCTACAGGGGCTCGGTGTATTTTGTGGCGCCGGGGCCGGTCGGCGCACCGCAGGTGTGGGGATTTTGTGGGCCTCTGTGGCATGCCCAGAGGCCACGGTGTTACATGCCGGGAAAACCAGGGGGCATGCCACCAGGAGGCATGCCGCCTTTGCCGCCCATCATTTTCATCATCTTGGCCATGCCACCGCTCTTGGCCATTTTCTTCATGGCTTTGGACATGGTCAGGTGCTGCTTGAGCAGGCGGTTGACGTCCTGCACTTGGGTGCCGGAGCCGGTGGCGATGCGCTTGCGCCGCGAGCCCTTGATCAGATCGGGGAAGCGTCGCTCTCTGGGGGTCATGGAGTTGATGATCGCGACCATCTTTCCCACGTCCCCGCCGCCGGTGGCTTGGTTCATGGCCTTTTCGCGCACCGCGTCGGGCAGTTTGTCCAAGCCAGGCAGCTTGTCCATCATCGCGCCTATACCGCCCATGCTCTGCAGCTGGGTCAGCTGATCACGCATGTCGGCCAGATCAAAGCCCTTGCCTTTTTTGACTTTTTTGGCCAGTTTTTCGGCTTTTTTCAGATCGACCTGCTGCGCGACTTCCTCGACCAAGGAGACCACGTCACCCATGCCGAGGATGCGCGAGGCAATGCGCTCAGGGTGGAAGGCTTCGAGGGCGTTGACCTTTTCGCCCACACCCATGAATTTGATCGGCACGCCGGTGACCATGCGCACCGACAGGGCCGCTCCGCCGCGCGCGTCGCCGTCTGTTTTAGTCAGTACCACACCCGTCAAGGGCAGCGCCTCACCGAAGGCCTTGGCGGTGTTAGCCGCGTCTTGACCTGTCATGGCGTCGACCACAAACAAGGTTTCCACCGGTTTGATCGCCGCGTGCAGCTCTTTGATCTCGGCCATCATGGCTTCGTCGATGGCCAGACGGCCTGCGGTATCAACCAGCAGCACGTCGACCATCGCCTTTTTCGCGGCGGCGAGTGCTTCGAGCGCGATTTTCTTGGGTTTTTGATCGGCGCTGGAGGCGTGGAACAGCACCTCGACCTCGGTGGCGAGCGTCTCCAGCTGCTTGATCGCCGCGGGACGGTAGACATCACAGCTGACCACCATGACCTTCTTGCCGCGGCGCTCTTTGAGCAGCCGCGCCAACTTGGCAACAGAGGTGGTTTTACCCGCGCCCTGCAGACCGGCCATCAGCACCACGGCCGGGGGCTGCGCGCTCAGGTCGAGGTCTTCGTTCTTCTCGCCCATGACGGCGGTGAGCTCGTCGCTGACGATTTTGACCAGCGCCTGACCTGGGGACAGGCTCTGCAGCACTTCCGCGCCCATGGCCTTTTCACGCACCTGGTCGGTGAACTGCTTGACCACGGGCAGCGCCACGTCGGCCTCGAGCAGCGCCATGCGCACTTCGCGCAGCGTGTCTTTGATGTTCTGCTCGGTCAGTCGCCCCTGTCCACGCAGGTTTTTGAGGGTACGACCAAGGCGATCGGAGAGATTATCAAACATGGATTGGGGCGTCCTTTGGGCCAGCGCACTGGCCAAGAATTACGAGAAAAAGTCTTATCCTCACAGTATAACTCAGCACAGCGTGGCAGCAGCTTGTTCTGCGATGAATAGGGTGGCCAAGTTGATGCCCAAGTGGCCGTTTTCAAGGCCTGAAGGGCGGTTCAAGCACGTTTATCTCACGCCCCAGCGATGGCTTAGTAGATTGACCACTCTGTCAGCTCGCCCGACACGGGAAAAGCGTCTGCACACTGGCTCTGCTTCTTCACGCCAGTGCGTTTTGTGAGGATCAGAAATTGCTCAGTGCCTAAGATCGCAGACGGCCGCACAGTTGGCAGAGTTTGCATCGATTGAGGATGAACAGCTATTTGAGCTTGCTCCGGCTGCGACGGAAGCGATTTAGCTGCTGTACATCGTCCATTTTCACCACCACAAGACCCCAACCCCAGCTCAACACCTAAGCCGGTATACCAATCAGCGCTTTCAGGCCTGCGAACACAGACCCCATTTGCGCGCGCCTGCTGTCCATTCTCAAGAATCGGATATTTTTTGCATGAATTTAGCAAATACCACTTGCCGAAACCGGTTTCGTTACGAATTATAGTGACAAATCGCTGGTATTCGCTTTTTAGGCCTATTCCGAAACGGAGCACAGGAACAGCATGAGCCGAGTCACCATTCAAGCCTTGGCGCGCGAGCTAGGGCTCTCCAAGAGCACGGTTTCACGCGCACTGAATGATTACCCCGATATCTCGCCCGCGACCAAACGGCGTGTCAGCGCTGTCGCTTTGCACATTGGCTACCACCCCTCCTCACAAGCGCGAGGGCTGCGAACCGGTCGTACGCAGGCTATCGGCCTGGTATTGGACATGGATACGGGCAATACGCACCGCCCTTTTTTATCGAATTTTTTGGACGGGATCTCATCGCAGCTCAGCCACACGGGCTGGACGCTTAGCGTGGCCACTGCGAGTGGCATGGAAGGCATGGTGGCCACCCACCGGAAGCTGCTACTCGATCACAAGGTTGATGGATTTATCGTGCCACGCAACCACCGCGACGATGGACGAATAGCGCTGTTGAAAGCGAACCAGACACCCTACGTCGTCTACGGTCGCGGGCCCGCCAACGACACAGCACCCTGTTTTGACGTACTCAGTGAAGACGCCATGTGTCAAGCCGTTCAACGACTGTTTGATTTCGGCCACCGACACATCGCTTATGTCGGCGGTCATGTTCAAGCGAACTACGAGCGAATCAGGCGCGAGGGCTTCCTCAAAGGGATGTCGGAGAAAGGCCTCGTTGCCGATCAATCCCTGTGCACCCACCACGCGACCACCGAAGACGAGGGCCGGCTGGCGGGCGAACGACTGCTGCGAACTAGCAAGCCACCGACGGCCGTGGTCTGTGCCATGGATAGAGCTGCACTCGGTATATGCCAAGCCATACACAACGTCGGACTCAAAGCCGGGAAAGATGTTTCTGTCACGGGTTACGACGGCATCCCAGAGGGCCAATACGCACAACCTCGGCTGACCAGCTTCGCGGTGGACAACTATTTCGCGGGCGCAACCCTTGCGCGTTTGCTGGTCGCGAGCATCGAAGAGACAAGCATTGCACACCTGCACGAATTACAAGCTGTTCGCATTCTCACTGGAGAGTCCGACGGCCCGGTGCAGATGTCATCCCAAGAGCTGGCCGCGCAAGTGCGCCAATTCAACCATACAATCTGACTCATTCAGGAAGGAGCAACACCATGCAATTCAATCGACGAAAGCTGGCGACACTGGTGCTAGCAGCCACTCTATCCCCTCTTGCCGCATCGCAGGCACTGGCGGCTGAAACTCTGCGTTTCTGGACCACCGAAGAGCAGCCAGAAAGGCTCGCGAAACAACAAGAGATGGCGGCCGCATTTAAGGCGGCACAAGGCATTGCCGTTGAAGTCATCCCGGTGACCGAAAAGGACTTGGGCACTCGTGCGACGGCCGCTTTTGCCGCGGGCGATCTGCCGGATATCATTTACCACCCCTTGCAATACGCCCTGCCTTGGTCGGATGCGGGTATCCTCGATACAGATGCGGCAACTGAGGTGGTGGAAGAATTGGGCGCCGAGACCTTTGCTCCTGGCGCGCTGAATATGGTGGCTACAGATGATGGCTATGCCTCCGTGCCCGTCGACGGCTGGACGCAGATGCTGCTCTACCGCAAAGATTTGTTTGAAACCGCTGGCTTAGCAGCTCCAAGCAGCTACGCCAATGTAGTGGCAGCGCTTGAAAAACTGCACAATCCACCCGAGATGTTTGGTTTTGTCGCCGCGACTAAAGTTGACGAAAATTTCATGTCACAGGTGTTGGAGCATGTGTTCCTCGCCAATGGTGTCTCACCAGTCAATGCAGACGGCTTCGCACCATTGGACGTCACCAAGACCACGGAAGTGCTGGAGTTCTACCGCGCCATCAGCCAAGCGTCTCCCCCTGGCGAGTTGTACTGGAAACAATCGCGCGAGCTGTACTTCGCGGGCAAAGCGGCAATGATTATCTGGTCCCCCTATATCCTCGACGAACTGGCGGGCCTGCGCGATTCAGCGCCACCGACCATCAACGACGACCCAACTTCCCGGGAACTGGCGGCCAAAACTGGAATCGTCACCAAGTTCTCCGGCCCGTCCAACCCAGAAGGCGCTGCCTGGGGTGATGTGCGTTACTTCGGTATTACGTCAGACGCCAACCTTGATCCAGCCATTGCGTTCATCAAATACGCCATGAACGAAGGCTACACACAGACCTTATCTATTGCGCCGGAAGGCAAGTTCCCCGCGCGACGCGGCGACGGCAAATCGGCCACCGCCTTTGTTGATGCTTGGTCAAAGCTTCCCGTCGGTGTGGACAGAAAAGCACCCTTGAGTGAGCTTTACGCCGAGGACATGATTGCTGAGATTGTCAATGGATTGGACACCGCACAGCGCTGGGGTGTTGAAGATGGACAATTGTCATTAGCGTCAAAAATCATCAACAGCCAGGCGATCAACCGCCATGTGCGGGAGTTTGTGGACGGCAATAAAGATGCTGCAGCTACCGTTGCTGCAATCAATGCTGAGTTGGCGAAAATCCAGTAATACCGGAGATAGCTGCCCCGCCAAAAGCGCGGGTGCAGTTCAATTGTTTAGCTGACCTGTCGGGTGCGACCTCCATCCTCAGTGTCTACAGGTCAGCGTTTAATTTGGCTTTGTGTTATTTGGCTTTCAATGTTGATCTATCGTCAACGGTGTTATTTCGGGTCGATAGCACCTGAAGTCAAACACCTGAATTTGCAAGGCAATCGCTGGGGAATTTTGGCAAAAGAATTCCCGACAGATCGGCGGCGCTGCCTGTTCGACACAGCCTAAATCAGAACGTCCTTGTCAGTACGGAGTTCACATGCAACAAGCTACCCCCCCCACAGGCACCGGCCCACTCGCAAAAAGCGAAGCCCGGTTGGCTTGGGGATTATTGTCACCTACCTTAATCAGTGTCGCAGTCATGGTGATACTGCCTGTCTTTGCTGTGTTTTGGATCAGTGTCAAACCCGTCCAGCTCGCTGACCTTCGCGCACCTCAAGCCAAGGCTTATGAACGCATCCGCGGCAAATTAGAAACAGGCGGAGACGAAGCAATACTGGAGTACAAACTCAGCAATTCTTCGAGAGAAAAGCCCGTCAACAACGTCATCTTAGAAGATGAATTGCCAGTGGGTCTATCCATTTTGTCGCTGGACCCGCGCTGTACTCTGGACAAGCAAACCCTGCACTGTGAACTCGGCGATTTCAAAGCGGCTTACAAAGAAAAGCTGCGTCTGCCTGTCCGCGCTGAGCAACGCTTTATAGATGCGGGGGGCAACGCCCGTGTCACGACAGCCGTGGTCACCGGCGAGGCCAGTTCAGCGCTTTGGGGCGACGAATTAACGCTGGAAAACTTCAGCCGCGTCTTCGACGGTGAGGAGTTTTTTGAGGTGCTAAAAGTCACCCTGATTTACACCGTGGTTGGCACCATAGGCGCACTGCTGGTCGGCATGTTCGCAGCCCTGCTGCTCAACCGCACTTTCCCCGGCCGAGGTGCTCTGCGCGGGCTGCTGCTATTCCCTTATGTAGCACCGGTCATCGCGGTGGCATTCAGCTGGGTTACGCTCTTCGATCCCTATTCCGGCTCAATCAACGCGCTCTTGATACAGATGGGGGCCACAGACACGCCAATAAACTTCTTTGGTGAAAAGCCATTGGCTCTCATCAGCGTGATTGTCTTCGAAATCTGGCGTTATTTCCCGTTGTCTTTCTTGTTCATCCTGGCGCGCATGCAGAGCATCGACACGGACATGTACGAGGCAGCAGACATGGACGGCGCATCGCCCCTTCAGAAGTTCTGGTATCTCTCAGTGCCGCAGTTACTGGGGATACTGAGCGTATTGTTCTTGCTGCGATTCATCTGGACCTTCAATAAATTTGACGACATATTCCTGCTGACCGGTGGTAACGCCGGTACGCGCACGCTGACGGTTAGCGTCTACGAACAAGCTTTTGCCCTGTCAAACATCGGTGCAGGTGCAGCAGTGGCTGTGGTGATATTCAGCTGCTTGATTGTATTCTCGATGTTTTTCTTTAAATACGTCTCGCAGGAGGAAGGCCTGTGAAAATTCTCATGAAGGGAAATCTACTCGCGGGCGGCATCGGACTGTTTTGGGCCGGAACCGCTGCGCTAACAGTGGCGATCATACTCGCTTTCAGTACCGGTGCCGGTGTCAAACCTGGCTTGTTCAACGCGGCACTGACAGGCTTGCTAACGGGCCTCGCAGCCATCCATTTAAAGGCATCCAAGCCATCAAAGATCGCTGTGCTCAGTGCCTTGGCTTGCGCGCTTTTGCTGCTACTCAGCTGTGCTCAGCCCTTTTCACTGCCGCTTTCAGAACACGCGCTGAGTCAGTGCAGCGCACTTCTGGTATTGAGCGTCGCTATCGGCTGGCCACTTCAAGTGATGCTGGGTAAAACCCCAAGCGGCCAGTTGGAACGCCACCAATTTGAGGGGCCGCTGCTGTCATTCTTCAGTGCGGCCGGTGGTGTTTTCTTCGCCGCTATAGTCGCCGTGCCATTCTACGTCATGGTGATGACCAGCCTTAAAAGCCAACAGGCATTGATCGCGAACCCCTTGGACTTCTCCATCGACCTCAGCCAAGGGTGGGGTTTGTTCCGCTCCTATGTGGAGTTATTCCGTGACTACCGCTTTGGCCAGTATCTCGGTATTTCCTTTTTGGTGTCGGTGGTGACGGTGTTTATCACTTTGGCCTTCAGTGTGCCGGGCGCCTACGCGGTGGCACGCTTACGCTTTAAAGGTCGGGCCGCATTGTCCAGATCCATCCTGTTGATCTACATGGTGCCGATGATCGTACTCGCGTTGCCCATCTACATCGCGTTTTCCATGTTAGAGCTGCGCAACACCCTCACCGGACTGGTGCTCATTTACCCCATGACCACCATCCCTGTCGCGCTGTATATGTTGCAGGGTTACTTTCGTGCACTGCCCGCTGAGATCGAAGAGGCCGGCTTGATGGATGGTTTATCGCGCTTGGCTGTAATCAGAAAAATCACCTTGCCGCTCAGTTTGCCGGCACTGGCGTCTGTGTCGCTCTATGTGTTCATGATCGCCTGGAACGAATTTCTGCTCGCTTTCATGCTGCTGGACGACCCGAAAATTTTCACACTCACGCGTGGAGTGTCGATGCTCAACTCTTCCGAGATCCCCCGCCAACACCTGATGGCTGGCTCAGTGATGGCCACCGTACCGGTGATGGTGATTTTTCTCGGGCTCGAACGCTTCATGACACAAGGCCTCACAGCCGGATCAGTTAAAGGTTAACAATGCTAAACACTCAAGAAGTCGATCAATCCGCACGCGATATCATCAGTCACAACGACATGGGCGGCTACACGGTGCCCACACACGGTCTCTACCCCTACCAGTGGAATTGGGACAGTGTTTTTGCCGCTTGGGGAATGGCGACCTACGACATGGACATGGCGTGGACTGAAATAGAAACGTTGATGTCTGCGCAGTGGGATACGGGCATGGTGCCTCATATTATTTTCCACAAGAGTGACCCTGGCTATTTCCCCGGCCCTGATGTCTGGAATACTGGACAATCTGTTCCCACCTCTGGCATCACTCAGCCCCCAGTGGCAGCCAGCGTTTGTCTTTGGCTCACCGCGGTCGACAAGCCCGCCGGTCTGGAACGTGCGCGTGCGCTGTTCCCCAAACTGAAGGCATGGCATGCGTGGTTCATACGCGAACGCTGCGAGAGCGGCGCGGTGGCGATTATGCACCCCTGGGAGTCGGGTCGCGACAACGCGAGTGATTGGGACGGGGCCATGACACGCATCGACACCTCTGAAGTCGGAGAATACACACGGCGCGACACGGCGCATGTGGATTCCTCCATGCGCCCGACCAAGCAGGACTATGACCGTTTTATGTCATTAGTGTATCAGGGCCGTGATTGCAATTGGTCCCAGCGTGAGATTCGTGAACACGGTGAATTCCGCGTCGCAGATCCAGGCATGACGTTCATCCTAAAGCGCGCGAACCACGATTTGCTGTCGCTGGCAAAACTACTCGGCGAAGACACAACGGAAATACAGCACTGGGCGGATATTCTAGAAAAAGGCTCAGCGTCGCTGTGGAACCCGGAGCGTGAACATTACGACAGCCGAGATCTTCGCACCGGGGAATTCGCTAACAGCCTCTCCAGCGCCAGTTTTTTGTGCTGGTACGGCGACATGGGCAACGATCAAATGCTGAATCACTACGACAGAGTGACGGAGCAATCAACCTACCCCGTTCCCAGCCTAGACCCCAGTGACAGTAAGTTCGATGCGCTGCGCTACTGGCGTGGGCCCACTTGGGGCATCGTCAATACCTTAATTGGCATAGGGCTGGCCAACAGCGGTCTGGGCGAACACGCGGAAAGGCTGCGCCAAGCGACGGCAAGCCTGATCCAGGAGCACGGCTTTGCCGAATACTTTGATCCCAACAGCGGGCAAGCGGCGGGTGGTTCAGACTTCACGTGGACGGCGGCTATCTGGCTCGCGTGGGCATCACCCAGCGCCAACTCACTGCAGCAAGCGGAATAGACCCATGGGCTCATTACAACTGAAAAACGCTGAAAAGTGGTACGGCGACGTGCAGGTTATCAAAGGCATTGAGCTGGACATTAAAGAAGGGGAATTTGTGGTTTTCGTCGGTCCCTCGGGCTGTGGCAAGTCCACCTTGCTGCGCATGATCGCCGGGCTGGAGGAAATCAGCCGTGGGTCCTTGCGGATCAACGGCGTGGATGTCACCGCCCAGCCACCTTCGCAGCGCGGGCTCGCCATGGTGTTTCAATCCTACGCGCTCTACCCGCACATGAACGTGCGCGACAACATGGGCTTCAGTCTAAAAACCGCGGGCGCCTCCGCTGAGGAGATCAAGCAAAAGGTCAATGAAGCGGCCCAAGCATTACAACTGGAGCCGCTGCTGGAGCGCCGCCCCAAAGACCTGTCAGGTGGACAACGCCAACGGGTGGCCATTGGTCGCTCCATCGTGCGCAATCCCACGGCCTTCTTGTTCGATGAGCCCTTGTCCAATCTCGACGCTGCCCTGCGCATGGGCATGCGCCACGAGATAGCCCGCCTGCACCAGACACTGAAATCAACCATGATCTACGTTACCCACGATCAGGTGGAGGCAATGACCTTAGCCGACCGAATCGT
>JAWSVD010000459.1:0-2826 GCA_033852095.1 Granulosicoccaceae bacterium | reverse complement strand
GGTTTTTGGCGGAACCGGAATTTTCGGCTGACAAGCTTGCATTTTGTTGGGTCATTGACTCGATCTCATCCACTGATGCGTCGATGTGTGCGATGGATTCGACTTGCATTTTGGATGCACTCGAAATCTCCTCGATCAGGTTTCTGACCTCGCCAACCTTTTGCACTACATCCTCCATGCGTTGGCCGGCGTCGTTGACCAGCGCTGTCCCTGCTTCAACGTCTGCGACGTTGTTGGCGATGATCTCCTTGATTTGATTGGCCGCCTCTTTGCTCTTGCTGGCCAGTGCTCGCACTTCGCTGGCCACGACTGCAAAACCTCGTCCCAGCTCCCCCGCCCGACTGGCCTCTACAGCAGCGTTCAGCGCCAGAATGTTGGTCTGAAAGGAGATGCTGTCAATCACCGAAATGATGTTGCTGATCTCCTTTGAGCCGTTTTCAATGCTGAGCATGGTGCTCATGGCCTGATTGACCACTGCGCGTCCTTGTTCTGCTGTGTTCGCTGCCGTGCAGGAGAGATCGCTGACCTGTTGAACGGCCTCTGCGCCAGTTTTCATCAATTCGCTAACGTTGCGTGTTGAATTTGCGGTGTCGTTGAGGTGCTGGGCCTGTTGCTCGTTTCGGCGGGTCAGGGCTGTGTTGCTGTTGTCTATTTCCTCAGCACCTTGATTGACCGACGCGCTGGCGCTGCGAATCTGCCGCACTGATCCGTCCAGCATGGTGACCATGCGCGCCAGGGCATCCAGCACATGTGAGACTTCGTCCCGGTGTTCGCTGGGATCCACTGGGCTGAGATCACCGGAGGAGACTGTCTCGGCGACTTGCAGTGCGCGCTGCAGTCGGCTCAAGATGGCTTTAATGGTGATAAAGCTGAAGGCCGCCGAAAAGAGTATGGCGGCGACCGAAATAAGTATGATGAGCGAGGTGGACTGGCTGACCTTGTCATCGACGGCGCTGATCACATCGGCGAGCTTTTCATTGATGCTGTCGACTCGTTCCTGGCCAGTCTCTCGCTGTGATTCTGAGACTTGCTTCAGCGCTACAATGCTGTCCTTCAGCGCCTGTTGACTGCTGAAAGTGGCGCGTTTTCCGTTGTTAACCGCACTGATGGCTTGCTGCACTTCGTCCAGTTCATCGCCAATGCTGTCAGACAGGTCGGAAAGGGCGATCAGTTCTTGTTTCATGAGTTCGTCACTGAGCCTAAAAGAGAGCACCGTGAGCGCGTGGATTTTTTTGCTCGCCTGGCGATACTCGCCGGCCAAAGCCCGAATATCTGTCGCTGCAAACAAGGGCTGTAACTCGATGCGCAGGTCTCGTGTGTCGAGTATCAGTGCGCGGTTGATGGCGGTGATGCTGCTGGGGTCGCTGCTGAAGGCGAGTGCCGCGCCAATGTTGTCATTGGCTAAAACGATTTCGGCCTCGAGCCGAGCGATCGCCGATGAGACCGCAGCGCTGGCGGCCTCGATGTCCATGGTCACTGCGCGCAGCAGCTTGCGGTAGGCGAATTTAGTCTTGGGTGTTTTCGCAAGCACGCTCAATTTAAGATCGAAGAGCCCTTTTTCTTCCGCGCTAAACTTCAGCCGAATAGCCGTGACACTGTGTATAGCCGTGTTCAGCTCCTCCGTCTCAAAGGTGGTTTTCGCGATCTCATCGAGCTCGGTGAACAGGGTGTTGAATTTTTCTCTGGCGGGTTCTAATTTGTATTTGCTTTGCGCGCCGTCGACTTCATAGAGCAGCACATTGATCGAGCTCAGCAGCTGATTGATGCGGTGCGCTTGACGTTGTTGGGCGATCAGCTCATCACTCTTTGAACGTGCGCCCACGGCCGAGACATTGGCGTCGTTGGCAATCGCCTGCACGCCCTTGCTGACTTCATCGACGGAGTCGCTAGCCTTTTCCAGGGAACTTTGCGCTTTTTTTGCAGCCTCCTGGTAGGTGTCTTGACCTGCGTAGCTGGTTTCGATGTTGTGATTGATACCGTCGCGGGTCGTGTAGAAGGCGGAAATATCCACTGTGCCCACTTGGTCGCTGGCGCTCAGGGAGTCGCTGCTGAGCTGTAGCTCTGCCAGCCTTTCTTCAACCTCTGAATTCAGTCCTGCTGCCTCGTCGCGGTGGCCTGCGTGGCTAAGAGCCAGCAGGGCGCGCAGAGTTTGCTCTTTGTGCTGCTCCAGTTGCAGCAGTTTGTTCTTTAGCGGCAGAATATCCGATGTCATCACGTGCAGCTCTTGCTGGATATGGCGAACGCCCATCAGTCCCAGAGCCCCTACACCCGCCAGTGCAGCGGCGGCTGCAATTGACTGGATAATTAGACGCGTCGATATTCTCATTCCATGGGTTCCCTAGCAGTGGAGCTGTTGCCGGCCTCAGTGAGCCGCTCGGACCTGGTCAGGGCTCTGACCCTAGTGCCTTGATGTGCTAGCGCCGTGATCGTGTGCAGCCGCTGGCTTCAGGTCATTTGGCCAGGCGCTGGGTGCTGCTTCATTGAGCAGCTCGCAGTCGGTCTTCATTGCCGTTTGGATAACAAAGGCCTGCCTCAAATGGCGGCGAAAATGGGCAATGCTTAAGTGTTGCTGAGGCTGGGGGAGATGTATATGCGCGCGAGTTCGCAGCGCATCGCAGCAGTTGCTGCTTTGCTGTGTTTGGTTGCGGGAGCAGTAGGCTGACGGCGGAGTATTGGCTGAGCGTGCGGAAGTCGTGCGAGGTGTGTGTTTATGAGTCTTTTCCAGGCTGTGGCCCAGACAAGCACTCACACTGCTCGAGCGGGGTGGCTTAGCTTAGCCCACCATGTCGTTGAGCTGGAAAATTGGCAGCAATATGCCCATGACGA
>JAWSVD010000458.1:0-6683 GCA_033852095.1 Granulosicoccaceae bacterium | reverse complement strand
CTGCGCCCTGCGCCCACCAGACCGTAAAAGCCCAGTATCTCGCCGCGGCGCACCTCAAAATTAACGCCGTCAAACTCGGTGGCGTGGCTGAGGTCTTTGACCGACAGCACCGTCTCACCCAATTCAACCACTTGTTTGGGGAAGGCCTGCTCCACCGAGCGACCGACCATCAAGGTGACCAGTTCGGATTCGTGTGTCTCTGCGATCAAGCCGTGACCCACGTAACAACCATCGCGAAACACCGTGTAGCGATCTGCGATGGCGAAAATTTCATCAAATTTGTGACTGATAAACAAAATAGCGCAACCCGCGGCCTTGAGCCGCTGCACAATTTTGTAAAGCTCTTCGATCTCATGCTGAGACAGGGCCGCCGTAGGCTCGTCCAATATCACCACTTTGGCATCGAAGGACAGCGCGCGGGCGATAGCGACCATGTGGCGCTGGCCAATGCTCAGGTTCTTCAGCAACTCTCGCGGGGCTACAGGCGCCTCTATTTCATCGAGAATCTGTGCAGCCCGCGTGTACATCGCGGGCCAATTCAGCCGCCCCGAGCGACCGACGTACAAATAGTGACCGGCAAATATGTTTTCAGCGACGGAGAGCTCTTCAAATAACACCGTCTCTTGGTGAATCGCGGTGATGCCCAAACGCCGCGCGTCCTCCGGTGTGCGAAGGTCAATCACTTCACCGTTGAAGCGTATCTCGCCTGACTCTGGCCGGTAGATGCCGGTCATGGATTTCACCAGGGTTGATTTGCCCGCCCCGTTCTCGCCGATCAGTGCCGTGACCTGGCCCGGATACAAATCGAGCTGAACTTTGTCCAGCGCCTTGACCCCCGGGAAAGACTTACTGATTCCGCGCAGGGAGAACATCGCTTGCTGTTCGCTCATCGCAACCTACTTTTGTGAACCGTTAAAAAAAGCTGGGGCGCAATCGCCCCAGCCAAAACTATAACTTCAAGCGGAATAGATCAGAAAATCTTGGCAAACTCATCCACGTTAGAAGCGTCGTAGATGAAGGGCTCGGCCATGGCGGTGCTGCCGTCGTCGGCGAGTGTTGCAACACCCATGCGGCCCATGCCGACTTCAGTGTCAGTGGCAGTACCCTTGACCAGGTTATAGGCAATCATGGTCGCCGCGTAGCCCAAGTCGATGGGGTTCCAGATGGCGAAGCTCTTCACCGAGCCCGCTTTCACGTGACCCGCCAGCTCAGAGGGCAGACCCAGACCTGTAACAAACACTTCTCCAACTTTGCCCGCATCTTCAACCGCTTGAGCCGCGGCCACAATGCCAACAGAAGTAGGCGATACGATGACTTTCAAGTCGGGATAGGTCTGCAACAGACCCTGCGTCTCGCGGTAGCTCTTGTCTGCCAGATCATCACCGTACACGGTGGTGACCAAGTTCAAACCGGGGAAGTCAGGCATCACCTTTTTCATCTCTTCGATCCAGATATTCTGGTTCGTCGATGTCGGTGTTGCACTCAGGATAGCAAAATCGCCGGTCTCTGCGCCCGCAGCTGCCAATGCATCTGCAGCCAGCTTGATGTTCATCTCACCGATCAAGGCGTTGCTGGAGGGGTTCAAGTGAATCAGACGACCCGCATCGGCCACACCCGAATCCCACGAAATAACTTTAATGCCACGCTGGCCCGCTTTCTTCAAGATGGGCACGAGCGCGTCGGTGTCGTTGGCAGAGACAGCGATCGCATCAACCTTTTGCGCGATGAGTGAGTTGAGCACTTCTATTTGACCTTCCGCAGTCGTGGAAGTAGGCCCAGTGTAGATCACCTCTACCCCGCCCAATTCCGCCGCGGCTTCTTCGGCGCCTTTGGCGGCGGCTTCAAAAAAGCCGATGCCCAACGCTTTAACGACAAGACCGATTCTGATGTCATCAGCCTGCGCTGTGCCGCCGACGAGTGTGGCAGCCACAGAGGCGGCAATTAGCAGTTTTTTCAAGTTCATGGTTTGCACTCCAAATGCTTCGATACGGGGCCATAAAGAGGCCCCCTGTTGTGTACCCGAGGCGAGATACCGAGATCGGCGCTGAGCCAATAACAACACCTCGCTGACCATCAATATGCATCATAATTACCCTCAAAACAACAACTATGTGATTTTATATGAGCGATAGTGATTGCTATGTTGCTTTTATGCCCAATAAATCATTTGCGATCATTTTGAACAGGCTATATGATGCACTGTGCTCGCTGGTGCACTGACGGTGGTTTTGCCCCTGATGTTTGAGCCAGCCACCTTATTAGTCACTTTGGAGATTCCCTATGCCGACCCAAGCCACCTCGCGCCAGATCCCTAATTTATGGGACGATGCTGCCGCGGCAAAACTCTCAGAGCCGGAGCTGCTGCTCTACCGCTCTAATTTATTGGGCTCGGACATGCGCGTCACCAATTTCGGCGGCGGCAACACCTCCACAAAGGTGCAGATGAAAGACCCCCTCTCCGGTGAAGAGGTGGAAGTGCTGTGGGTCAAGGGATCCGGTGGCGACATCGGCAGCATGCAGCTGGACGGATTTTCCACTCTCTATATGGAGAAGCTGCGCGCGCTCAAATCACTGTACCGCGGCCTGGAATACGAGGATGAAATGGTCGCCATGCTGCCGCACTGCACCTTTAACCTCAACACCCGCGCCGCCAGCATCGACACCCCCCTGCACGCCTACGTACCCTTCAGCCACGTGGACCACCTGCACCCCGACGCGGTGATCGCCATCGCCGCGAGCGTCAACAGCAAAGAGCTGACAGCTAAAGTGTACGGCGATGAAATCGGCTGGCTACCGTGGCGCCGACCCGGCTTTCAGCTGGGCTTAGAGCTGGAAAAACTTGCACACGATAACCCAGAGCTCAAAGGCGCGGTGCTCGAATCTCACGGTCTGTTCACCTGGGCCGACGACGGCGAGAGCTGTTACCAGACATCCTTAGAGATGATCAACCGCGCCCAAGCCTGGCTCGATGAGCAGCTGGCGGACACAGCAAGCTTCGGCGGCGCCGTGCACCAGTCACTTGACAGCGACGCACGCCGCGCCACCGCATCCAAGCTTATGCCGCTTATACGCGGCAAGAGCAGCGCAACGCAACGTCAGGTCGGGCACTTCAATGATTCTCCCGAGGTGTTGGAATTTGTCAACAGTGCGCAGCTGGAGCCGCTGGCCAAGCTTGGCACCTCCTGCCCCGATCACTTCTTACGCACCAAAATTTGCCCCTTGGTGGTCGACTTTGCTCCCCAAGCTGCGGACCTCGATGCCACCATCGCAGGCCTGGACACAGCGCTGGAGCAGTACCGCCTCAACTACCAGGCCTATTACGATCGCTGCAAGCGCGACAACAGCCCCTCCGTGCGTGATGCCAACCCCGTGGTCTATTTGATCCCCGGCGTGGGCATGCTGACCTTTGCCAAGGACAAGGCCACGGCCCGCATCGCCGGTGAGTTCTACGTCAACGCGATCAACGTCATGCGCGGCGCCTCGGGCGTCAGTGAATACCAGGGCCTGCCCGAGCAAGAGGCTTTTGACATCGAGTACTGGCTGCTCGAAGAAGCCAAGTTGCAGCGCATGCCCAAGCCCAAGAGTCTGGCGGGCCGCATCGCGCTGATCACCGGCGGCGCCGGCGGCATCGGCCGCGCATCGGCCACGCGCCTGCTCGCCGAGGGCGCTTGCGTATTCCTCACCGACATCGACAGTGACAGCCTGAGCGCCACCATCAGCGAATTCGCCGGCATCTTCGGCGCCGACAAGGTAGGCGGTGCAGTGATGGACGTCACCGACGAAGTACAAGTACAGCAGGCCTTCGACGACGCGGCGCTGCGCTTTGGCGGCGTTGACACCCTCGTCTCCAACGCGGGCATCGCCTCCTCCTCGCCACTGGAAGAGACCACCCTGGAAGCCTGGAACTTCAACCAGAACATCCTCTCCACCGGTTACTTTTTGGTCTCTCGCTCGGCATTCGCGATGATGAAAGCCCAGAACATCGGCGGCGCGGTGGTCTTTATCGCCAGCAAAAACGGTCTGGTGGCATCGGCCAACGCCTCCGCCTATTGCACCGCCAAAGCCGCCGAAATACAGCTCGCACGCTGCGTCGCTCTAGAGGGTGCACCACTGGGCATCCGCGCCAATGTGGTCAACCCAGACGCCGTGTTGCGCGGCTCCAAGATATGGACCGGCAAGTGGAAGGAAGAGCGCGCAGAAGCCTACGACATGTCCACCGATGATCTCGAAGAGCACTACCGCAAGCGCAGCCTGCTCAAGCGCAATGTCTTCCCCGAAGACATCGCCGAGGCCGTGTATTTCTTTGTCTCGGATAGCACCTCTAAGTCCACTGGCAATATACTCAATGTCGACGCCGGGCACGCCCCGTCCTTCACCCGCTAGGAGCGCCTCATGTCTGAGCAATTGAAAATATCCGCGGATTTTATCGCCGCACAGAACAGCCCGCTGCAAAACGCACTGGAACTGGATTACGCGGCACTGGGTGAGCGGCTCTCGCGCCAGGGCATCGACATCGATACCCTGACCCAGCGGGCAATGGACTTCAGCGTTGCGCTGCCCTCCTGGGGCGTGGGCACCGGCGGCACCCGCTTCGCCCGTTTTCCGCAGCCGGGCGAGCCCCGCGGCATCTACGAAAAGCTCGCCGACTGCTCGGTGATCCAGCAGCTCGGGCAGGCCACGCCTGGCGTGTCCCTGCACATCCCCTGGGACACCCCGGATGACCCCAGCGAGCTGCGCGAATACGCGACTGCACTGGGCTTGCATTTTGATGCGATGAACTCCAACACCTTCCAAGACCAAGAAGATCAGGCGGCGTCCTACAAATTTGGCAGCCTCAGCCACAGCGAGGCCAGCGCCCGCGAACAGGCGATCGCGCACAACATCGAAGTGGCCGAACTGGGGCAAAAGCTCGGTTCCAAGGCATTGACCATCTGGGTCGGCGACGGCGCCAACTTTCCCGGACAGCAGCACTTCGCCCAGGCTTTCAGCCGCTACATCGAGAGTGCTCAGGCGATCTACGCCACCCTGCCCCAGGACTGGAGCCTGTTGCTGGAGCACAAGATATTTGAGCCGGCCTTCTACGCCACCGTAATACAAGACTGGGGCAGTAGCTACCTGGCCGCCACCGAAGTGGGCGAACGTTGCAAGTGCTTGGTTGATTTGGGCCACCACGCCCCCAACGTCAACATCGAGATGATCGTCTCTCGGCTGTCGCAGTTTGGCAAGCTGGGCGGCTTTCACTTCAACGACAGCAAATACGGCGACGACGATCTGGACAGTGGATCGATTAACCCCTACCAGCTGTTCTTGATCTTCAACGAGCTGGTGGACATCGCCAACACCTCGGCGGACTTCGCGCCCTTCTACATGCTCGATCAGTCGCACAATGTCACTGATCCGATCGAGAGCCTGATCTACAGCGCGTCCGAGGTGCAGCGTGCTTTTGTTAAGGCACTGCTGGTCGATCGCAGCGCACTCGCGGAGCACCAACAAGCCAATGACGCCATGATGGCGCAGGCCGGATTGAAAGCGGCTTATAACTTGGACGTGGAGCCCATCCTGCAAATGGCCAGATCGCGCTCGGGCGGTGCCATCAATGCACTGGCGAGCTACCGGGCCAGCGGCTACCGCGCCACATGCGCAGCTGACCGACCGGCGCCCAAGACCAGTGGCTCGGGCATCGTCTAGCGGCATGGTTTGCCCAGCGGCAATCAAAAGGCGTCATTGTGATATGGTTATTTGATCGAACTTGATCAAATAACCATAAATCCCCTATGAACGCCCGCCAACGCCACCAAAAGATACTGCAACTGCTCAGCGAACAGCCGATTGTCTCGGTCGCTGAGCTGGAGCAGGCTCTGGACACCTCGATCGCCACCGTTCGCCGCGACATCAACACCCTCTCCCGCGCCAAGCTGGTGCAGAAAATTCGCGGTGGCATCGAGGCGCTGTCCGACAGCAACCCGCTGCAGCAGCGTTTGGCAGGCGATCCTTTCGTCAGCAGCGATAACGTGCACGTGCGCAAAAAGCGCGCGATCGCCCGCGAGGCCGTGGCCCTCTGCTCGGACGGTGAGGCCATCATCATCAACGGCGGCACCACCACGCACCGCATGGCCGAGTTCATGGAGGACTTGTGCATGCACGTGCTGACCAACTCCTTCACCATGGCGGATCACCTGCTGCGGCGCTCGCGCAACCACGTCATGCTGCCCGGCGGCGAGGTGTTCCGCGAGCAAAACATCGTGCTCAGCCCCTATGAAGAAGACACCATGAGCGATCGCTTCTACGCGTCGAAAATGTTCATGGGTGCCTTTGCCGTGCGCCAACAAGGGCTGATCGAGACAGACCCGCTGCTGATCAAAGCCGAGCAAAAGCTGATCAAACAGACCGAAGAGCTGATCGTGCTGGTGGACAGCAGCAAGTTTGCCACTCATGGCAGCTTGATACTCTGCCCGCTGGAGCGGGTCTCCACGGCGATCACCGATGAGGGCGTGCCCGAGCAGGCGCTGGAGATGCTGGACCGGGCCGGTGTTCGAGTCATTGTTGCGAACAGCCAAACACGCGAGTAACGCAGCTGGCTGCAGTTTTGAAGCAGCCTCACAACCGTAGGGCGTATAAGCGAAGCGCATCCGCGCCGATGCTCGCTGGTGCGCGTCCCTTACCTCGATGCAGCGGGCTAGACG
>JAWSVD010000457.1:0-3974 GCA_033852095.1 Granulosicoccaceae bacterium | reverse complement strand
GTGGTCGCGCAGCTTGGCATCAACAAAGCCGGTGGCGCGTTTGGCTACCTCGATCCGCGCCAGCCGGCAGTGCGCCGGCAACAGATCGTGCAAGAGTCGGGACTGCGTTTTGTGGTCGGCGCGGCAGAGGGCCTGGGCGACAGCGCAGAGCTGTCATTCCTGCAAGCCGCCCCTGAAGCAGGTGTAGCCGAACAGAACATTGAGCTGGACGTCAGCGCGGATCAGTTGATGTACCTGATCTTCACTTCCGGGTCCACGGGAAAACCCAAAGGGGTGATGATCGAGCACCGCACGGTCAGCAACTACATCGGCTGGTTGAGCGAGCAGTTAGCGGTCACGGCGGCGGATCGCATGTTGCAGTTCTCCGCGCTGAGTTTTGATACCAGCATTGAAGAAATCTACACGGCCTTGCTCAACGGCGCGAGCTTGCTCATGCGCGAAGATGAGCTGGCCGCCAGCGCTGAATTGTTTTGGCAGTCCCTGGCGCGCAGTGGCGTGACCTTGCTCGACTTGCCCACGGCCTATTGGCACGCGCTGGTGAGCGATGAAGAAGCCATAGCGCAACTGCCCGGCACATTGCGCCATATTATACTCGGCGGTGAAGCGGTCAAAGCACACGCTGTGCAGCGCTGGCGTGAGCTGGTGCCTGCACCACTGGGTCTGTGGAACACCTACGGTCCGACAGAGACAACCATTGTTTGCACGGCGGCTCGCCTGGACCAGGTCGAGCTCTTGGCTGGGCGTCCTGCACCCATCGGCAGGCCGGTTGCGAATGCGCAAGCGTGGGTGCTGGATGAAAATCGTCAACTGCTGCCAGTGGGCGCAGTGGGCACCTTGTACATTGGCGGCGAGACACTGGCGCGGGGCTATCACGGCCAGGTCGAGCAGACCCAAGACGTGTTTGTGCCCAATCCCTTTGCTCTGGGCCGGCTGTACAACACCGGCGATCGGGTGCGCTGGCGTGAAGACGGTCAGCTGGAATACCTGGGCCGTGCGGACGCGCAATTGAAAATCCGCGGCTTCCGCATTGAGCCCGGCGAGATAGAGAAGCAGCTGGAAGCGCTCGATGCGGTGGCACAATCGGCGGTGGTGGCCAAGAGCATCAAGGGCTCGCAGCGACTGGTGGCCTACGTGGTGCCGGCCAATGGCGCGGCGCTGGACAGCGGGGAACTGCGTGCAGCACTGCAGGCTAAATTGGCCGATTATATGGTGCCAAAGCTGTATGTCAGCATGGCAGAGCTGCCCGTCAACGCCAACGGCAAAGTGGATCAACGCGCACTGCCGGCGCCCGAAAACGATGCACTGGCGCGGGACACAGCGTACGTGGCGCCCAGCACAGCCGCAGAAATCACCCTGGCGGGTCTGTGGCGTGATCTGCTCGGCACAGAACAAGTGGGCCGTGATGACAACTTTTTTGAGCTGGGCGGGGATTCGATCCTGTGCCTGCAGCTCGTCAGTCGGGCAAAACAAGCGGGCCTGGCCTTCGACATTCGCGACGTCTTTCTGCAGCAGCGGCTCGCCGATTTGGCGGCGGTGGCTGTCCAGAGCGACGGGCATCAAACTGGATCCTGCAAATCGGGTCCTATTGCGTTGCTGCCCAGTCAAGTGGAGCAGCTGGGTGATGACACGCCGCGCCGTCTGTACCACTTGTTATTGCCACTGGAATCTCAGACAGCGAGTGAATGCCAGCAAGCACTGCAGCGACTGCTGGCGCACCACCCCGCACTGCGGACTCAATTCACTGAGCAGCAGTCCGCATGGCAGGCCACGATTGCAGAGACAATCGAACTGGAAGTCCCCTTATTTGAGGGCAACGACGCGGCCTTGCTGGCGTACCTGGGTGAATACAGCGACGACAGGGTAGAGCTGTTCTCCGCCTGTCTGGTTGACAGGCACAACAAACGTCGCTTGGTTGTTCGTGTGCACCCGCTGTTGGCAGACTTTGAATCGCTGCGAATTGTCGAACGCGATTTGCTGTTGTTGCTCAGTGATGGTGAGGCCGAGTTGCCTGAACCACGCAGCACGGTTCGCCTGCTGCAGCAGCAGATACAAGAAATTGAAACAGAGGCGGTGGCGCCACCAGCAGCAATCAAGGTTGTTCAGTTGGCGCCGGCGGTCAATGGCGGAGAGCAAATAGCGTATAGCGTAGAGCTGGAAAATGAATTCTCTGAGCAGCTGCGTGGTGCGGGATCGAGTTACCGTATTGGTGCCCAAGAGCTGTTGTTAACGGCGCTGAGCCGTGTGCTGACGGCCGACAGTAGCGCCTCGTCGCTGGCTGTGGCGCTGCGCAGGAACACCCGAACTGACCTGAGTGAAGTGGGCGTTTACGCACAAACCGTCGCGGCTGCAGACTGGGCCTCAGACTGGGTGTTGACAGCAGACAGCGACCTTCACCTCGCCTTGATGGGGGTCAAGGAGCAGCTGCGCCAGTCCCCGTATCGCGGCGTGGCGGGCTCAGCTCACGCGCCAGAAGCGCAGCTTAGCCTGCAAATACAAGACTGTTCACCGAACATCGTCGCCGCGCCGCCGAATAAGGCGCTTAACCTCGGGCTCGAGTGGCTCGCTGATGGCAGAGCTTGTTTTCATTGGCGGTACGACAACGCAGCGTTCAGCGCTGAAGAAATAGAACAGCTGCACCGCGATGTACTGGCCGATTCGCAGCGCTTGATCGCACAGTGTCAGGATCCGTCCGCCCAGGGTTTGAACCCTTCTGATTTCCCCTTGGCCACTGAGCTGAATCAAACGAATTTAGACAATTTGCTGGCCGATGTCGCGGACGTTGAGGATGTATTTGATGCCACGCCGGGTCAGGTGGCGATGATTTTCCACACCCAGATGGTGGCGGGCGCGGCGGTGTATCTGTTGCATTCACGCGTAGATTTTGACCAGACGCTGGACGTCGATTGCTTGCGCAGCAGCTTTGAAGATCTGCTGCAGCGGCACACCAGCCTGCGCACACGTTTTGCCATCGCCGGCCAGGCACAGCCACAACAAGTGGTGCTCGCGTCTGCCGAGTTGCCTTGGCATGAACTGGACTGGAGCGACCGCTCCGACATCGCCCAGGCGCTGGACACCCTGGAGGCAGAGGACCGCACGGCGCCGCTGAGCTTCGACAGTGCGCCGATGATGCGCCTAACCTTGGTGCAGCGACCCGACGGCGGTTACACGCTGATGTGGATGACACACCACGCGGTGACCGATGGCTGGAGTTCCTCGATCATGGTGGCCGAGTTGGCGGCGCTCTACAACGCCAAGAGGTCAGTGACCTCAGCGGCATTGCCGGCCGCAACGTCGCACGGTGACTACCTGCGCTGGTTGCAGCGCCAAGACAAGGCGGCGGCCACGCACTACTGGCAGCAGCAATTGGCTGAGGTGGACGAACCCACGCGCTTCTCTGTTGCAAGCACAGCAGGCGAGGACGCGAGCGGGCAGCGCGCCATCCATCGCGCAGTGCTGGCGGCGGCTGCGGGTGTTGAACTCAATCAGGCGGCGCGACAGCACCGCATCACCCAGAGCAGCGTCTTGCAAGGCGCCTGGTTGCAGGTGCTGGCGCAGCAGTCTGGGCAGATAAGCCCGGTGTTGGATGTCACGGTCTCGGGCCGACCGGCCGAGCTCGCGGGTGTGGAGCAGTCGGTGGGCATGTACTTGGGTGTGGTCCCATTGCGCGTGCCCTCAGTGCCAGAGCAGTCGCTCTGGAGCTGGTTGGAGCAGTTGCAAAACCGCCACCTTGAGAACGATCACAACCACTATTTGCATTACGCCAATATACAAGCGTGTTCTGCAATTGGTGCACAGGAAGGGCTCAGCGAGAGCATCCTGATCTTCCAGAACTTTCCCACGGCGCAGGCGCTGTTGGCCGCTGACACGGGCGCCGGTGACGGCACGCGACTGCAAGATGCGTTCATCAGCAGCAGCGCACACGAGCACACCGACTACGCCGTCAGCCTGTACGCGACCCCGGCGGACGACGGTTC
>JAWSVD010000456.1:0-2095 GCA_033852095.1 Granulosicoccaceae bacterium | reverse complement strand
GATCGCCACCGGCATCATCAAACACCCCGGCTGCGTATAAAAGACCGTCGTGTATCAACAACGCACTCCCACTGCTGTAGTTGTGTGTTGCTAATCCTCCGGTGCCCACTGATGACCAGCTGACACCATCCCATTGAGCAATAATTCTGGCAGATGTATCCGGCGTGCCGTAGTACAAGCTCCCAGCCGCATAAAGTGTATTACCATCATGGGCCAGCGCGTATACAGAATTACCTACTCCATTAAACCCCGCCCCTATCGCCGACCAACTATTATTGCTCCACTTGGCGATATTGATAGCACTGGGGTCACCTCCGGCATTCTGATAGTGCCCCCCCACGTACAAATCGCTGCCTTCAAAAATTAGCGCATGCACGGAACCGTAAACTCCGCCGCTCAGCCCTGCCCCCAAGGACTGCCAACTGCTGCCAGTCCACTGTGCAATCATGTCACCGTTAGGGTCACCCCCAGCGTCGGTGAATTTTCCACCAACAAACAAGTCCGTGCCATCAAAAGCGAGCGCTTTTACCGTGTCATTCAGGCCCGCACCAACAGCGGCCCAACTGCTGCCATCCCACTTTGCGATACGATCCGCACTGAGGTTGCCACCTGCATCTGTGAAATCCCCTCCCACATACCAGCCACCGGCCATGTCCGAGACGATGGCGTAAACGGTACCGTTGAGCCCCTGCATGCTGGAAGCAAGCGGTGAACTGCTCATCCCGCTCCAACTGCTGCCATTCCAACGTGCGACATAATTAGCGACAGGATCACTGCTCGCGCTGTTGAATTCGCCGCCCAAGTACAAGGCAGTGCCATCGTGTGCAAGGGTGCCGATCGAAACGCTGCCGGTTCCGCTGCTGAGTCCGCTGCCCATGGCCGACCAGTTATTTCCATCCCATTTTGCTGCAGCGGTGATTAATGCACTTCCCCCCGCTGGGTCGAGTGCACCACCGGCGTACACATTCGCACCGTCGTACGCCAAGGAGCTAATAACACTGCCAGCCCCCAAACCCAGCCCTACACCTGACCAATTGCTTCCGTCCCACTTGGCGATGTTGCTCGTATTGGCTACGCCGCTCGCATCACTGAAGATCCCCGCCACATAGAGGTTACCGCTGCTGTCCAATACCATCGCTTTGGCATCGCCATTGACCCCTGCCCACGTGGTGGACCAAGCACTGCCGTTCCAGCGCCATATGCCTTGTCCGAACATGTTATTTGGGCCACCAATATCGCCACCGACATATAAATAAGTGCCATCGTGTACCAGAGTATAAACAGGGTTCGCATCTAATCCTTGCGCCAAAGCAGACCAGTTGCTGCCGTCCCATTTGGCAACGCTGTCCGCTTTGTCAACACCCCCTGCATCACGAAAAACACCACCCACGTAAAGATCAGCAGCGTTGATCGCCAAGGCATTTACCCTATATCCGGGGCCCCAACCCATGCCAATAGATGTCCAATTGTTTCCGTCCCACTTCACCACACTCTCGCGTGTGGTTGTGCCGTTAATACTAATCCCACTACCTCCAACGTATAAGTTACTTCCGTCGTGCAGAAGTGTCGAGGTAGCATAAGCTGTGGTGATCCCTGAGCCCAGGGCGCTCCAACTGCTGCCGTCCCATTTGGCGATTCTGTTCACTAATAACCCATCTGCATAGCTAAAACTGCCAGTGACATAAACGTTGCCTGCCACGTCTGTTGTTATCGCTGAAACAGGGCCATCAAGTGCCTCTAAGGCGAATTGAGTCGACCAATTTTCATCCCCGGGCACAGCACGCGCAACCGAGCTCATTACCAGCTGAAAGAGAACCAGCATCGAAAAAGCAACGAAACGTAGCCAGCGACGCAGTAACAAGAACTCCCGTGATTTCAATGGACAGGCAGAACCAATCGGAGAGAGCAGACGCATGTAAAATCCTTTTTAAATAGAGCTAAATAGATCAAGGCACATAAATGAGCCGTATTGCATATCCCAGTGTGGGGATCAAGTCAGGTAAAAAACAACCCCAGCATACATAGCACGATACTACGCAGCCACTTTATTTCCAAGCGCTCGTTTGGAAATGCAGCATCAACTCAGATAGTGTCC
>JAWSVD010000455.1:0-5351 GCA_033852095.1 Granulosicoccaceae bacterium | reverse complement strand
TTTGGGCGTGAACGGTTACGTTGTAATGAGGGTTCCCGGAAACAGCATTTAGCCCAGCTACACTGCTTTTGGATTTATTGGCTGCACTGAAGGGCTTGTTGCGCGAAAGCTTAAGCAATCGTTTCCGAACTTCAGCGAGATACTCTAAGCGGCGAGGTATTCTTGAAAGGATATCGCTTTCTGTATCTCCGGAGCTGTCTTTATAATTTGCAAATGACTCTATGAGCTTGCTGGTTCTTCGCAATACTCTATCCAACTGCCGCGCTATAACTCGATTGGCTGCGTTGTCTTGCGTAGGTTCATTGAAAGGGGCATCCAACCGATTATTTTCGATTACGGTATCTAGTGGCTCTGCGTGGTGATGAGCCAGCACACCCAATAATTTGGGATTTGCACTTAAGCGCCGTACAGTCGTCACATCAACTCGTCGAACAAGATGTATCGGTAGTTGCTCTCGTTGATGGTTTAGACGAACGATTGGCCATTCGCTGACCGATCTCAGGCCCTTCAAGTAACGATCAATATAACAGCGGAAACGCGCATAGCTAATCCAAAGAGAAAGCTTTGAGTTGGATCGCCCGCCTAGTCCGTGTTTGGCTGGTTCAGTCCCTGCTAGTAGCTGAGGTACGTAATCGGCGATTTGGCCTATATATTCAGTGTACTGTTCACGTCCTGTTTTATGCCGTGCTGGAGCCACATCAATCAAGAAACGTGTCGGCACATGCTTACCTTGCTGCTCCAGCTGCACTTCAACCTCTCCGGCATAGAATCCCGGCGACCAAAGCCAGAACTCATTCTCCGCATCCATAGGTAACAGCGCATCATCGACATACAATCGCGATGTTCCTGCATCCGCTTTTATCAGATAGCTCTTCTTTTCCTCGAACCCCTGCAGAGTTGACCCTGGCGTCAGTTCACCCAACTTAACCAGCGGTTCCTGGCCGCTGTGATAAACGCTTAATCTTCCCATCAACGCCAGAACCGCATCAGTCCAGTGTCAGCCAAATCTACCTTGAGCGAGTTGACTTTGACGCTACAACGTAATAGACCTTGACCCTTTAAAACAGCAGCAGTTTTATCCAAAGCATCATGTAAGCGCTGGCTTTCAGACCCTCTGAGCTTGGGCAACACTCGTGCATAGATCACATCATCTAGCGCGCTAATTAGATTGTAGTGTTCAGCTTTACTGGCCAACGCAAGATATGAGAGCACGTCCCCGACAGTACGCCAACCAAAATGCAGCCGTTCAGGAGCCAAGACAGTCAACAGTTCTTCAAGACAGCTACGAACTTTAGCAATGTCTGAAGAGCTAAGATCAAACTCGCCCCAGTTTGGATAGTCGGCCAAGTTGATCTCCCAGAACTCTAACGTAAACGCACGATCAAGCACTTTGTCTGAAAGGCCGTGAGTAGTCTCATCCATGTTAACTGTCCCGATGAAGGCCACGTTGTTGGGATAAGGTATCGTGCTCGGCACTCCGTCGAAGGATTGCCCTTCGTTGTGAAGCCGCAGCCTGTCACCAGACTCCATCGCTGATAGCAGCGGTGCGAAGTACTGCTCTGGATGCGACAGGTTCATCTCATCCAAAATCACTGTAAAAGGTTGACTAGGATGTGTCGCTGCTAACAATAAAAAATCTAGCAGTGGTGGGCGTACATAGTTATCGGGCACTAGTGGGTTGATATAGCCGAAAAGAGGCGCAGGATCGTACCACCCGGGCTGGACTACCTGAATGAACACATTTTTTTCAGGGGCTTTCGAGAACTGACTCGATAATGCTTCAGCGTAACGGCGAGCCAGTAGTGTTTTTCCCGATCCTGACAAACCGGAAAGCACTGCAAAATGACGCCGAGGGTGAGCCCAAAGACCGAAATGCAATTGATTCACTGTCCGCACTGCGAATGCTGCATTAGCAGTAATTTGATATACAAGTGCAGCCTGATCGAGAGAGGTCATATCCGGAGACACATCACTCAATGATTCTTCAGCAACTTCCATACTGCTATCAAATTGCAGTTTTTCAGGGGACCATTGGATCTGCTCTGCCCATGAACGCCCTTCCTCTGATAGGCTGTAGCCCTTGGTCGAATCGAACTCCAGCAAGTCAAAATCACGAAGCCACTTCATCATAGCCCGGGGTGCGAAATCAGACGTCCAACCTGGATTTACTTCTTTCAACAATACAATTATATCTGCCGTTGTTAGACTCTGCTTTGCAAGCGCACACAACACATGGTCCACTCCCAAAACGCGAGTAAGCAAATGAGGAATAAGTTCCTGAGGGTCATTGCTTTCAAGATACAACTCACCTGAAGTCGTTTGAGTAATAACCCCATTGACCTCCTGAACTACAAAGAATTCATTCTTAAGGATATTCATCACAGTCCGCAATGTACTGTCGCGGTGATCAGGAAATTCAGACTTAAGAAAATCCAACAACTCTTCGCGGTTAACACCTCTCTCAACAAAGCTCAGCGCGCTAATAATAGTCGCGAGCCCACCACTAATACTAGTCAGCCCCTTCCGGCGCTGGAGCGCGGGCAACGGTTTAAGTTCAATATCACCAGATGGGCTAGCTGTCTCCGCCACCGCTTCAGAGCTCGCCGGTTGCACATGCCGCGTAAACACAAGCCAAGGGAGCGTCATTCTTTCTGAAAGAGCACTCGCATCGTCACCACAGGGACCGAGTGTCGTATTGATCCGCTCCATCAGTTGAATTTGACGTGCAACTGGGTCTGGCTTTTTTTCCGTACCAAACCAAGCCCTGTGGCATGCCAGAGCCATGCGAACATTGGTGATTGTACTGAAGTAGCGAGGGTAAAAAGCTGTTAGCACTCGGAAAATTTTAATTTGGGGGGTACGACTAGTGAAAGCCTTTAGCTTTTCAACAATTTCGCCGTGAAACGCCTTAATTTGCAAAAGTCTAGCGTCTGGCGCCGACGCGAGAGGCCGCAAAGATGTTTCTGCAAGCCACTCTCGGAAGGATGAATCATCTAATGCGGAGCCAAGACTAACAGTCCCCATACCGAGGCTACTGACAGGATTTTCTTCCCACAAACGCTGCTGAAACTCTTTTGTTCCTCGCATCTGAAGGTCTGCTTGTTGTACGTAAGCTAGAAACCCCTCCAATTCTCCCAACCAATCCGGATTCAATTTTTGAGGATTTAAGTCAAGGAGCACACGTTTAAGTTGATCATCGTTAGTAAGGTCAAGCTGCATATTGTTGATGCCCTATTTTTTGTTTATCTCTATAACGGATGCTACATACGCTTACTTCTGTCAGCGCTTCGTTAACCCATCGTAATCACCATCCAGCCCAACCGCATGAACCAGCGCCCACCTTACTTTCCGCCCTAGGTCGAGACGCAGCCACGGCTTCTACTTTTTTCTCAGGGTTTAAAGCCACCATTTTCTCGAGGTCCCGGTTACGCGTATCTCGTGCCCAGGGATCTGGGCGGTTGGCTCTGACAGTCGAGTTCACGGGCTCTAGTGCGTGAGTTGGGGCTATGTTCATCCCGCCCATGCTTCTGAACTGTTGGCCTCTGCTCTCGAGTAAACTATTAGATTTTGCAGGGAGCGGTCATCAATCTTGACAACGCTCGAATCCTTGAAAACTATTCAATTTCAAATTTTGGCAAATTATTGATAATTTTCATCGTCTCAAGACTGACGGTGATTACGCGGAGCAGCAGTTCCAACGGGTATTTAGCGTCACCCATAGTTTCGATTGCCCAATCATTGGCGTCGTTGATAATTCCGCTTTTCTTGTCGGTAGTGACTGCTTGCCTATCCATCACCCATTCGATAGCAGGCTTGGCATTTACAACATAGTCATAAGCTTCCAAAGGAATATTTTTGATAGTTATATGTTCGTTGTAGATAACTATACTTTTATCGCCAATTGACTTTTTCGTAACAGGATCTTTGACTTTAGCAAAAATCATTTTGGTAACACGGTAGTCAGATGCGGATAGTGTTTTCAATTCTCTCTTGCCACAATCCAACTCAGCATCTTGGTATATTTCCGCAGTCTCAAAATTGAGATGCCAATGAGCAAGATCACGCCCCGCCTTCGAAAACCCCAAGAAATGGGTGAATTCCTTTACTGGCGCTATCCGCGGCAACTCCTTACTCAAGTTACCGGCAAACCGGCTACGGTACTCCGGAGAATGCAACAATCCATAGACGTAATAGAAAATGTCCTCTTTTCTGATCTGAGAACCCTCTTTGGGATAGGCCCGATGGAAATAGTCAAGCCCAACGTCTGTAATAGCGGAAACACGGGTGTAACCAAGCTGCCCTTCTTCTTTAGAGAACAGCTCCATCTCCATACTTGTTTTCTCGTAAAGATACAAGGGGAAACACTGACAAGTATCGAGAGTGTGAAGGTCGCAAATATCACTAGAGATAATTGTCGAAAATCCTGCTCTCGCTCCAATTCCTGACAATGTTATAACTACATTCTTATGGTTTGGTGTTGGGTAAAATTTTGGATTTAGGGCGACGTCATTCACGAAGTTCCGATCAAAGTAAACATGACGCTTCGTGAAAGGCCGGTGAAGACCAATGGTAATCATGTTTTCGTCAAAGTAATGGGTTTTCATTTTCCTCACATCATTCCGTAAGGATCTTGACCAACTTATATTCGCCGAGCTCAAATCAACGAAATCTTCAACTTTCACACTTTCAGAGACACTCCCATCTTTCAATCCGTTCTCATATCTCGCTGACTCTGAATTAAAGAAACCAATCATCTTCTTCATATCTTCTACGAGCTCACGTCTGGAAGATCGATAAACCCATGCGTCGCGATTAGTTTTAATGCCCATCGTATATTTTGAAAACAAAACATTTTTAACTTTGATGTCTTTGCTTCCAACAATAATAAACGATTCGAGTGAGCTGTCCCTGTGCCCAATCCAGTCATTGTGCCTGTCCGGGGACAACATATTGAACAACCCATCGTTTTCCATCGCACTAACACTTCCAACATCTGAAATCAGCGCTCTCTTCTCCTGCCCACTCAAATCATCTGCAACAGCGTAATAGTGTAATTTTGCTGGACTTTCAGACCTAGGATTCTTAACAAATAGCGTGATTGATATCCCTGTCATACTGCCTGAATCGAATATATTCCCGCCTTCTTTTGCGGTTCCTTTTGAAAGCATGTTTTTTCTAATATCACCTCTCAAATTAAGAATATATATATCGGTAAACTCACCATATAGACTTTCACGCATCCCGTCAGCAAATGATCGATCAATCCAACCATTTCCGGAAACATAACCCATTATCCCAGAGTTTCCAAGACGATCAGAACCCCACCGAATCCCTGTGTGTCAACCTGACTT
>JAWSVD010000454.1:0-1232 GCA_033852095.1 Granulosicoccaceae bacterium | reverse complement strand
ATCGTGATGATGGAAATGGGCGATCGCCGCGAAGGCTTGCACGCTGAGCAGCTGCTGCCCACCTGCGAGGCGGTGCTGGGCCTGGCCGGCCTGCGCCTGGCGGGTGTGGGGGCCAACTTCATGTGCGTCAGCGGCATTTTGCCGACTCCCGAGAAAATGCAGAAAATCGCCGCAGCCGCCGAGCAGGTTCAAGACGCGCTGGGGATCAGCTTGCAATACGTCTCCGCCGGCAGCTCCGCCAACCTCGCCCTGATGGACACACCGCCACCGGCGATCATCAACCACCTGCGCATCGGCGCCAGCATCCTGCGCGGCGAGAACCCCCTGACCGGTGGCACCCTCGACTGGCTCAAAGCAGGGGCCTTCAGGCTGCAGGCCGAGCTGATCGAAATCCAACACAAAAACTCCCTGCCCGAAGGCACCGTCGGCAGAGACGCTTTTGGCGGCACGCCCAGCTTTGTCGACGACGGCGAACAGCTGCGCGGCATCGTCAACCTAGGGCGCTTGGACATTCGCCACGAGGGCCTGACCCCCGAGACAGCGGGCATTGAGGTAATCGCCGCCTCCAGCGATCACCTGGTGCTCGATCTGAATCACAACCACCACTTTGAGGTGGGGGACAGCGTCGCCTTTCAGCTCGACTACGGTGCGCTGACCCAGGCGATGTTGTCCCCCTATGTGGCCAAGGTGCTGGTCAATAGAGGGGATCTGCGCAGGGCGCCGACATCCGTGCGTGTGGTGGCCGATGCCGCACTGCTCCAGACACCAGCCTACCGGAGCTTTGTGCAAAGCCTCAGCAGCATGGGCCTTGAGCTCAGTGACTCTGCTGACGCCTTGCCCCTGAGCATCGCCAGCGACCGCGCCAATGAGCCAGAGCTGCACGGCATCGAATACGGGGTGCTCTGCATCGACTCCGAACCCGGCGATATCGAACACTTCAGCCCAGAGAGCAGCGCCTTGTTTGGCCTGCGCAGCGTCAGCGAAGCGCAATCCAACACCGTGCACGAGCGCGAGCTCTTCGCCCTCACCATGGAAGACATCGACCTGCGCGGCGCACACGACTGCATTCGCGAATCCCTGCGCCACGTCAACAACGGCACAGACGGCTTCGCCCTGATCCTGCACGCCAGCATCGGCGGCGGCATGTTCGACGACCCCGACAACATGGGCCTGAGCTACCGGGAATGCTCTTTGGTGATGGAGCGCATTGCGGCTACTCGGCAGTTGAAGGC
>JAWSVD010000059.1:0-18548 GCA_033852095.1 Granulosicoccaceae bacterium | reverse complement strand
GACTGGGGCCGTCATGAGGAAGAGATAGTTTTGAGGCGAATAGCTGGCTATTTAACGAAATCGCCGCGGAAATACGGCCAAAAATGTCCTTCCGCAGTAGGGTTTCTAGTTCTCGCCCAGCCTCCTAGTACCACAGCAGCTGCATCATACGCCGTGACTGCCGTCATAGCCGCTCTTGGGGGCAGTCGGCCGAGCGGTGAGTGCATCCGCGTCGGGCCGGTAGACCTCCACGTGTAAGGGGAAACAAGCGGTGGCGTCATCAGAGTGACTCGCGCCGCAATCCCCACCGGGGCAAGCGGACAGCGCACCGAGCAAATCGGTCTCGGCAAAGAACTCCAGATAATCACCCGGCCGCACCGGGCTGGCCTTCATGAAGTACTGGTGGGTGTCGAGGCTAAAGCCAGTACACATGAACACATTGAGCACGTCGTGCACGTGCTTTTCGGCCTCCGCGATCGAGAGCCCGCGCGCTGTGGCAAGCGCCCGAGTCAGATTGCTGTGGCAACAATGGTGGTAGTCCACCCCGCGCAGCAGGTGATTTGTATAGGGGTCACAGCGGGTGCCGATCACATCGTGCACACCGGCGCCGTCCGCGTCCCAGCCATACCACTGCAAAGTGTCGTGCGTGATCGTGGCCAGAGGGCGCAGATTGGGCAGATTGCTCCACAAACGGTCGCCCGTGCTCAGGTGCGTGGCGTGCAGCTGGCGTGTTTTCCCACTGTAAAAGCGCTCTTCCAGGTCATGCGCGTTCCAGAGGTTCAAATCCCCCACTTGAGGGCCTTCCACACTGCGCACGCGAAAGAAATGCCCCGCCGGCACCTCAAAGGCACAGGCATCGCGCGGGGCGGCGGTGTACTGCGCCAACAGAGAGAGGCCCTGCCTTGCAGCGGTCAATTGCGCCATGTGCGTCGCCGGCAGCTTGTGGCTTTCATAACAAATGACAGGGGCAGCGGCACGACGTTGATCTGCATCAGCTGGGGTTTGGGGGATTTCCACGGCCTTGGACTCGCTCTAGTTCAGGAAATGCGGCAAAGACGGCGCGCAGATAAAAATGGCACCGTGGCATCTCGTTATAGTGATTACACGGCCAAGAATAACGCTGTCATCTCGCCAATAGAAGTGCGCACACGCAGCCGGTGCTCGTACCGCAGGTCTGGCGCCGCAACCACGAAAGGAAGGGTACACATGCAAACTCACGCAAGAGCTGTTGTCATCGGTGGAGGAGTTGTCGGTTGCTCGGTGTTATACCACTTGGCAAAAGCCGGTTGGACCGACGTGCTGCTGATCGAGCGCTCCGAGCTGACATCGGGCAGCTCTTGGCACGCCGCCGGTGGCTTCCACACCCTCAACGGTGACCCCAACGTCGCCCGCCTACAGGCCTACACCGTCTCCTTATATAAGGAGTTAGAGGAGTTGAGCGGGCAGTCCTGTGGCTTGCACCTCACGGGCGGGGTGATGATGGCAGACTCGGAGGAACGCATGAACTTCCTGCGCTACTTGCAGGCTACTGGCCGGGTGCTGGGCATGGAGACGGAGATCATCACTCCCAGCGAAGCCAAGGCCATGTTCCCGCTGATGGACGAGAGCCACTTCGTGGGTGCGCTGTGGGACCCGGTTGAAGGCCACCTAGACCCCTCCGGCACCACCCACGCCTACGCCAAGGCTGCGCAGAAGCTGGGCGCCAACATCTCCCTGCGCAACCGCGTGGTCGAGCTGGTGCCCAACAGCGATGGCAGCTGGCAAGTGGTGACCGAGCAGGGCACGGTACACGCCGAACACGTGGTGAACGCCGGTGGACTGTGGGCACGCGAGGTAGGCCGTATGGCAGGCGTGGAGCTGCCCGTGCTGGCGATGGAGCACATGTACCTGCTCACTGACGAAGTGCCGGCCGTGGTTGAATTCAATGAGAGCACTGGCCGCGAGCTGGTGGGCGTGATCGATTTCAAGGGCGAGATCTACACCCGCCAAGAGCGCAACGGCTTGCTGCTGGGCACTTACGAGCGCCAGTGCGTACCCTGGTCTCCACATGAGACCCCTTGGGATTTCGGTCACGAACTGCTGCAACCCGATCTGGACCGCATCGCACCGTCTCTGGAAATAGGCTTCGAACACTTCCCCGCCTTCGCCGAATCCGGGATCAAGACCACCGTGAACGGCCCCTTCACCTTCGCCCCTGACGGCAATCCCTTAGTGGGCCCGGTGCAGGGCTTGCGCAACTACTGGAGCGCCTGTGCCGTGATGGCGGGATTTAGCCAGGGCGGCGGCGTGGGCCTGGTGTTGGCCAATTGGATGGTCGACGGCGACCCGGGCCACGACGTGTTCGGCATGGACGTTGCGCGCTATGGCGACTTCAGCCGCCCCCGCCACACCCACGCCAAAGTGCGAGAGAACTACTCCAGACGCTTCAGCATTCGATTTCCCAACGAAGAATTACCGGCCGCACGGCCGCAGCAAACCACCCCGCTCTACGACATCATGCTGCGCGACAACAACGCAGTGATGGGCGACAGCTGGGGATTGGAGACCCCCCTGTGGTTTGCACCGCAAGGAGAAGCCGCAGAAGACCAACTCTCCTTCCACCGCTCCAATGACTTCCCGCACATTGGCGCGGAGGCCCGCGCCGTGCGCGACACCGTGGGGGTGACCGAAATAGCCAACTTTGCCAAATACCAAATCAGCGGCAGCGGCGCGCGCGCCTGGCTAGAGCACTTGATGACGAACACATTGCCGCGCAAGGGCAGGCTTGTACTCACCCCCATGCTCAATGAAAACGGCAAGCTGATCGGTGACTTCACCATCGCCTGCGCCGAGGAAGAGCGCTTCATGATTTGGGGTTCATCGGGCGCGCAAATCTACCACACACGCTGGTTCGAGCAACACCTGCCCAGCGATGGCACAGTCACTCTGCACCGCTTCGGCCAGACAATGGTCGGCCTCTCCATCGCAGGCCCAAGATCACGCGAACTGCTCCGCCTGCTCTGCGATATTGACGTCAGCAAAGATCAGTTGCGCTTCATGGACTACCGAGAGACAGACGTGGCGGGCTGCCCCTGCCGCCTGAACCGCATCAGCTACACCGGCGATCTGGGATACGAGATCTGGATGGAACCCTGCTACCAACGCCGCGTGTACACCGAGATCAAACGCCTGGGTGAGCCAATGGGCATCAAAGACTTTGGCATGCGGGCACTGCTGAGCATGCGCTTGGAAAAAAACTTCCCCACCTGGTTCGCCGAGTTACGCCCCATCTACGGGCCTTACGAGGCAGACATGGGGAGATTCATCAAACTGGACAAGGGAGAGTTCATCGGTCGCGCGGCAGCAACGGAAGAACACAAGCAAGGCCCCAGGCTCAGCCGAGTCACGCTGGTCATTGACGCGGACAACACCGACGTCATGGGCGATGAACCCGTCTGGGCAAACACGGGAGACTTCGACCCGGGCTGCATCGACAAGCCCCACGGCCACGGTGCGACCCGATTCACAGCGGCGGGAATGTCAGTAGATAAACCTGACCCCATCCGAGACGGCGATTGGCGCGTGGTCGGCTGGGTCACCTCAGGCGGTTACGGACACCGCATAGACGCATCGCTCGCCCAGGCCTACTTGCCCACAACTCTGATTACCGAAGGCAAAGAACACGCCTTCGCCGTGGAGATCCTCGGCAAGCGATACCCCGCCACCGTCAGCACCGAAGCACTGTTTGATCCACTGGGAAGCAAAATGCGCAGCTAAATGCGCGGCCAAAAAAAGGCCCGATTCAGTTACCTGAATCGGGCCTTTCCATTTCAGCTTCAGCTAAAACACAAGCCGACTACCAGTTCGCTACTGTCCAATAGTCAGATGCACAGGCATTGGGACTATTCGATGCATGCAGAACACCTGGCAAGCACTTTTGCACACCTCCGTCTGTGCTGGCCCGCTTGGTATCGAAACACAGCTCACCCATATTGGACGAAGCAAAGGAGCTGTGGACTGAGTCGCCGCCACTGCTGAAGGATCCGGAGTTAGTATTGTAAAAGGTATTGTTACCCTGCGAAGACCCTCCCGTCATGCTGCCACCCGTCCAGTCACCATTAGCAACAATGTTGCAACTGAACGACGACCCCGAGGCACTGGACACCATCCAAGCTGACCCGGTCGAGCTGCCATCGGTGGAGACAATGATGTGGTTGCCCTCCACCTGCATTCCTGAAACGTTGTTATACGTCCCAAGGTCAGAAGTGTCAGTGGACATCGCAAAGGCAATACCGTTATTAATACCCGCACCCGTTACCTGGGTAAAAATATTGTCTCGGATGACAGAGTTGTGCGCTCCTCGTGTGAAACTGACCGCCGCCGGCACATCAAATATCACGTTTTCGTAGATATGAATGTTCTGCACCGAACGGTAGTGCGCACTGATACCTGTGCCCCAGCTGTTGGCCGGACCGTTGTAGTTAGAATCGGTTTTTCTGTAGCCCCACATTCTGTTGTCAAATATCTCCACCGGCTCAGTAGGCTCTAAAGACCCACCTTTAAGATCGATCGGGTTTTCCATGTGCGTGCAGTCACCGTTGACGTCTTTGGAGCCGTAGCAGTTCGTGCGCACACTGTTGTCCAGATAAATATCATTACCTGCGATCACGGTGCCGCGAAAATCAGGGATCTGGTAGTAGTGGTGCATCCAGACGATCTGAATCCCGTCATTGCAGTTGTAGATTTCGTTGTTGACGATGCTGTTGTTCGGCGTCAGCACGGGATAGTCGTATTCGATGTTCCCGCCCAAATCATGCTGCTTGAAGTGTCCCATAAAGGCGATGCACACCCCGTCGTTACCGCTACCTTGAGGCACCTGTTGATTTCGGATAAGACTGTTCTGGATATACGAATCTCGAGTTCCATGACGGAGCTCTATGCCGTTTCTGCTGCCTTCGAACCGAATGCGATCGATGACGATATTTTCAGCATTTGACAGGCGAATAGGCATGCCAGAAACATCGATAAAGGCAAGCCTGTGCAATATCCAATGACCCGTGTTTCTGATGTCCATCTCTGGCATACGCGCAAGCTTCGAGATATCAGATCTGAAAATCTCTTCGTCGTCGCCGAACTCGGAGCTTTCGAAACGTATGACCTTCGGTAAGGCCTCGGTGCCGCTTGTTGCACTTAAGGCCAACTTGCCGTAACTACGGTAGTCCCCTGGCGCAATACAAAAAACACGGTAGGCGGAGTTAGCGATTTGAGCTATTCCTGCCACTGTGGAGATGCGCACAGCGTCTGCACCGTCACAAGAAGGAATATCCACTTGCTTGCTGTAGTTCAGCGTACCGGGATAGTGATCTGAAGAGATTCCGGGGTTGGTCAAACCACCCGTACCCGGTGTACCTCCATTTCCGTTACCGCTGCCAGAGCCTGTACCCGATGATCCAGAGGTACCACCTGTCCCGCCGGTGCCTTTCTCTCCAGTCGATGTTGCTCCATCGCCACCACCTTGCTGCTCCAGCGCGGCTTCTAGCTCGCGCTGCACAGCACCGCCGCTTCCCCCGCCTTCCACAAGACAGCCAGTTAATACCATTGCTGAAACAAAAGCCGTGAAGGCGGTTTTCAGGCCGCTGACCTGACGTGGCCACGGTGACACATCTTGTGCGTTACGCGCCGCGGCTGACGCGTTGACAGTGTCGTTTGAAATCCTCATTTGTATTCCCTTCATGTAAATCGCTTTTGCTGCCTGGCTCTTGTATGGCCGTACGCCAGCCATCGTTTGATGGGCAACGTTTTTGTATGGCAACGCCTGTCCGAAAGAGGCAGAAAACTGCCGCTCCCGTTTGTGTAGTAGCGGTTTACTAGATATCTAACTGAAGGGTTTTGTAGCCTTAGTTGACTACTTTTTATGTCAACGCGTGCTGATAAATGCCGTCAATTCTGGTACGCGATCATAAAGTGAAAAAAATGGCAGGATTTCCTCTTATTTTTCAATTACTTAAAATCCATCCCAAGACAACTAACATTGTGCCGCATTTGTACAAACAAAGATTACAAGTAGTCTTATGATACTTACAGATAATTAAATTCAGTGTTTTTCAAACAAAACCTGTACGAACGGCAAGGTTGAGCACAGATATTGCTCATCTGTATTCAGATTGTGCGATTGAGTTAAATCGCACCCCACCAGCGCCTCGCGAGCCTTATCGCATTCTGCACTGGACGTTGCTAAAACGTGATTCGCTAAGCCACCGCGCCCTCGGGCCGACCGTGGCTCGAGCAGACGAATTGTTTGGCTTCGCCGTGCGCTCCCTCGAGCAGACACCCCAACCAATTCCTACGCCAGCGAATCACCTTGCCTGAATCATCAGACTGGGCTTTTGCCATGTGCGTGTCACAGCAAAGCCCAAGAATTTGTCACTTCGCATGGATGTGAGTGACGGATAAGACACAAGGATGTGTCGAAATTAGCGCCGGCAAGGAAGCCAGCGCGACTTGTGCCAACGGCGATGGAAGCGCCTCAAGCACAGCCGCCTAGCAGGAGCGAAGGCGGGGCTCTGAACAAGGAAGGTGATGACAGGATGTTGTCGCTGTTCAAGGACTGGAGATCTCCGCAAGGATGCGGACAGTTTTGTGCCCGCGGCGTCGGAGACGCTCAAGCACAACCGCCTAGCAGGAGCGACGGTGGGGCCTAGAACAAGGAAGGCGACGACAGGATGTTGTCGCTGTTCACTGGCTAAAGATCACCGCAAGGATGCGGAGAGTTTTGTGCCCACGGCGTCGGAGACGCTCAAGCACAACCGCCGAGCAGGAGCGAAGGCGGGGCCCTGAACAAGGAAGGCGACGACAGGATGTTGTCGCTGTTCACAGGCCAAAGATCACCGCAAGGATGCGGACAGACTCGTGCCCACAGCGTCGGAGACGCTCAAGCACAACCGCCTAGCAGGAGCGACGGTGGGGCCCGGAACAAGGAAGGCGATGACAGGATGTTGTCGCTGTTCTAAGGCCAACGATCACCGCAAGGACGCGGACAGTTATGTGCCCGCGGCGTCGGAGACGCCACAGGCGCAACCACCGAGCAGGAGCGACGGTGGAGTCTGGACAAGGAAGGTAGCCACAGGATGCGGCTACAGTTCAGGCATGCAGGATAGCTGCACGGAAGCGGCGCAATCGTGCCCGGGGTGTCGGAGATACCTGGACACGCTGATCGAGCAGGAGCGAAGATCGGGACCTAGAACACGGAATACGGCGCATGGATGCGCCGCTGTTCAAAGGTCAAAGCTACAACAAAGGAGGCTTTGCCGACTCTCGCCATGAGGCGAGAAAAGCGGAATAAAAGCTTATTGCAAGGCTGCCTACTCGAAAAAAGTCGAGCAGACAGCCGCCTCCTCCACCCTTTTAAAACAAGGGTCTTCGTCTTGGCGCCCTAGGAACAGGACGCCAAGTAACGGTAAGGGATGACGGCAAGGATGCCGTGATCTCCGCGCAGCAACTCAAACCAGCAAAGCCCGGCCATTGAACGCTAAACAAGCTCCTGGCGCTGCGTGCCAGCGCGGACAATCGCCTTTACTGACTCAAGGTCATTAGCAACGGGCTCCACTCGCTCTTCGTCATGCATGATGTGCGCGACACGTGGCGGCAAAGCGGCATCTTGTGATGTGGCTGCACGCACCGCGTCTGGGAACTTGGCCGGATGGGCAGTACCCAACACTACCATCGGGACTGAGTCATCGCTTCGCACCGCCCGCGCAGACGCTACGCCGATGGCCGAGTGCGGATCAATCAAATACTCACTGCACTCATAAAGACGGCGCATCTCTTCTTTGGTCTCGTCATCACTCAAGCGGAAGGCGGCAAAGAGCTCGTTCAATGATTGGTGCTGCTGCTCGCTGACGTCAAAGCGTCCGTCCTGGGCGAAACCCTCCATCCACTGCTTCACCTGTGCGCCATCGCGACCGGATATCTCAAACAAAAGCCGCTCGAAGTTGCTGGACACTTGGATGTCCATGCTGGGCGACAAACTGGCCGTCACCGGCTCGGCCTCCATCGCGCCATTGGCGAAAAACCGCGTCAAAATATCATTGTGATTAGAGCCAACCACAAACTGCTGGATCGGCAAACCCATCTGCCGCGCCACGTAACCCGCGAAAACATTGCCGAAATTGCCACTGGGCACCGAAAACGCGACGGGCTTATCCGGACCGCCAAGTGCCAGAGCAGCACGGAAGTAATAAGCAACCTGCGCGGCGACGCGCGCCCAGTTAATAGAGTTAACCGCCGACAGCCCCATCTCATCACGAAAAGCCAAATCATTGAACATGGCCTTCACCATGCCCTGACAATCGTCAAAATCCCCTTTAACGGCCAAATTGTGAACATTAGCGTCGCCGATAGTCGTCATCTGCCGACGCTGCACCTCAGACACCCGCCCCTCTGGGTACATCATGAAGATATCGATATACTCAGAACCGCGCACCGCTTCGATAGCCGCCGAGCCCGTATCACCCGAGGTAGCGCCCACAATGGTGCGTCGCTCACCGGATTTGGCCAAAATGTGATCAAACAGCTGCCCCAAAAACTGCAGCGCAAAATCTTTAAACGCCAGCGTGGGGCCGTGGAACAGCTCCATTACCCAAAGCCGCTCTTCTAACTGGACCAAAGGCGCTATGGCCGGGTGCGTGAAAGTCCCGTAGGCTCGATCGGCCATCGCCGAGAGCTCTGTGTGTGAGATCGAATCACCGGCAAACTTGGACATCAGCGCCGCCACCAACTGTGGATAAGTGAGCGATTTCCAGGCCTCCATCTCGGCGACGGAGACCTGCGGCCAAGTCTCAGGCACATACAGCCCCCCATCGGTTGCCAAACCAGTGGTCACAACTTGACAGAAATCGAGGGTCGGGGCGTCACCCCGGGTGCTTACATAATTCACTGTTAGTTTGCCTCGCTGAAATCAAGCCCAAAATTATACTATTTTTATGATGAAGATCGAGTCATCTCTTAGGCAACAGGCTTTAGTTTCCCTCACCGTGACCTATAAAACAGTGAGTTTAATAGCTCAAATGCACGTTGAGCATCTGAAAGCATGCATGCACTGCCGGTATTTCCGTGCACGACACTACGAATTCCGGGACAGTCTGGCACCGCACGTGCTACACCTAAAACACTATCCTAAACAACAAGTTAATACATATCTCTCCGATATTGATGGAATCAAACTTATGACCAATGCCATGACCCCTATCCCGGAACTGTTTATTTCCGCTGAGAGTTCACAGAAACTGAAGTCTGAAGCCGCGGAAATGAAATCGTGGGATCTGTCCCCGCGCCAACTCTGTGATTTAGAACTGCTGATGAACGGCGGGTTCTACCCTCTGAAAGGCTTCCTCGGCAAAGCTGACTACGATTCGGTAGTGAGCGACATGCGCATGACGGACGGTTCATTGTGGCCCATGCCCATCACGCTGGATATCAGCCAAGACTTTGCGGACAGCATTGAGGAAGGCCAAGACATCGCGCTGCGCGACCAAGAGGGCGTCATTCTAGCGACACTGACTATCTCCGATAAGTGGACCCCTGATAAATCGCTCGAGGCTGAAAAAGTGTTCGGCGCAGATGACAGCGCTCACCCCAGCGTCAACTACTTGCACAACACTGCCGGCCCCGTGTACCTGGGAGGTTCAATCACTGGGCTCCAGGCACCGACTCATTATGATTACCGCGGCCGTCGCGACACGCCCAATGAACTGCGCGCCCTCTTCCGTAAGCTCGGCTGGAACCGCATTGTTGCCTTCCAGACCCGCAACCCGCTGCACCGTGCGCACCAAGAGCTCACCTTTCGAGCCGCTCGTGAAGCCCAAGCCAATTTGCTCATCCACCCTGTGGTTGGCCTGACCAAGCCTGGCGACATCGACCATTTCACCCGCGTGCGTTGCTACGAAGCTGTATTGGATCAGTACCCTTCGTCCACAACGGCGTTGTCGCTGCTCAACATCGCCATGCGCATGGCTGGACCGCGCGAAGCCGTTTGGCACGGTTTGATTCGCCGCAACCACGGCTGCACACACTTTATCGTCGGGCGTGACCACGCCGGCCCAGGCAAGAACAGCCAAGGAGAAGACTTCTATGGCCCCTACGACGCCCAAGAGCTTTTCCGCAAGCACCAAGATGATATCGGCGTTGAAATGGTGCCGTTTAAACACATGGTGTACGTACAAGAGCGCGCGCAGTACGAACCCGCCGACGAAGTCACCGACGGCGCCACTGTACTGAACATATCCGGCACCGAGCTGCGTCGCCGCCTCGCTGAGGGCTTAGATATCCCCGAGTGGTTCTCCTTTCCGCATGTGGTGGAAGAGCTGCGTCGCAATCGCCCACCCAGAGCACAACAGGGATTCAGCGTGTTTTTCACCGGTCTTTCTGGATCGGGAAAATCCACCATTGCCAACGCACTGATGGTCAAGCTCATGGAATTGGGCGGTCGCCCAGTAACGCTGCTCGACGGCGACCTAGTACGCAAGAACCTGTCTTCAGAGCTGGGTTTTTCCAAGGAACATCGCGATCTGAACATCCGCCGCATTGGCTACGTCGCATCAGAGATCACCAAGAACGGCGGCATCGCGATCTGCGCCCCCATCGCGCCTTACGCCGCAACTCGACGTGCGGTACGTGAAGACATCCAACAGTTTGGCGCCTTCGTGGAAGTACACATTGCCACCTCTTTGGAAGAATGCGAAAAACGCGACCGCAAAGGCCTGTACCAACTTGCGCGCGCAGGGAAAATCAAGGAATTCACAGGTATCTCCGATCCCTACGAAGTCCCTGAGAACCCCGAGCTTCGCATAGAGACAGAGGGAAGCGACGTAGACGCTTGTGCACATCAGGTTATTTTGCAACTTGAGAGCATGGGCTTAATTGCCGGATAAAAGCAGTACTTTATAAAGAGTATAAAGACCGCCGTTAAATTTAACGGCGGTTGATCTCTCGCAGCGTCTTAGGTCGATTTAGAAGCCAGCAGTAAAATTGTAATCGGCACGCTGCCACTCTCCCGTCAGCGCGTTTCTCCAAAGCAGCCTTAACCAAACGGGCTGACCGCTATCAGAATCTTCCCAGCCGCCAATTTCGTAGCTCCGAGTATCCGCCGCCAAATTAGTGGAGCGGGTCCAATCACTCGCACCGCGAGTAGATCCAGCATATACGCGAAACCGATCAACTGGAGCAGTTCCGCTCTCCCAGCTAACCGTGTATCCATCACCCAATTGTGCGCCAAGTTCTGGCAGGGTTAGCCGAGGTTTTTCACCCGTGCTGACAGCCTGGAATTCAGCATCCTTAAAGCTCCAAGAAACCGCGCTGTCTGTGCTATACCACAATCGCACATATACTGACTCTCCATTTGTAGGCAATCCTGCAACTGCTCTCCGTGTCGCCATCCCCATATCACCGCTATCAAATATCTGCCCTTCCCCAAGAGACGAACCAACAGACAACCTATAATTTGTAGCTGCTACGCCGCTATCACTCCATCGAAAAACCTGCATGTGCTCCTCGAGCAGACCATTGGGCTGAGGAAAATATAATTCAGGTATGCCGGAGGAATACGATTCACAAACCCGGTCGTTTTTCCGCCAAACACCGTTGATTCTGGACCAAACCCGCACGTACAAAGGCACCCCGCTGGTGGGAAGATTTTCTACGTATTGCTCACTTTGACTGCCAAGCGCCCCACGATAATAGCTGTCTCCCCCAACATTTTCGCCAATCAGCAGTTCCCCACGCTCTACAACGTGACCCTCGCCAAGGATGACAAAATTATGGGCTGAACCAGTGAGCGCTTCACAGCTGGCGAACGGATATTCATCAACACCTAAACGGACGCTATAGCGCCCTCCATTGCCCCAATTATCGAACCCTGTGCTCCATGAATAATCAGGCGACTTATTCTTAAGCCAGAAAACATACTCTCCACTCTCCAGGTGACCTGAGAAAACGAGCTTGTTGGTATTAGGTCGCAGCGGGAAGTTTTCGCTCGGATTTAGAACGGCAATATTGCCGCTAAAAGGGGCTTTGAACAGTGCGCCTTGCATTGTCAGGTTGGCCGCCCGGGCTTCACCTGAAGCGCTCTGCGTCTCATCAACGCCAAGCTCAGGAGCCACGGTCAGATTCACATCCGCACCAGCAGCAGGCACGTTGAACTTGAAATAATCATAATCCCCACTGATCGCAGGTGCGCTCGCCGCACCACTGGGTAAAAGCGTTCTGACTGCACGGGAACCATCCCCCGAAAGAGTGACTGCTGAGCTGCGACTTCCCCCCTCCAGATCGGCGCGTGACCCCAGCCTCCCCTCAATAATAGAGATGTCATCCTGCGTCTGACTGGCATCAGGGTAACTCCCCTTACTCCACTGGACATATCGCTGACCAAATGGAGCTCCCATAATCGGGCCCCAGTCACCATGCCCCTCGTAGTAGCCAGCTGTTGAAGTGCCATCATGGCTGAGGCCGAGCTGATGCCCCGACTCATGTGAGTGAGTCATCCCCATTGATCCAAGGCCGTTATTAAAGGTGAATCCAATATTGTAATAATTGTGACCAAACGACGGCCTATAAGCCACACCACCACACGAAGAGCCGCAGATACCGTATGCATTTCTCGAGGCAAAAGTAGTGGCTATGATCCTTGAACGGTTTGCAACTGGTGTGGCGTTGTACACGGCAGAGCTGGTGGTAACATTCACTTCAAACGGTGCATAGTCCTCTGCAGTCTCAGCCCAAGCCTGCCACATATAATAAAGTTCATTGCCGCTGAACGAAGGACTGTTATCCAACGTCCATGCATCATAATTAATGGGATCACCATAGGACGCATTCCAAACGTTCGCCCCATCTGTAGCGTTTGTTATGGCCCCTCCCCAGTAGTCAATGTAAATGACATTGTCCGCACTGGCATCACTCTGAAGTTCGCGAACTTCGTTCAAACTGGGCGTGAAAGAGGGGTTAATCCACACGGCGTCTGCAGGAGCATTTTCAGCCGGCATTCCAACACAGGCAAATTCCTGCGGGTCAAGATCAGCCAAAAGGCCATCACCGCTGCCATCAATCAAAGCCCGGTAGTAACGCTGCTTTGCGGAATCGAAAATTGTCATAGCGCTAATTCTATCGCCGCTGGAATGCAGTTCTACGCGGCCTGCACCACCCTCTAGCGATATGATTTTTGTCGATGTGACACCTGTTAGTTGATGAGCAACTAGCGGTGGATCGCTAATGACAGCCACGACCTCTCCTGATTTCACTCCGCCATCCGGCAAAGGGACCAATACGAAACGCCCCGCTAAGAGGCTAGAGGCGTCAGTGGAGGACAATTGCACATTGATACCGGCTTGCCCGATGTTCTGCGCAATCGTATACAGCGGACTCTCCGCCTGAGCGGTGACACTGTGCGAGACAAAAAAGAGCCCCCAACTAACCAACGTCAGTACTTTGGTCAGAGCAGAGTTGATCGCAACCGAGATATTTGGAATCGAAAGCATATTTGTTTCCTGGACGGGCTAAGCAACGCGCAAAGCCATAACTTTGGCTAGCTATTACTACTCACGGAAGTAAGCTAAAAGAAATTTCACCAATTCACCTTGAATGCAAAATTCTATAGCCCAAAAAACAAAAACTCTGCGACCTGTGTCGCACTTAGGAAGCACTGCAATGCGTCTGTGTCTCACCAATGAATCACTTGAGATCAACAAAAAAGGTGACAATTCACGGCATTATGAGATGGCCGCAGAAAGCTCTTGAATCCAGAGGGGTCGCCATTGAAGAGACAATCAACAGCTTATAGAATTCTTTGTACGTTGATGATTCCGCAGACCGTATTCTGAGGTGTGAACACTTACCAAAAAATCCAGCTTCACCCCAATCTTGAAGAAGCGCATAGCGAATGTCGACAGAGCAAAGCCTCACTGTTATCAATGACGCGTGTCTATCCTCGGTAATTCACTTGCAGCGAGAATCGTAGTTACGCCGTCGATTCTGTGACGGAGATCACAAGTCAGCGAAAATGAAAGCAGGATCTCTGGCAACGCCCGACATTACTTAAGATACTCATCGAAGTGCGGAACTGCGTTTCGCCCTTTCCCCGACCATCACTTAAAACAAACACAAAATCACAAAGTTATTTTATTCGGACATTAAACCGCAGCGTTATTAAGGAATGCAAAGACGGACTTACGGTGCGTTAACTGCGTCAGCCTCAAGCCCAATCCCACATCAATCAACATCTCGTCCACGCGCAGCAAGTGATGGTATATCCCATAGATTTGGCATTTGCCTGTCTTTGCGTTTTGTGTTTGACTGGTGCTGCCGAAGTTAATCAGCTAAAACTCAGTGTCGAATCTTGAGACTAGTGGCCATGCTGATTCTTTGAATTCGTTTTTTCCAAGTTAACTTCGACGGCCTTACCGCTATTTTTTACGCTAGACAGCTATAGCTACAACTGAGATTGAGACGCCATTCAAAGCGTCTGTCGCTGGATTTAATCTAAGGAGAGACACATGATAATCCCATCAGTTAACCGTGGAGCGAAAGCTGCATTGGGCAGGCGAGCGATTATAACGCTCGGCAGCCTAGCCGCATTCGCGCTTAGCAGTGGAGCGGTTTATGCAAACGACCTGCTCTATTCTGTTACACAGCAATCTGGACAAGCCGGGGCACGAATTAAAATCGAGTCCACTTCATCGTCGAGTTTACCAATCGGCCTTTCAATTGACGTACCTATGCCAGATGGCGTGCTTCGGTCTGGCGAGGTGATTGGAGAATTCGATGAAGCACCTCTTGGTGCAGATCAATTATTAGAAGTCACGTCAACAAAAGTCATTTCGCTGGACGACGGAGCGGGCAGTATCGAGCTTCACATGTACAACGGTGAAGTCAACGCGATGACAATTTTTGACACCGCGCAACAGACTTACAACCGTGTGGTATTCGACTCCAGCAACACTGGCGTCATGACCAAACTCGACCCCAACGACTTCGTTTGTGTCAGCATGCCGGTCGACAACACACCCGCACAAGAGTTGACGCTCAATTCCGAAGACATCCCGAGCCTCACGACCGTGCAAAATCTCCAGAGCAAACCAGGCGCTCCCAAGGTTCTCTATATTGACTACTGGGGCGGCTCCATCACGGTGGCCGGTAACGGCTCCAACGTCTGGAACGCAAGCTACGGCGACCCGCTCAACTACGATGTTTGGACGCTGGATGGCAGCACCGCATTCAGCGACACTGAGCGCTATCGCATGTGGCAGGCATGGGCAGAAGCAGCCGAAGACTACGCCCCGTTTAACGTTAATGTCACCACCAGGACGTCAGTCTACGCAGCGACAGCGACAGCAAACCGCTCGCGTATCATCGCAACCACTACTGCCACGAGGAATGCATACAATATTTGCAGCTCAGGCTGCGGTGGCGTCGCCTATAAGCCAAGTTTTGGTAACAATTATTACAACACAGGCTTCACCTTCAACAGCACCCTAGGGTCAATGGGCATGACCCATTCGCACGAAGCTGGCCATCAGATGGGCCTGAACCACGACGGCACCACAACATTGGGCTATTACTCCGGACACGGTGACTGGGGCCCTGTTATGGGCGCACCATTTGGCAAGCGATACGTGCAGTGGAGCAAAGGCAACTACCCCAACGCCAACCAGACAGAAAATGACTTCGCCATCATTGACGGCAAGTTGGGCACCTTGTCTGATATCGAAGGCGGTAACTCTGGAACAGCGTACTCACTGGGAACCTACTTCAACTCTGTCAGGTTATCCGTGCCTGGCGGTGCTGTGGGCGCGCCTTCAACCGCTGGCGACTACGACTATTACGAGTTCACCGTACCCGCTGGTGGCGCACAGGTTGACTTGACCGTGGCGCCAGAGCTAGGCGTCAACACCATTCAATACGCAGCCGGTGAAGACCGTGCAGCCAACTTGACGATGCAAGGCGGGCTGTATAAATCTCCCTTCAGTTCTTATATCGTCAGGATGTACGAAGACGACAACACACCCATGCGTCCGAACACCAATAAACTGGAATACTCCGGCCACTTGGATACCGGCGACTATATCTTTTGGGTAGAAGGCCGCTCTCCAAACTATAGCTGGACAACAGGATTTGACGACTGGGGCACTGGCGGCAAATACCGTGTGAACCTAGATGTCGATAAATACCCGTATGCTAGTTGCGGATCTATCACAGGAGAAAACCACAGCTTCACCATTAATAATAATGGCCACAATGCTGATGTACGTGAGTTCCACGTCGGCAGTTCGCTCGGAGGCACTCAGTACTACAAAGCGCAATGGCTGAATGGGGATGAGCACGAGCACTACGTCAGGAATCTACCCACTGACGGCAGCACGCTGTATGTGCGAGTTTGGTCGAGGATAGACGGGTCATGGCGCAGAAGCGACACAACCTGCACAGCGTATTCATCTGGTACCCCAAGGGTTTACGCACCACTTCCTGAGTCTATTCTCCCCACTAGCGACACCTTCTATTGGAACACCAATGGTGTCCCTGTGACCAACTACCATCTCTACGTGGGCAATTCACTCGGTGGCCGTCAGGTACACAACAGTGGTGATTTAGGCACAGTTACAAATAGATACGTCGATCTACCTACTCACGGCAAGACGGTCTACGTGAGACTGTGGTACAGCCTGAACAACAAATCGACGTGGCAATACCACGATACAACGTATCAGGCTTCTGACTCTGGCGAACACCCAGTCCTTCTGAACCCAGCACCGGGCGCACCACTGGGTGCCTATCAGAACATCTACTGGGATGTAGGTACCACACCAGTTGATCGGTTCCGTGTTTATGCGGGTCCACTGTACGGAACGCAGGACTGGACAGGCACCACAAATCTGCCCGCTGACACCCGCAGTTACGAGGTGGGTGGCTGGACGTCAGCAGACTACGGAAAGACTGTCTGGGTACGCCTGTTGTGGAGAAACGCCACAACTGGCATCTGGTCACGCTCTAATCACAGCTTTGTGGCCGGTTTTGGCCCGAGCTTGATTGAAGCCGAAGCCAGTGCCACCGCACCAGTAGAGCCACCGGCGGAAGACTAGGGCTTCAGCGTTTTAGAATAAACGCAACAAGCCTGCTTTAACAAAAGGCCTCACTTGAATTGCAAAAGCCAATTTAATGTGAGGCCTTTCTCATTTTGACGAAGCAGTAATAGGATTAAATTAATGTATATAGGTATACTGCATCGGGCATGACAACGAGCGCGTGATTCGATTCAAAAAACACTTAGCAGGGATCGCCTACTCTCAACACAACCCTTGATGCTATCGTCTGCGACATTTTGACACTCAATATTAATTCTACAAACAACCTGCCACCCTATAAATACCATTGAACCTTGGCGGCGTTCGAAAACTTTATTCTGAGACTGTTCTTTTGGCCAAACGGATTAACTCTAAATGAACAACAATAACCTGACTTATGTCGAATGGGATTCAGTAAATTGGACACGAGCGATTCAATTTTGGAATGAAAACACCAATTTAGATCTACAAAACTCCAAAACACTTGAAGTTGGCGCCCGGCATGGAGGACTTTCTCTCTGGCTGGCATCACTGGGAAACAATGTACATTGCACTGATTTGAACGGACCGTCTGAAACCGCAAAGAAGGCGCATCAAGAAAGCACATACAGCGACAAAATATCACATGGCAAGCTCGATATCACCAACATTGGAAGCCCTGAAAAATACGACATAGTGGTTTCCAAATCGGTGCTAGGTGGTGTCGGAGCCTCTTTGGGACAAGAGGGAATACAGCTATCAATTGACGAGATTCATTCTTCACTCCGCAAATCTGGAGAGTATTGGTTTGCAGAAAACCTAAGCGCTTCTATGCTACACCAAATAACTCGGAAGGCTTTCGTGCCCTGGGGAAATCGCTGGCTCTATTCATCAAATTCTGAACTTATTGAAAAACTAAGCGCCTTCTCAAACGTCCAATTTTTAACGCTTGGTTTTCTCGCCACATTTGGTAGGTCTGAAAACCAGAGAGTTCATCTCGGCAATATCGACAAAATCATTGATCAGAAAATCCCGTCATCATGGAATTATATAATGACAGGAGTAGCCACAAAATAACCGTCACTGAACAACCGTGAATAGCTCGTAAGAGTTCTATCACCACTTCTGAAATCTGCGCCGGGAGGACACGGAAATGGGCAGAAAACACAGTACTCGACCAAGACTGAAGTCAAGGTTAGTCGCTAGTAGCAAAAGCCCCACCCTGTATAGAGAGAATCTGAAATTAGCACCTGATTTATTCGCACTAAAACAGTGACACATTCTGGATGCCACTGAGCTGCTCTCATTCTGTAGGCCTTAAACCTTCGGATAACTGCCTCAAACAGCCACTAATTAGTAACGCAGTTATAATATAAAGAAACGACCCGCCCTCCGACCTTTCGAAATAATCCCAGTTAAAAAATGCATTACCCCCCCCCTTACTCGCAACGTCAGGATAGTTGCAGCATTTCCGGACAACCCGGAACGTGTCAACCTGATTCA
>JAWSVD010000058.1:0-1035 GCA_033852095.1 Granulosicoccaceae bacterium | reverse complement strand
CCTGATTACCACTCTGGCTCAGCATAGTTTATACTGTATGCACAGACAGTTTCAATGAGTTAGGAGCGTTCCCATGCCTCGCAACCTTGTTCAGTTCCAAAAAGGCCTCAGTGAGCCGCAATTCTATGCCCAATACGGCACAGAACAACTATGCCTTGAGTCACTCGAATCCCTACGCTGGCCACAGGGATTTGTCTGTCCTGAGTGCGGCCATAACAAGGCTCACCGCTTGGCTTGTCGGCCTCGGATTCAGCAGTGCGGTAAATGCCGATACCACGCCTCAGCGACAGCGGGAACCATCATGCACCGAACCCGTTTGCCACTGACGATATGGTTCAGAGCGATCTACCACCTGACGCAATCCAAAAACGGGGTCTCAGCGCTTGAACTGATGCGCCGCCTCGGCGTGAGCTACAACTCGGCCTGGAAGCTAAAACACAAACTGATGCAGGTCATGAAGGAGCGCGAAGCGCCCGTGCAGCTACAGCAACGCGTGGAGATGGACGATGCATATTTGGGCGGAGAGCGTCCACGAGAAAAAGGGAAATCAGGGCGCGGTGCACCGGGGAAAACACCGTTCATAGCGGCTGTAGAGACAGATGACGACGGAAAGCCTCGGAGGATGATCCTGCAAGTGGTCACGGGGTTCAGCAGTGATGAAATCAAAGATTTTGCCTTGCGAAAGCTCAAACCCACCTGCGATGTTTACACCGATGGCCTCGCCTGTTTCGCCGCTGTGATTGACGCAGGATGCAGTCACACCTACAGCGTCAGTGGCGGAGGTCGGCGGGCGGCACAAAGCCCCACATTCAAGTGGGTCAACACGTGTTTGGGAAACATCAAATCGGCACTGACAGGCACCTACCGACATGTAAACTCGAAGCATGCGCCGAGGTATCTGGCGGAGTTTCAATACAGGTTCAACCGACGATACGATTTGGCAAGCATGGTACAGCGGTTAGTCTACGTCTCGGTGAGAACGCCGCCTATGCCATACGATCTGCTAAAGCTGGCTGAGTCACGTACGTAATCAGG
>JAWSVD010000453.1:0-668 GCA_033852095.1 Granulosicoccaceae bacterium | reverse complement strand
GTATTGACCCAGCAGATGCCTGTTTTTAGGCGTTTTGACACCCGATGTGCCCGCGCTAGATTCTGGGTGAACACGCCCGAGCCCAGGCCGTAGACACTGTCGTTGGCCAGTGCTATCGCCTCGTCTTCAGTGTCAAATGCCAAGAGCGACATCACCGGGCCGAACATCTCGACCTTCAAGGTCTCGGTGTTCGCATCGGGGCATTCCACCAAGGTGGGCTGGTAGTAGTTTCCGCCCGATTCGACCAGTGCACGTTCACCGCCAAAATGCAGCTTGGCACCCTGCTCTTGTGCTGTCTTCAGGGTGCGCTCTATGCGCTCTATCTGCGCGGCGGTGCACAGCGGGCCTATGTGGGTGGCGGCGTCGAGTGGGTCGCCCACCACTACGGTTTGCATTTTCTCTTTGATGCGTTCAATCAGCGCCGGCAGCACCGAGCGCTGCACCAAGCCGCGGGTGGCGGCCACGCAGCTCTGACCCGCCGCACCGAAGTTTCCGGCGATCAAGCCGTTGGCGGCACTCTCGATGTCCGCGTCTTCAAACACCAACAAGGGTGATTTACCGCCCAGCTCTAGGCTGGTCACCGCAAAGCTCTCGGCGCTGTTGCGCACCACGTGCTTGGCCGCTTCCGGCCCGCCGGTGAAGGCGATGCGGTCGATGTCCGGGTGCGA
>JAWSVD010000452.1:0-4773 GCA_033852095.1 Granulosicoccaceae bacterium | reverse complement strand
GACAAGCCGCAGGCGCTTCCGCCATGAAGTGTCCCCCATGCGGGAAATCCCTGCGCAGAATTCGACTGACAACTCTGCCACAAAACACCCCGCAAACCATGACGTGCCTTCGCCTCACCAGTACATAATTCGACACCCGAGTTTGCTTCAATTCGAAATCTCAGAGTAGCTCCTGATCCGATTTGATCAATTTTCAGCCCCCTATACGGTAGAGAAATTGCGTCCATAGAGACAGCTAAAAGTGCTTTCATGGGCGAATTCTACTGGCGCTCTCGGTAGCGCAGCTCCCGTTAACAACCAGCACTTCTGCAACGCCCTTTCGATCGCCCTTTTGATCTCTCTGGCGATCCCTACTCTGCGAAACGGATTTTGAATCAATCATGCTAAAGCACAAACTAAGTGTGATGTTGTATATAGCCGCTCTGAGTCCGGCGCTGGTGTCCGCCAACTGTGGCCGGGATTACCACGCCACGACAAGCCGCTACGGTGGCTTTTTCAATAGCGCAACACACGCCAATGCAACAGCTTTCGCGGCGCTGAAGTCCGGCGGCAGCATCAGCGCCTGGGGAAGCAGCAGCGCCGGTGGCAATGGTGCGCCGGCAGACAACGGCTATGTCTCAATTTATCCCGCTAAATCTGCCTTTGCCGCCTTGCGAGCGGATGGCAGTATCATTGCGTGGGGAGACTCGGCGGCCGGCGGCACGGGCGAGCCTGCCGGCAACGGGTATCAAAGTATCTCCTCGACTGAATCAGCCTTTGCCGCACTGGCGGCGGACGGCAGTATCAGTGCATGGGGAGACCCCACTTCCGGTGGATCAGGGGCACCGTCAGGTAACGGATTCAGAGAAATCTTTTCCTCTAAAAACGCTTTTGCAGCCCTCGACGAGGACGGACAGATAACGGCATGGGGCGATGCATCCAACGGTGGCAGTGGTGCACCTTCAGGCAGTGATTTCGTTTCCATTTTCGCAACCTCCAGTGCCTTTGCTGCGATAAAGGCCGACGGCAGCATCCACGCCTGGGGAAATTCAAGTGGTGGAGGTCTCGGTGCCCCTGGAGGCAATGGCTTCAAAACAATCTATTCCACTCGGTTCGCGTTTGCTGCTCTCTCGAATGATGGAAGCATCACCGGATGGGGCAGCGGCGGACCCGGTGCACCCGCAGGCTCGGGTTATCATTCAATGGCCGCAAACTCTAGCGACTTCGTTGCGCTTTCATCAGATGGCGATGTCGAATTGTGGGGTTTCGCGTTCACACCAGCGCCGACTTGGACGGACGTCCAACGGTTCGTTCCTGGCATTGGCTTCTCGGCGATCAAAGATGACGGCACTGTGGTGTCTTGGGCCGAATTTGGCATTGACGAATTAGTCGGGCAAACCACAGACTACAGCCCTCCCCCCGGGTCATACACCGATGTTGTAGCCAGCAGCTATGGCTACTCTGTCGTCGAGGGCGATGGCGACGTCTATATGTGGAGTCAGCCCTATTTCCCAGGTGAACTTCCCACGGGCATCGGTGGCTCGAGTATTTACAGCAATACGCACGCATTTGTCGCTTTGACGAGTGATGGATACTTACACAGCTGGGGAGATGCGACTGAAGGCGGCACAGGTGCGCCAACTGACGCAGGCTATATCTCCGTCAACGGCAGTACTAGCAGCGACGAATACAACTGCGAAAAAACACTGCTTCTGGGCCTCTGGGAAGTCACTGAAGACATCGCCGGCAACAGCAACAGCAGCTCCGCCAGTGCACTACAAATCAACGACATTGATGGCGTTCACGGTGCGCTGAGCGATAACCGAAGCGCCTACACAGCCGCATTGCAACTCGCGAGCTACAGCGATGCTGCCAATCCTCTGCCGGCGGAAATTCTTCCTGTCATAAACGCGGTTAATACAGCTGAAGCGACAGCAAGAATTGTCGAAGATATCGCGGGCAATATTGATGGGGTCTCTACTGCCGCATATCATATCAACAGCATTTCCGGTGTTGCCGGTGCAGTCGAAACCAACGAGAGCGCCTATACCGAAGCCTTTCAAGCGGCCAGTTTTATCAATTCAAGCGCCCCCACTGCAACCGAAATACAAACCGTTATAGACGCTGTGCATAATTACCAAATAGCGTTGGCCGCCGTCGTAGAGGACATAGCAACAAACGTAGACGGTGTGCCGGCAAGTGTTGAGCAAATCAATACAGTGATTGGCATCAACTTGGGGCGGCCAGATCTCTTGGCGCAGTACACCTCAGCCCTGCGAGATGGGAATTATGCCGATCGAAATACGCCCAGACCCGACGAAGTTGAAGTAATTGTAAGAGCAGTAAATGATGCAAACTCACCGCCGGACACGGCAGGCTTAAAGGAGACAAAAAGCATCAGTGGCGGCGGTTCAATGGGCCCCGCGAGCGGGCTAGCTCTAGCATTGGTGTTGACAGGACTCCGGCGCAGACGCTTAAAAAAGCTATGCTTTTTAGATCGACCGCTGGCTGGCTATCGCCAGCCCAGCTGACACGAGAAGCTGGCCCCAAACAAAGCCGAGCAACGTAAAGACACTCCGAGGAGCCAGCTTCGACTAATACTCCGAGAGACAATTGCGCCCTACTCATTTCCAGCCCATGAGTAGGGTGCATGAAGTGAGATCAAGTTTGCTGCGCAAACCCGGATACCGCTCCGCTACTTCCGGGCTACACCTGGGCAAACATCGCGCATGTTCGCGGCGCCGACGGGTTTTGTCATATCGCCGACCCCGTAGCCTGTCATGGAGCGGAGCGCAATGCGGGGGTGCCACCGGCCTCGGACATCGGCACTGTGGCCGAGGCCTTGGGAGATGCCCCCCCCCCTCTGCCGTCGTGGGCTCGGTGCATGAGCTGAGATCAAGTGTGCTTCGCAAACCCGGATACCGCTGCGCTATTTCCGGGCTACGCCTGGGCAAACATCGCGATGTTCGCGGCGTCGACGGGTCTTGTCATATCGCCGACCCCGTAGCCTGTCATGAAGCGTAGCGGAATGCGGGGAATCACAGGCCTCGGACGTCGGCACCGCAGCCTGGGCTGATGTACAACGCCGCATACATCCTTGGCCGTCGATGAGCTGGGAGTATGACGTGAGATTAAGTTTGCTGCGCACTCCCGGATACCGCTCCGCTACTTCCGGGCTACACCTGGGCAAACATCGCGAACTCCGCCGCATCGACGGATCTCGCCATGTCGCCGATTCCCTAGTCTGTCATGCGCGGCAGCACTGGCCCCGGATTTTGCCTCTGATTTTGTGGGAGCTCTCTAGGCCGAGCCAACCTTCACTGCCAGCTCTGCCACGCGGTTGGCATATCCCCATTCGTTGTCGTACCAGATGTACATTTTCAGCTGGGTGTTGTTGACCACCATGGTCGAGAGTGCGTCGACGATGGCGCTGCGCGGGTCGGTGCGGTAGTCGATGGACACCAGTGGGCGATCCTCGTAGCCCATGATGCCTTTCAACGGGCCCGCCGCGGCCGCGGCGCTGAGCAGCGCATTGACCGCTTCCACGGTGGTGCCCTGCTCCAGCTCGAAGACACAATCGGTCAGGGAGGCATTGGCCAGTGGCACGCGCACCGCGTGGCCGTTGAGGCGCCCCTTGAGCTCGGGGAATATATGGGTGATGGCGGTCGCCGATCCCGTGCTGGTCGGGATCAGACTCATGCCGCAGGCGCGGGCGCGGCGCAGGTCTTTGTGCGGCGCGTCCAGTATGGTCTGAGTGTTGGTGATGTCGTGGATGGTGGTCATGGAGCCGTGCTTGATGCCAAGTGATTCGTGGATCACCTTGACCACTGGCGCGAGGCAGTTGGTGGTGCACGAGGCCGCCGTGACTATCTGATGCAAGGCCGGATCGAACTGATCGTCGTTGACCCCCATCACCACGTTCAGCACACCGTCTTCTTTCACAGGGGCCGTCACCACCACACGCTTGACGCCCTGGTCCAGGTAGGCCTGCAGCAGCTCTTTTTTGCGCATGTGGCCAGAGGCCTCGATCACCAGATCACAGCCGGACCAATCGCTGTCGCCAATGGCGCGGTTGCCACTGGTGCTGATGCGCTGGCCCGCCACGACGATATCACTGCCATCGCTGAGTGCTTCGTGCTGCCACTTGCCGTGCACGGAATCAAAATTCAGCAGGTGCGCCAGACATGCGGCGTCGCCGCCCGGGTCGTTGATGTGCACAATTTCCACGCCGGCCATATCCCACGCGGCGCGAAGCGACAGGCGGCCGATGCGCCCAAAACCGTTGATTCCTATTTTCATCTTTTACTTTTCTCTGGATAGACAGGCCAGCCGCTCTTGATCGCTGCAAATGAAGCCGGCAAGGAGTCAGAAACACGCCGAATGCGCAGTGCGCCACAGCGACACTGTGTGAACGCAGACGATTTTATCAGTATGAAGTCACCGCAATTAAATTAAATGCAGCAAGCAGAAGCTCCGCTAGGCGCTAAAAGCCCAATACGCGCAGAGCTCGGCGATGATATCGCCACGGGAAAGACACTGAGAGGATGTGCAAAGAGGACAGCGGCCAAGCAACAGTAATTACAAGGTTTTAAGCGGTCAGGATACGCGTGCGGCGGCTGGGCAGATTGCTCAAACGCAGCAGGTTTTCATCCACGAAATCTTGGTTGGCATCGGCGGTTTGTTGCAGCACAGCGCCCACCCATCCGGGCAGCTCTGGGTGCAAGCGGTAGTAGACGCGCTGGCCCTCTCGCCTGTCTTGCAGCAGGCCCTGTGTGCGCAACTGCGCCAAATGAC
>JAWSVD010000451.1:0-585 GCA_033852095.1 Granulosicoccaceae bacterium | reverse complement strand
TCTATGACCATTCTATTAACGGAATTGAGCGACATTGCAGCCATTGCGAATAAAACCCCGAGACGAAATAGTCGATTGCGTCACTGCGAGAGCACTATAGGGCCGACCTTGTAAACTTTGACCGCTGTAGGCTGTATTCTAGAGCGCGAATCGCTGCAAGAGAGGCTTGACTGTTCTACCAAAAAACTGACTCAAACAGGCTATCACGTGCCGGTGATGTGGGCGCCGATATTGCTGGATACACGTATATACATTAGTTTGAAATAGAAAGGATATTTGCAATGTCGTACTCTCAATCAAAAACACTGATACTTCTATTACTGATTGTCAGTACTGTAGTGGCTTGCGGCAGTAATTCTAACGAGTTCAGTGCCAAGCAAACCCAAAGCATTAGCTTCGGCAGTGTCGGTCCGCTCAATCTTGTCACTGGCACCACTGACCGTAATGCGGCCAGCGGTGGGGATGGTACAGGTTTCATCAGCTACAGCAGCAGCGCTACAGACATTCCCACGGTCGATCCTTCTGGCCAAGTGAGTGCGGTCGGCACAGGAAGCGCCGTCATTACGGCAGAAAAAGCCGCCGACG
>JAWSVD010000450.1:0-441 GCA_033852095.1 Granulosicoccaceae bacterium | reverse complement strand
TTGCCACGGTCGATCCTGATGGTCAAGTGAGTGCCGTCGGCACAGGAAGCGCCGTCATCACAGCCGAAAAAGCCGCCGACGCTCAGTTCGATGCGGCCAGCGCCAGTTACACCGTGTATGTCGTGCGCTCTACTCAAAGTATAGCATTTTCGAATGCAGGCCCGATTAACCTGATCACCAATACCACCAACGGCAATACGGCCAGTGGTGGAGGTGGAACAGGGGCCATCAGTTATAGCAGCAGTGACCCCGCTATTGCTACGGTCGACAGTGCTGGCTTGGTGAGCGCTGTCAGTTTCGGCAGTGCCATCATCACAGCCGAAAAAGCCGCCGACGCTCACTTCGATGCGGCCAGCGCCAGTTACACCGTGTATGTCGTGCGCTCTACTCAGAGTATAACATTTTCGAATGCAGGCCCAATTAACCTGATCACCAATACCA
>JAWSVD010000449.1:0-7821 GCA_033852095.1 Granulosicoccaceae bacterium | reverse complement strand
CGAGCGCAGCTCGACCCGTAGGGTGAAGGAGTCATTCTTCACTGTTTTTGCCAAGTTTTATCGACCGAGCCCGGCCTTGTGTCGGGCTTTGTTGTCTCTGGGGCATGGTAAAGTTGGAGCATCATCTGAAAATAGGTGTGGGATTCCATATTCAGGTTTTAACTCAATTTGTCGATGAGAGACTTGTACGCTTTTGGCTGGCTCAATTAGGTCTTTGTCGACAGCTACCTTGCATTGTGTCTTTTAGGGCACTATATATAAGCTAAGTACGCTTTTTGTTGCTCTAAAGCAACATTGTAAACTTTGGATTTCTATTCAAATTTACTTGAAATATCGGTATGATGTGCTAGCTGTTGCTTTGTGTATTGGTGCGTGGAAGTATAGGGATTATGGAACTACCAACTAAGCTTGATGATTCAGAGATCGATCATTACATCGAGAAGATGTTTCCTTCGTGGCGTTGGTTTTTTTCGCCGCCCTTAGCAAAGTCATACGCCAAGACCGTTATCGTTTCTGCAATTGAGAAAAATGATCATTACGTAACTAACAAGAGTACTGCCGATAACCAAACTATTGTTCCGTGGATATCTAAGTCGGAAATTGTGCACAACATTTTGTTTGAATATGGGTGCAGAAATGTTCAAGAAAAAGATGAGATTGGAATAACGCTTTTTGCTCGAGGATTTCATCCTGAGATATACGGTAAGAGTAGTGTCGTAAAATCGGTGGCTGGTTATGTAGAAAGATATATTGATTTAGGAATAGGGAGTGAGCCAATAGAACTTGTTGTTAGGTGCAATACGCTTGATCTCGAGACAATATCAGAGAAAACATATGAGTTGATTGTTGGTAATCAAATAGAACAAGCTAGGAGTTCTGTTTTTTTTAAAAAACTTTCTAAATATATTCCGAGTGTTAATTTCGATGATGTTGTTAAAATACGAAAACTTACTTATTCTGAATCCGTAAAGATAAATAGAAATGTTATAGAGATAGAACGGTCCATTCTAGAAGATGCTGGAAAGAGGCTTAATAGACCTGACTTAAGTCGCGAGCCCTTGTCGGGAGCATTTACTTGTGTTGATCAAAAGTTTGTAAGAATAAGAACTTCTGGAAGTGCTCATGAGGGGGTTATCGGTTTTAACTCACCGAAGGCGAGAAGGTTATTTCAAGAGGTTCAGTAATTAAAAGAAATCAATAAAGCAGCTAATGCTTAATATAGAGTTTACATTGTGTCCGCACCAGATGGCTTTTTCGATTTTCTAGGGCTCATAGTCGCCTTGTTCTTTATGTCACATATATCAACTCGATTTATAGGAAGTGTAACTAACACATCCAAGGTGTTTTTGGAGTGGGGCTTTCAGTGGCATAACAGAAATCAGAGAGCGGTTCCGATCCCTGAAGGTGATGGAGGTGCTGCCCTAAGCCTAGAAAAAGAGACAGATGCACGAGCAAGTCGGCAGCAAGAGCTAAAAATTGAAGGTGTGAAAATTTGCAAATCCGTAGCAGGTAAAACTCTTTTTAGACTAAATTTAACAGGGGCCGCTATAGCCATAGCTGCGTTCTATCATTATATGATTAATGCAGCGAATATAAACTTCGGGGTCAATTCTAGTCCCGGTGAGTTACTGTTGTCTCCGTTCTATACACTGCTTGTGATTAGTTTGCTTTATACGTTGCTGCAAACCTATATGCTTTCAATAGAAGTTAGGAAAAAAACTGGTTATCTAGGAGATAACTTTGATTTGTTTAGTAGCGTTCTTAGAAATAGAGTTATCTGCCTTTTTTCTTTAGTTCCTCTTGTTTTCCTTTTTTGCTGTTTTCTCGCGCCTTGGTTTTCAATTTTCATGTTATTGATTCCGGCCTATTGTTCGATGTTGGTAGGTAGCTTTCTAAGTTCGATGATTGTATATGTGTATGCAAGCGAGTGGGGGCAGCCACCAAGAAATTGGTGACGAAAGAATTAATTAGGACATTCCTTAGACTCAACTAGCAAGTGCAACACCTTTATAGCAAGGTGGCACCATGAGCAACTATCAACACATCAGCCCCGAAGAAAGAGCCAGCATTCAGATCAAGCTTGACGACCAATTTAGCGAGCTTGTAAAGATAACTGTGTATCAGCGGTTTTCGTCATAGGGTGTTCAGTGGCACCCGCTCTTCGCCAAACATCACTTGGAAGCTCTGAATATACGCAATATACGCTGACACCCACAAAAATAGATGGCTGTCCTAATTTGAGAAATCCGGCTGAGTTATATTGCAAGGGTGGCTGTGGTTGTCCGGAATATACTGCATTTACTGGAATTGAAGGCGCAGTGATTCAATTGTTTTGCGGTAGGGCTTGGATCTGGGCGAGCGGGGGTAGAGGCATGTCTGGCGTCGATATGTATGGGCAAGATTTGTTTATGTCGGGTGAAGTTTTTGGTGGGCTGCTGTGTTACAGATCCATTTCTTTTTAGTGCGTTCGCAGACTTTGGCGAGTTTGGCTTCTGGGCCGACCCAAGGGCCGGTGCTCTCTTCGAAGGTAGTGGCGAGCAATAGCCAGGTGTTTGTGTCGATGTTGAGGCGCTGTAGGATGGGGTTGAGGCTGGCGTCTATGGCCCCGCGTTTGTCTTTTCGGATGATTCTGCCGGTGGCGTCGACCAACTCGATGTAGTCCCTGAGTGAGCAGGGGATTCCGTCTTTTTGGTCCTTTTTCTGGTTGCCATGAAAGCGATTGAGTTTATCAGGGATGCGGCCTTTGCCAGCTGCGATGATACGTTCTTGGATACTGGTGTAGTCGCTTGTTTCCGGTGTAGTGGCCATCTTGGCGCGAATGGGGTTTAGGTCGCAATAGGCCATGGCACTTAACACCGCCGTCTCATCCAAGAGTGCTTGGCTCTGAAATCTCGCTTCCCAATATTTCCCCGTGACCTTGTCTTCTTTGTTGGCGCGGCGTGCGATGGTAATCCCCCCTGAAAATGGTCGCGTTCATTAGTAGAATCTTCAACCAAGGAGATCTACATGCGAAAATCCAAATTCACCGACAGCCAGATCATGGACGCCCTCAAACGAGCAGAGTCAGGGGAACCCGTTCCCGAACTCTGTCGAGAGGTTGGTATCAGCTCAGCTACGTTCTATAAATGGCGCTCCAAGTTCGGCGGCATGGACACCAGTATGATCGCTCGGCTCAAGGAGCTCGAAGCTGAGAACACACGCCTTAAGAAAATGTATGCCGAGGAAAGGCTCAAGGCTGAGATAGTCCGGGAGGCACTCGAAAAAAAGTGGTAAAGCCCGCTCGGCGGCGAGAACTCGCTATCAGAGCTGTCGCCGAACGTGGCTTGAAAATCAGAACCGCCTGCCAAGCTTTTGGTATCAGTGAACGCTGTTACCGCTACAAAGCCAAGCTCAGCGATGAGAATGCTGAAATTGCAGACTGGCTTATAAGGCTGACACAGTGGCAACGTAACTGGGGGTTCGGCTTGTGCTTTCTGTGCCTGCGTAACGTGAAAGGCTATGGCTGGAACCACAAGCGCGTCTATCGGATCTACCGAGAGCTGGAGCTGAACATGCGTATCAAGCCAAAGAAGCGCATCGTGCGTGAAAAACCAGAGCCCTTGTCTGTGCCGACAGCGAGCAACAAAACATGGTCGATGGACTTCATGCACCATGAGCTCGATGACGGCCGCAGCTTTCGACTGCTCAATATCAACGATGACTTCAATCGTGAGGCACTGGCAATTGAAGTGGATTTTTCTTTGCCCTCTGAGCGAACAACCCGTGTACTTGATCAAATCATTGAATGGCGCGGTAAGCCAAAACGAATTCGGTGCGACAACGGTCCTGAGTATATCGCACACAACATGATCAAATGGGCGGAGAACAACGGCATTACACTGGACTACATTCAACCTGGAAACCCACAGCAAAATGCCTATATCGAGCGCTACAACCGTACTGTTCGCTATGATTGGCTTAACCAGTACCTCTGGGAAAGCATTGAACAAGTGCAAGGGTTCGCAACCGAGTGGATGTGGCTATACAATCACGAACGGCCCAACATGGCGCTGGGCGGATACATCCCAAAACAGCGGCTAGCAATGGCTGCTTAACTGTCTACTTTTGGGCGCAACCAAAAATGGGGGGATTACCCATCGCTCACCACATGATCAAATGGGCGGAGAATAACGGCATTACAGTGGACTACATTCAATATGGAATCCTACAGCAAAATGCCTATATCGAGCGCTACAACCGCACCGTTCGCTATGATTGGCTCAACCAACACTTTTGGGGAAGCACTGAGCAAGTGCAAGGGTTCGCAACCGAGTGGATGAGGCTATACATTCATGAACGGCCAAGCATGGCGCTGGGCGGATACACCTCAAAACAGCGGCTAGCGCTGGCTGCTTAACTGTCTACTTTTGGGTGCAACCAAAAAATATGGGGGTTACCGTGGAACGCACTCAATATGTTAATGTTTAATTACATAATTATTTCCCGCATATGGTTTTTATTTACAGAATATAAGCAATTCGGTTTGGCTCAATTTACGCATCTAGATGTTATGTTTTTTCTGTAATTTAGATGCTACAGTTATTAGTGATGTAAAAATTAACTTATTAGATGCGTGAGTACGGAGTTGTAATGAAAATTATTGTTCTAGGCGGTGATGGTTTCTGTGGCTGGCCCACATCTTTGCATTTGTCACAGATTGGACATGATGTAACGATAATCGATAATTTCAGTAGAAGAAATATTGACATAGAGCTAGAAACCAGTTCTTTGACGCCGATATCACCCATGGGTACTCGAATAGCAGCATGGAAAGAGCTAACAGGGAAAACAATATCGTTCATAAAGATGGACCTCGCTATCGAATATGACAAGTTTCTATCGCTCATCAGTTCAATAGAGCCTGAGGCGATAGTCCATTTCGCCGAGCAGCGTGCCGCGCCGTATTCTATGAAAAATTCTCATGGCAAGAGATACACTGTAGATAATAATATCAGAGCCACTCACAATACTCTGTGTGCAGTCACTGAATCAAAGCTTGACATTCATCTGGTTCATCTTGGAACCATGGGGGTTTATGGCTATGGTACATCGGGGATGAAGATTCCAGAAGGATATTTGGATGTCGAAGTGGTCACGGACGAGAGTCAGCGCATTGAACAGCAGATACTGTACCCAACTAATCCTGGCAGTGTGTATCACATGACCAAGAGCTTGGATCAGTTGTTGTTTGCATATTATAATAAAAACGACAGCACAAGAGTGACAGACTTGCATCAAGGTATCGTTTGGGGAACTCATACCGCTGAGACGATACTGGATGAGCGGCTGATTAATCGATTTGACTATGACGGTGACTACGGAACGGTGCTCAACAGGTTTTTAATGCAATCGGCTATTGGTTACCCTTTGACTGTTCACGGAACGGGCGGTCAGACTCGTGCATTTATACACATACAAGATACCGTAAAATGTATACAACTTGCCGTAGAAAATCCGCCAATAAGTGGAGACAGGGTCAGAATCCTAAATCAAATGACTGAGACACACAGAGTTAGAGACCTTGCGAAACTAATATCTGAGTTGACTGGCGTTGGTATGCAATTGGTTTCAAATCCGCGAAAAGAAGACTCAGAAAATGAACTTCACGTAAGAAATGATTTGTTTTTAGATCTTGGATTGAAACCAACTACTTTGGACGCGGGGCTGCTTTCAGAGGTCACTGAAGTCGCCAAGAAATATGCACATACCGCAGATTTAGACAAAATCCCTTGCAACTCAACTTGGACGGACAAGCAGCGAGAGGCAATGGATAGCGCCAATTCTAGCTCTGATTGAGCACCGAGATAAGTTCATTCAAAAAATGAGTTACCTTGCACTGTGCATTTACGAAAAGGACAGGTTTGAGGGTCTGGGCAGGTTAAATTTCGGCATCGAGGTTGTTGTTTTATTTGCACCAGCGCTTCGTAAGCTTCGACTCTTTCATCGCTGTTAGCTACTGTATTTTAATCGAAGTCTTGGGCACAGTGTGTTTATCTTACAACGGTAAAATAAAATCATGAATGGGAGTTCTTTAGGATCGAATTTTCCGGTTGAGGACAATACCGGAGGCATGCTTCGCGTTGCTACAATATGGCGGCGGGATTTGGTGAACGTGAACAAAACACGTGATAATCACTTAGCAAGATTTGGGAAATATTTTGACCACGTACTGTTTGTTTGCTCCGAGCGTGAAATCGGTTCGCATGTCGGGTCGCACGGTACAGACACTCTGTATTTGTCCGGTGGGAATCTTGGTTTTTTGGGGTTTTGGTTTAAAACCATATTGAAATTGAGAAAGATGAATCAGGAGAAAAAAATTGATGCAGTTATCCTCCCGATTGGTGAAGAGCCGCTAGTTTACGCAGTGAAATGGTTTGTCCGGGGTAATGAAGGGCGGCCTAGAATAGTGCTGGATATGTGGGATGTGCCAGGATTGGTTGTTGATGGGGGAGATAAGAGCCTTTTTAAAAGGATGGCACGGGTTGCATATCTACGACTGTTACCGAGAATGTTAAAGAATGCAGATGTCATTGTAGCCGGTGTAGTGAAAACACCATTTCTAAATATGGGGATTCCTGCAGAAAAAATCATTCCGTCGGAAAATGGGATAAATTTGGAATACTTCAAGCATGGAATCGGAAAGTCTGATATGTGGGATGCTCTGCCAATAAGCGAGACCACAATAAAAGTACTATATCAGGGCTATCTCCATGAATCCCGTGGATCAGAGCGGATGATTAAAAGTATAATGGATGTTCGGGCTGCTGGATTTGATGCTCAGTTGTTGTTGGTGGGGCCTTCAACTCCTGACGCTAGAGATAGGATAGTAGGGTTTGCGCGAGCGTTTGGAATAGAAAAATATGTTCAGGTTGCAGGGGAAGTGCGTTCTGACAGGGTGCCAAGTATAGTGGCAGGCGCTGATCTTTGTTTGTGTCCTATGGCAGATATTGAGAAATACAGGTGGAATTACCCTGTCAAAATATATGAATATTTTGCCATGAAGAAACCGGTTATCGCATCAGATTTACCCGGCATTTCTTCCTTAATTGAGCATGATAAAATAGGTGGCAGTTTATATGATCCCAACGATCCAGATGACCCGGATGACATGACAAAAAAAATCATTAATTTGATTGGGGATCCTGGCTTGAGAGAACAATTAGCACTCGCAGGTCATCAGTTTGTATTGACGAAACAGTGGGATGCTCAGGTAGAGAAGTTGGCAATGCGTCTTACTCATAAACTGAAGGGTATGACCAGTGTAGGTTAGCTATCCATTAAAACTCTGGCCTTGCCACGCAAGATGGTGTTTCGGTTGCTGAAGCCTTTCTTCGTCTTCGTCTTCGTCTTCGTCTTCGGCATTGGTTTTTCAGTGCCGCTCCTGTCGAGACTGCGTGACTTTAGCCTGCGCTTCGCGTGCTTTGTGTTAGTGATCTGCGGAAGCTTGCTCCAGCTTCTAGGCCAATATGCGTACGTTGTCCGAAGTTGCCCTGAACGATGCCGCGCAGCCAGGGTATAGAGTGAATCGCCATCTTTTCCCATCAAGCGACAGCTGTCGACTAAACCAATGTTCTTTATATGCCTGATCATCGATCGACGCTTGAGCCGATTTTCTTCTCGCTTGCTCATTAATCGGTCCAGGTGAATCACATTGGCGTGCGTGTCGCGCTTGTTGCAATAGTCGAAATCAACAATGCCAGCATTCACTTCAACTCCCGTCATGGTTTCCATCTGCTGCGCTAGTCATCGAGAGGGTGGCGGTGGTTGGGTTCCCTATGTGTC
>JAWSVD010000057.1:3360-34589 GCA_033852095.1 Granulosicoccaceae bacterium | reverse complement strand
CCACCACCGACAAAAAGCTGATACCGGAAAAATTGCGGCAAGCGCGCATTGAGGCCGTCAAGGAGATGAAACGACAAGCCCACTAACAAACCGAGATCATTGACTGTTGGCAAAAATCAACGCGGTCAAACAGATCGCAACGATACCGTGAACCAAACTCGAGACAGTCACGGGGTGCCATAAGCCCCCTCGCTTGAGCAGCACCACCAGCAAACAGAAGCTGCAGTAACCCAACATCAAGGTCAACACACCGATACCGACTTCTCTCGCCTCTTCATCCCAGCGCAATTTGCTGGATCCATCCACGACCATGCCCAAAACCGCGTAGACAAAATAAAAGCAGGACATCACGACAGGGGCGAGCAACAGCGCAAACTGCAACAGTGGCGAGATGGGGCGACGCAGGCGATCAAACATCAGGAGCTCCGAAAGACGTTATTCATGAGTGCTAAAATAACCGAGAACGCACCTCGGAGCACACATGAAATACCAACTCGGTCCAAAAAGGGTCCGCTGCCTCGGCGAGCACTACATCGCTCCGACCGCGTCCGTCATCGGCGACGTCACATTAGGGCACCGCTGCAGCGTCTGGTTTGGCGCTGTTATCCGCGGCGACAATGACAGCATCACGGTCGGTGATGGCAGCAACATCCAAGAGTGCGCGGTACTGCACGTCGACCCGGGCAAACCCTTGATCATCGGTGAAAACGTCACGGTAGGCCACAAGGCCATACTGCACGGCTGCTGCGTGGGCGACGGCAGCCTGATCGGCATGAACGCCGTCGTGCTGAACGGCGCTAATATTGGCAAAAACTGCTTGATCGGCGCAGGTGCACTCGTGACCGAAAACAGCCAGATCCCGGACAACTCCCTGGTGCTCGGCTCACCGGGGAAAGTGTTCAGAACGCTGGACGAAAAAACCATTGAAAACATGCTGCAAGGCACGCTCAATTATCAGCAAAAAATAGCGCTCTACCGAGAGGAACTCGTGGAGCAACACGATTGAAGCAGCCACCTGCTCAGCCCTCAGACACAGCTAGACGAATCTCTAAGGTCGCTTTGCTGCAAGCAGCACCGTCCGCAGGGCGAGATGATGCCGATGAATGACAACAAGCCCTTGACCACAATGCCCGATCAACTCCGTGACCGCCACCGCCAAGCACGCGCCGCCCTGAGCAGCGAGACCCAGCTCAAGCACGCCGAAACACTCTGTGCGCGCTTACTGGCCATGGCCGAGGTCCAGCAAGCCCGCCATATTGCAGCTTATATCGCCATTCGCGGTGAAATATCACTGACAGCGGCCATTGAGACGCTCGAGTCCAGCGGCGCGCAATTCTACCTCCCCGTATTGCGCGCAGACACGATGCACTTCGCCCCGTGGCACTCCGCGCAAAAGTTGCACAGAAAAGGCTTCGGCCTGCTCGAACCAGACGCCCCAGAGGAAAGCTGGCGTGCAGCGACAGAACTCGATCTTGTGCTGGCGCCGCTGGTGGTGTTTGACCAGCAATGCAACCGCATCGGGCAAGGCGGCGGCTACTACGACCGGACATTTTCCTTTCGGCGTAACACACAGCTTTGCAGACCGACGCTGCTGGGCGTCGCGCACCACAGCCAACAGGAGCCCAGTCTACCCGTACAATACTGGGATGTACCGCTCGACATGATTGCCACCGACCGCCACCTACACAGGCGCAGCCAAACATCCACCGCGACATTAGAATGAAGTCCTGCCACTGAGCTGGCCCGCCTCGATCGCACCGGAGTGATCAATAGCCTAGCGGTAGATTCGCCCACAGGAGAAGCGCATGAATTACTGGTTAATGAAGTCTGAGCCAGACGTTTTCGGCATACACCACCTCAAAGAGGTGAGTATTGAACCTTGGGACGGGGTGCGAAATTACCAGGCGCGCAACATGATGCGAGACGACATGAAAAAAGGCGACATTGCCTTTTTCTATCATTCCAACTGCAAAGTACCCGGCATCGTGGGCCTGATGACGATCCACAAAACGGCGTATCCCGATGACACGGCCTGGGATAAGAACTCCCCATACGCCGACCCAAAATCCAGCCCAGAAAACCCGCGCTGGTTCAGGGTCGACGTAAAATACAAAACGACATTCAAGCGAACCATCACACTGGCCGAGCTCAAGGCCGATGCACTGCTAGCGGGTCTTCCACTGGTAAAAAAGGGAAATCGCCTGTCAATCATGCCGGTTGAGAAGGCACACTACGAACACATCATTTCTCTGCTGTGATCGGCAGCAGCTGCACCGCCCCCTCTCCGCTTTGAGGAACCCGTATTACTTGCGCGAATTTTCTATGGAACTCAGCATGCCCTGCAGAATATTAAGCTCACTCTGGTCTATCTCAGCCCGTGCATACAACTGTCGCAACCGTTTTTGTAACTCGCCAGGATGCGCGGAATTGACGAACCCCGTTGCGCTAAACGTAGCCTCTAAACAATCAAAATAGTAGTCCAAAGCCCGAGCATCAGGAAGCTGTCGCTGCACCGGTAGCGGCGAGGCCAACTGACACGCCTGCCTCAACTCGTAACTGAGAATCTGCACAGCAGAGGCCAAATTGAGCGAGCTGTAGTCCGGATTAGCATCGATGCAGACCCGGTGTGTCGCCACCTCCAGATCCTCGTTAGTCAGCCCCTGACGCTCGGGCCCAAACACCAGCGCCACAGGCCCGCTCTGAGCAGCGTTTAGCAACACACTGGCACACTGCCGCGTGTTCTGTAACGGCCGATCATAGCTTCGAGAGCGAGCACTGCACGCCACCACTATGGAGCAATCGGCCACGGCCTCTCTCAGACTGCCCACGACCACCACATCAGCCAAACTGCTAACAGCCCCCGCCGCCATACTATCCGCGAGGGGACTGGGGAAATCCACGGGGTCGACGAGATGAAGCCGCTCCAGCCCCATGGTTTTCATGGCGCGAACGGCGGAACCTATGTTGCCCGGATGAAAAGTTCGGACCAACACAACTTTTATTTGCGCCAGCAGCGCGAGATCAAATGACGAATTCATGCGCCCAGTTTAGCGTAAATCGGCTCGCCCAATTCGCCACAACCCACATCGTGGCGAACGCAGGCAAATCCCTCCGACCCATAACTGATGACAACGCAGCGTCAATATCAGGCCCGCCGGCGCCAGCCAGAGCATACGCCAAAGGCCTGCTCACTGCCCTTCAATCAAACTCTGCCTAGCCTCTGCACCCCGTGCAATTTAGTGACATACTGGTTGCAAATGCAACTCTAGACACGCGACAGAACCCACGCATCAACAGCACCCCAACAGGAGCATAACGTGAGCCAACCCGTTAACTGGACACGCGAAGACGACATCGCAATCATCACGATTGACAGCCCGCCCGTGAACGCGCTGGGACAAGCCGTGCGTGCAGGCCTGCTTGCCTGCACAAGCGCCGCAGCGGCAGTCGATCAGGTCAAAGCTATCTTGATCACCTGCGCTGGCAGGACGTTCATTGCCGGTGCGGATATCCGCGAGTTCGGCAAGCCGCTGGCCGAGCCCGCACTGCCAGGCGTCATCAACGCAATCGAGGCACTGGACAAGCCCGTTGTCGCCGCCATCCACGGCACCGCTCTAGGCGGCGGCTTTGAAGTCACGCTGGGCTGCCACTACCGCGTGGCCCATTTTCAGGCAAGAGTGGGCCTTCCCGAAACACGCCTGGGCCTGCTGCCAGGCGCCGGCGGAACACAGCGCACACCTCGGCTGTGCGGCGCAGAAAAAGCACTGCGCATGATGGGGCCAGGCACCCCTTTATCGGCGAACACCGCGCTTGCATACGGCCTGCTGGACAAGATCGTACAAGACAAAGATATGCGGGCGGCAGGCCTAGATTTTTGTCGAATGGTCATCGATGAGAAATTGCCCGTGCGGCGCAGCAGTGAAGCCACTCAGCACCTCGGTGATGCTCTGAACACTGACTTATACGCGCAACTCAATACCGAGTTCGGCAAAAAATTCCGCGGCGAAGTAGCCCAACAACAATGTGTGAGGGCGGTTCGAGAGGGCCTCGCCCTGCCCTTCAGTGAAGCGCTGAGCAACGAACGCAGCTTGTTTCTAGAGCTGATGGAGACCCCTCAGCGCGAGGGCTTGATCCACGCTTTTTTCAGCGACCGTCAAGTCACCAAGATCCCCGAAGCCAAAGCCGCGACACCCCGTGCGCTCGAACAAATCGCCGTCATTGGGGGCGGCACCATGGGCGCCGGCATCACCACCGCCTGCCTTCTCGCCGGGATCCCTGTGATCACGATCGAGCGAGACCAAGCGGCGGTCGACGCGGGACGTGAGCGTATTGACAGCGCCCTGAGCGGCGCTGTCAAACGTGGCAAGTTAAGCCAGACCGACAAAGACGCATTGCTGAACGACAGCTGGACAGGCAGCACCGAATACGCAGCCGTTGCGCCAGCCGACATGATCATCGAAGCTGTCTTCGAGGACATGGATGTCAAAAAACAGGTGTTTGGGGCGCTCGATTTGCACGCAAAACCCGGCGCCATACTCGCCACCAATACCTCCTACCTCGATATCAATCAAATAGCACAGGCTACACGCCGCCCCGAAGACGTGCTCGGCTTGCATTTCTTCTCGCCCGCACACGTGATGAAACTGCTGGAGGTGGTGGTCGCTGAAAAAAGCGCCGCCGACATCGTCGCCACGGCCTTTGCCCTGGCGAAGAAGCTCAAAAAAGTGGCCGTCCGTGCCGGCGTCTGCGATGGTTTCATCGGTAATCGCATCTTGAGCAGCTACCTCAAAAGCGCCTACTACCTCGTCGAAGACGGCGTGAGTCCTTACAGACTAGACCGCGTGGTCAAGGAATTTGGCTACCCCATGGGGCCCTTTGAAATGGGCGATCTCGCCGGCCTGGACATAGGCTGGGCCACGCGCAAACGCAAAACTGCCACCCGCGATCCCCGTGAACGCACAGTCACCTTCGCCGACAGAATTTGCGAACAAGGTTGGTTTGGGCAAAAGACCGGACAGGGGTTTTATCGCTACGAGAAAGGGGTGCGAGGCGGCGCTGAGCGCCCTGAAGTTCTCGCCATCGTCGATGAATCTCGAAACGACGCAGGCGTTACACCGCGCGATTTCAGTGATGAAGAGATAACAGAGCGCTATCTCGCCGCACTCATCAACGAAGCGGCAAAGGTGCTCGACGAAGGCATCGCCCTGCGGCCACTGGACATAGATCAAACATCGCTCTACGGTTATGGCTTTCCACGCTGGCGGGGAGGTCCGTTGAAATACGCTGACCACATCGGCCTAAACGTGATTCTGGCTAATATTGAACGCTACGCAGCGGAAGACGGCTATTTTTGGCAAGCCGCCCCGCTGTTAAAGCGGCTCGTCGCCGAAGGCAAGGACTTCGATAGCCTCAATGCCTGAAAACAGATCGCGCCGTTCATAAGCAATACAAGCGCAAGCCCAGCGGATCTGGTCCGTTGGGCGCAATCAACAACATCCAGATTAACGGACTACGGGACGTGCCAGCCCATCGGCTTATCTTGTCAGAAAAAAATTAGTTTCTGAGCAGTAATCCACCCTTTATTAACAAGCTTTTAAATTCACCCCAAGCGACTCCGAGCTAGTCAGTTACATGTCAGCAAGCATTAAGTGCAGCCGCACTAAAGACTCAGACAAAAATCGATGGACTTAGACGAACATAAGCTTACAAGAACGACAGTTAAACAACTTTATCCCACAACGCGCGATGAAACTTTGTGCTTATCAATCGTCAAACAGTATCGGCTGGAATCAATAATTCACGCCGCATTATTAATGCAGATATTTAAACACTGGCGCAACGACTCACCTCGAAGCTTGAATCGCAATCAACGACCGCGCAAGTGTGAGCGAATCTCATCCAAAGAAAGCTCTTCGGACTCTGCAAGATTTTCCAAACGGCGTATCATTTCTCGTCGGCTGGCGTTTACACTGGCGCGTCGAGCCATTTCGTTGGTCGCTGAATCCATTAAACAATGCAATTGTTCATCGGTATAACGCGACAGATCAACCAGACGGCTCTCGTCGCTGAAGGACAGGCTTGATAGAAAACTCATAGTAATATTCTTAGGCTGACAAGTTAGAACTTTTGACGTATTTAAAAGGCAATTGTGATCTGCCCTCCCATCATTTCCTTGTCGAAAATCTACCGAAAATCCCAATCGATAGTTTGTTTTTCAATAGACTTATTAAAACAAAAAACGTCTAACGAAGGAATTTCTTATACGCAGGATTATTTGTTTCTAGGCTAAAACTATAACCCAATTCGTTGAGAAATGCTTTAAACTCCGCGCGCTCATCTTCGGGCACTTGAATCCCACACAGAATTCGCCCGTAAGCTGCACCGTGATTGCGATAGTGAAACAAACTGATGTTCCATCCTCGCGCCAGTTTATTTAGAAAGGTGGAGAGTGCACCCGGTCTTTCAGGAAACTGAAAGCGCACCAGTATCTCATCACTGAGCTCAGGCACCCGTCCACCCACCATATACCGCACGTGCAATTTTGCGGTTTCATCGTCAGTCAGGTCGGTCACGCCGTAGCCGGCTGATTGCAGTTTGTCGACAATCTCATGCCGCTCCACATCACCGTTGCTGAGGCGTACGCCGACAAAAACCACCGCATCGCCTGAATCTGAAAAGCGGTAGTTAAATTCCGTGACGGCTCGGCGCCCAAGCACAGAGCAAAATTTCCGAAACGCGCCGGGCTGCTCCTCAAGCGTTACCGCCATCAATGCCTCGCGCTGCTCACCCACTTCGGCACGCTCGGCCACATGGCGAAGGCGATCGAAATTGACGTTTGCACCTGAAGTGATCGCGATCATGCTCGCGCCGGTCAGTTGTTTTTGAGCGGTGTATTTCTTCAGCCCAGCCAGCGCCAAGGCACCGGAGGGCTCCACGAGCGTGCGGGTGTCGTCGTAAATATCACGCACCGCGGCGCACATCTCATCGACAGTGCAGGTGATCACATCATCCAACAATCTGCGGCACAGTCTAAAAGTTTCTTTGCCTGGGATTCTGACCGCTACGCCGTCGGCAAAAATACCCACTTCGCCAAAATCTGTGCGCCTGCCTCGTTTCAGCGACAGCTGCATAGAGGCGGCATCTTCCGGCTCAACACCGATGATTTGAATATCCGGGCGAAGGTACTTCATGAACACTGCCACGCCCGCTGCCAAACCACCACCGCCGATGGGGATAAACACCGCGTGGATAGGGTCTGGGTGCTGCCTACACAGCTCCATGCCGATGGTGCCCTGTCCGGCGATGACATCCGGGTGATCAAAGGGCGGCACAAACACATAACCGCGCTCTTCGGCCTGCACCAGAGCGTATTCAAGCGCCTCGTCAAAGGTGTCACCGACCTGCATGACCTTGCCGCCGAAATTCTTCACCGATTCGATTTTAATCGCCGGCGTGGTGCGCGGCATCACGATAAGGGATTTAATGCCGAGCATTGACGCAGCAAGCGCGACGCCTTGTGCGTGGTTTCCCGCGGAAGCACAGATAACCCCTGCGATATTGGGGTCCTCCTGATGCATCTGGTAGATGCAGTTGTACGCCCCTCTGATCTTGAAGGAGAAGACCTGCTGCTTGTCTTCACGCTTTAGCAATACACGATTGCCAATCCGTCGACTGATGTTGGTCGCGAGGTCGAGGGGGGTCTCTTCAGCGGCGTCATAGACGCGGGCGCTGAGGATTTTTTCGATGTACTTTTCCATCTGTTACTTTGGGTCTGTGCGTTCCAGTGATGGGACTGTAACCAAATTGGTTTACAAGAGAAAGCTATCAGGCCTCTATATGCACAAATAAAGTCGATTTGGCGGCCCCTTGCGGGCCAGTTCCAGCCTAAAAACTCATTTTCGCCTGCGTTTGTACGATTTTTCAGCAGCGCCTGAACACCGGCCTTGCGATTCAAACAGAATGTAAACCACCCCACCACTCTGTACCTGTAGAAACTACAGATAGCTGGACCCGCTATTCTAGAGCCTCTCTTTCTGTGATGTTTATCTCAAAGCTTTGCCAGAGCATTGGCTGAGAAACGTATGCTGACCATCAGTCTCAGCGCCCAAAAGCACTGCCTGTGTGCAGCGACTGGCTACTGCGTTAAACTTGCCGCTCATCAGACACAAGGATCCTTTTATGAGCGCCGACGATCTCAAACGCGCCGCGGCGGCAGCCGCCATCAAGTACGTTGAACCCGGCTCGATTGTAGGGGTCGGCACAGGCTCAACCGCGAACCACTTCATCGATCTGCTCGCCGAGATAAAGGCCGACGTAGACGCTGCCGTCGCCAGCTCAGAGGTTACCGCCGAGAGATTGCGCAGCCACGGCATCCCCGTGATCGATCTCAACGCAGCTGGCACACTGTCTGTGTACGTCGACGGCGCGGACGAGGCAACAAAACACTTACAGCTCATCAAGGGGGGAGGCGGCGCGCTGACACGCGAGAAAATTGTTGCCGCTGCCAGCAACAAATTCATTTGTATCGCAGATGAAAGCAAGCTCGTCGACAGGCTGGGCGCCTTCCCGCTGCCCGTGGAAGTGATTCCGATGGCCCGCTCTTATGTAGGACGGGCACTGGTCAAGTTAGGAGGAGACCCGGAGTTGCGCGAGGACTTCAGAACTGACAACGGCAACATCATCATCGATGTGCACAACCTCGACATCATGGAGCCCGCGGCGCTGGAAGCCGAGATCAATCAGATCACCGGCGTTGTCACAGTCGGCCTGTTTGCCAGGCGCAGCGCAGACGTATTGTTGCTGGCAGGCAAAGACGGTGTGAAAACACTGACACGCTAGTCGCCGAAAACCGTTGTCAGGCGCCAGCAATGGCTACCGACTATCAGGTGGCCCACTGACAGCGGTTTCTACCCAAGTCTTTCGCCTTGTACAGGGCCTTGTCTGCGCGCGCCATGATCGAGACCAGCGTATCACTGCGGCGGTACTGCGCGAGCCCACAGGAGATACTCACGCTAACCTTCGCCTTCTCGGCATCATGTTCTAAGGCAGCGATAGCCTGACGCACCCCGTCCGCCCACTTCATCACCGCATCCGCGTCCTGATGGCGCACAACCGTGATGAACTCTTCACCCCCCAACCTCGCCGCAATGTCACTGCTCTCGACAGACTGACCGAGCAACTGGGCAACGGCCTGCAGCACGCCGTCGCCGACGATATGGCCGTGCGTATCGTTGATATTCTTAAAGTGATCGATGTCCCAAATAATACAAAACAGCCGAGCACGCGACTCAGGCTCTTGCAACCACGCCACGACAGCGCCCTCAAAGGCTTGTCTGTTATACAAGCCTGTCAGGAAATCGTGCGCAGCAGACTCCTGCGCCTCCACCAGCTGCTCCCGCGTGCTTTGCAACTCGGTTTCCATGTCGGCCAACCGAGTGGCGAGCTGCGCCGATGTCTTGGCCGCGATCGCTCGCTGAGAGCTTGCTTCTGCGGCAAACTTGTCCATGCGCACACGTATGGAACTAGCCCGCTCCAGCACCTGTGTTTTGATGCCCACCAAATCCTCTGAGCCTTCAAAGGCCGCGGCGATTTCATTCGAGCGTTCGCCCACTTCCGCCTGCACTTCCATGGCCTGCGCCAGCGCATCGTCATCGCGCCGATCCAGTGCCCCCAAAAAACCCTCCACAACACTGAGCTCGCCGCTCATCTGAGCAACCAAGCGCTGCAATTGCAGATCACGCGTTTGTGAGCTCAGCAGCGCCTGCGCCAGCAAGCGGGCTAGGTCATCGAGTATGCTCTCCAACTCCGCTACTGCCACCTGCTTACCGCGCAATCTGGAGCTGAGCTCTGAGGCCTTTTGCAACGCTGAGCTCTCCAAGGGCAGCGCCAATATCAGCTCAGCCAACCGCTCCCGCGTGGACGCATTCAGCCCTTCTCCACCCGACGGCTCACCTTTGGCCTGCGAAAGCGGCCGCAGCCGCCCCGTCTCTTTCGCCAGGTGGTAGACGCGCAGAAAGACACGTGAGGCTTCCCCGATCGCGTCCACGTCTTGACTGTTTCGCTGAACACTGCGAGAAAGCTCAGACGCAGCGTCCAGCACATCTGGGCAGGCTTCACGCCCCAACGCCGCCAGCGGCGGGACGATGTCTCGCAACAAGTCAGCCTGTTGATACGACTGCAGCTTATAGGCCTCAGCCTCGCGCCGAAAAAAGACGAGCTGCTCGTGCTGTGGGTGTTTCTTATCAGCCATCAACGGGACCTTTGGGTAGACAGTGACATTTCCATGCAGCTGTTATCGCGCAAATTGCCGCACTCTTCAGCCGTACAGCGGCAATTACTGTTCTAAATCACCCCTAAATCACCGCCACCCCTTTGCACGCACGCCCATCACAGCATCCACCGAGCAGCTCATCAAAACAGAACACGCCGATACAGCAGACACTCGTTACCTGCAGCGCTACCGCCGCTTCAGCGACTGATGACAAGTCGATACAGACTGTTCGTGCCAGATGCCAATCACTAAATGGTTTGTTATGCTTGCGCAATTCCCCAGCCTGATGCCCGCGATGAGCAGCAAAGACGAACACGAATTCAACGACTTCGAAGCCTATTGCTTGGGCTTCACTGCGGCGGTCGCTGTCGCCCCGCAACCGACCCCGCCCAGCCGCTGGTTACTGCCCTTGTCGGATCAATTCGAGAGCCGCGGCAAAAGCGATTTCAAATTGCTGGCAGTGGATCTGCTGGAGCTGGGGGAGTTTCAGATGGAAGGCCTGCTGACCAGCAGTTGGCAGCCCGTCATCGCCACCAACAAAGACCTGCGCAACGCCACAGGGCTGCCGTGTGCCGTGTGGTCACAGGGCTTTTTTAACGCGACCAATGTCGCTGATCTGGGCTGGCCGCAAGCCGACGCCCTCAAGACCGAAGCGCAACAGGCGCTCACCCCGATCGTCGCCTGCAGCGGCGCCTTCCCCGAACTCAGTGCCGAGTTCCAGGCTACCGCTGGGGAATCCCCCGAAGAGCTCGCCGAGACGCTCGCCTTTTCGATCATCACACTCAAAACACTGCACCTGGGCCCCTGGCTAAACGACGGCGCCATGCCTGCAGGGGCGCCCAAGGCAGACCGCAATGCCCCCTGCCCCTGCGGCAGTGGCAAGCCTTACAAAGCCTGCTGCTCCCCGGTGAAACTCGTCCCCTAAAAGAATCGAATTAGACAGAAGCTCAACAACGCAAAACAGTCAACGACCTCAGCGAGATTCTCCCGATCTTGCCCGCTTCCAATCACGCAGGACTTCAGCGCTGTGCTGACCGGGTGTCGGTGGAGAACCTGATATCTTGCCTGGCGTTCGACTGAAGCGCGGGGAGGGGCCCGGCTGCACACAGCCATCGTGCGTTTCAAACACCTGCCTATCGCGGTTGTGGGGATGCTCCGTCGCCTCGCGCAAACCCAGCACCGGTGCAAAACAGCAGTCGCTGCCCTCTAAGAGTTCGCACCAGGCCTGCTGTTTCTTAGTCACAAAAATAGCGGCCAACCGCTCCCGCTGAGTAGGCCATTGAGCCGGGTCGCTTGCACAGTCAAAGCCAGGGTCATCAGCCAGCTCCATGCGCGACAAGAACTCTGCATAGAATTGCGGTTCCAGCGGCCCGATCGAGACCCACTTGCCGTCAGCGCAGCAATAGCTGTTGTAGTGGGCAGCCCCACCGTCGAGCAAGTTTTTACCGCGTTCGTCCTGCCATAGGCCGTTGTGCATCAGCCCATACAGCATGGTGCTCAGGTGCGCGCTGCAATCGCTGATGGCCGCGTCCACCACCTGCCCCTTGCCGCTGCTTCGGGCCTCGTAGACAGCTGCCATCACACCAAAGGCCAAATACAGCGCCCCACCGCCGAAATCACCCAATAAATTGGCGGGCATCGCGGGTTTAGCACCGGGCTCGCCGCAGACACTGAGCGCACCACTCAAGGCAATGTAATTGATGTCGTGCCCTGCGGCCTGCGCCAGTGGCCCTGTCTGACCCCAACCCGTCATGCGCCCGTACACCAGTGCGGCGTTGCGCTGCCAGCATACGTCTGGCGCCAGCCCCAAGCGCTCCATCACCCCCGGCCTGAAGCCTTCGATCAGCACATCCGCCGCCTCCACCAACTCCAGCGCAGTGGCCAGGCCATCGTCGCTTTTCAGGTCCACAGCCACCGAGCGCTTGCCGCGGTTCAGCACATCGTATTCGACCCCCAACAAATTGGCGGCGGAGATGCGTTCGATGCGCACAACATCTGCACCCAAGTCAGCCAACAACATCGCACAGAACGGCGCGGGGCCAATCCCCGCAAACTCCACGACGCGCAAACCCTGCAATGGACCCATCACTCTCTCTCCTCGATATTGGTGCACTACAACACCCGCGCGGCCGCCAGTTGCCCACTCACTCCCAGCGAAACAAACGCGCGCCCAAAAACAAAAATACAACCGTCAAAGCCGTCAAGTAGAGCAGGTGCGGAGCAATATCGACCACACCTGCACCGTCCAACATCACGGCTCTCGCCGCTGTTGTCATGTGCGTCAACGGAAATATCAACGAGATCTTTTGCAGCCAAGGCGAGGCACTCTCCATAGAAAACCACACCTCGGACAACATCATCATGGGCCAGGTGGTCACGTTGAGCAGCCCATTGGCCAGCTCTTCGCTGGCGATACGTGCGGCCACCAGCAGCCCGATCGAAATAAGCGAGGTCGCCCCAAGGACAAACACCAGCACCAACAACAGGGGGCTGCCAACCATCCTAAAATCCACAAAAAACCACAGACCACACAGCACGATGGCGTTTGTCACCACCATCACCAACAGGCGCGAAGCCAACTGCGCGGCTAAAAATTCTACAGCCGTCACCGGTGTCGCCATCATGCGCTTGAGCATGCCTGTTTTTCGGTAGCGCACAATCACAAAACCAATGCCAAACAGCGCGGCAAACATCATGTTCATGGACAACACCCCCGGCAAGGCCCAATCCACGTAGCGCAACGCTTCCCCGCTGACCTCTTGCCGCTGCCAAGCGGCAGCGTACTGCGTTCCCTGCATCAGCCGATCCAGCACCTGGCCCTCGGGCGAGAGCGGATTGATCCAATAGGTCTTGCTCTCCGCGTCGAGCAATAGATCGAGCGCGTGCCGGCCCAGCCGCCGCTGCGCACTGCCAAGATCTTCAACCGCCACTGACTCCACCAGACTTCCGTCCAGGCCCAGTATCTCCTGCGACTGAATCTCCGTGCCAGACAAGGTGCCTACACTGTAGAGAGGCCTTTGACCATTGAATATAAAAGCAAAGCCCAGCACCATCAGAAAGGGAAAAACCAAGCCCCAGGTCAGAGAGCCCCTGTCGCGCATGAACTCCAGATTTCGCGCTGCCATGATCGCGTAAAAACGTTTCAGATTCATGTGCGCAGCTCCCGCCCAGTCAGTTCAATGAACAGGTCTTCCAAATTTCGTTTGCGAATCTGCAAATGATCCAGCGGCACCTTCGCTTCCAACAACGCAGCGATGCTGAGGTTGACATCTTGCGACATTAATTGAACTTGCTCGCCCAGGGCCTGAGCGTCGAAGGCATGGAGCGACAGCTCCTGCGGCCAATCGAGCAAGGGCAGCTGCATCACCACATCACTGAACACGCTGCGCAATAAATCATCCGGTGTACCTTCAGCGATCACCTTGCCGTGGTCCATGATGGCAATTTGGTCGCACAGCTCGTAAGCCTCGTCCATGTAGTGGGTGCTCATCACAACGGTGACACCCTTTGCTTTAATTTCAGTGACCAAGCGCCACAAATTCCGCCTCGCCTGCGGGTCCAAACCGGTGGTCGGCTCGTCGAGAAAGACCACTTTCGGATCACCCACTAGGGCAATGGCCAACAATAGGCGCTGCCGCTGACCCCCGGACAATCGTTTAGGCTCCCTGTCCAGTAAATCACCCAACTTGCAAACTTCTATCAGTTCTTCCACGGACGCCGTATTTTGATAGAGCCGCTGAAACATCGTCAAGGTCTCAGCCACCGTCACGAAATCTTGCAACGCCGTCTCTTGGAACATGATGCCAGCCTGCTCCGAAAAGGCATTGTCCAGCGCTTTCCCGCGGTAGAGCACACGCCCTTTACTGGGGGTTTTTATTCCCTCCATGCACTCGATGGTGGTTGTCTTACCCGCTCCGTTGGGGCCTAGCAGCCCAAAACAACTGCCAGCAGCAATGGACAGATCAACACCGCGCACGGCCTGGATTTTATCGAAGCTCACGTGAAGATCTTGCGTTTGCATAATCGGTTCTGGCATGGGTCTCCGCTCTGCTCAAGGAAATTAGCGCCTCAATGCACCACCCGCCAATGTGGAAGGCAAGCAGCAGCATAGCAGCTGACCAGAAAACTGTGCACTCCCCGCTCTCCCCCCTCCCATCATTTGCAGCAACACCGCCAAGGCTTACAACAATGCCTCCAGCGACCCAGCTGGAGTTACCTCTACTGTGCCAACAGTGACCAATAGCTGCAGAAATGTGAGGCCCAATCCGAGTGGAAATACAGGTTCTTTTATAAATACATATGCAGATACAGACTTTTCCTCCGCCTCAGCCGAATCCGCTCAATTTGCAGCAACAAGTGACTTACTTCCCTGAGGACTTAAAATAACAACCGCTCTGTGTCAAACAATGTAAAAAGCCCCAAGGCCTCAGTCCGCTGAGCGATAATAGAGCTCACGCAACCTAGTGATGACTGAACAATGACCAAAATCCTACTGGCAGATGACGACCAATTACTCGCTGATCTTTTGGTTGAGTACCTGCAGAGTCAGGATTTTGAAGTAACACACGTGGCCGACGGAGAAGCCGCGGTAGCTGCCGTGGCTGCGCAGCCGCCAGAGCTGGTGATTCTCGATGTCATGATGCCGAAAATGGACGGCTTTGAAGCGCTGCGTGAGATCAGGGCCAAGAGCATGGTGCCGATCATCATGCTGACGGCGCGTGGCGACGACATCGACCGCATCGTCGGGCTCGAAATGGGCGCCGACGACTACATGCCGAAACCCTGCAACCCACGCGAACTCTCGGCGCGCATCCGCGCCATACTGCGCCGCAGCAGCCAAGACAGCAAAACAGCCGAGGACAACAACTCACTGCTCATTCACGATCTAAGCCTCGACACACAGAGCCGCGTCGTGATGTGTGCGGAGCGAAAGCTGGACCTCACCAGCACCGAGTTCAACGTGCTGCACGCACTGCTGTTGCAGGCAGGAGAAGTGGTCAGCAAAAACACCTTGAGCGAAGCGGCACTGGGCCGAAAACTCCTGCCCTTTGATCGCAGCACCGATATGCACATCAGCAACCTGCGGAAAAAACTGGGCGAACACGCGAGCGGCGAGCCCCGCATTAAAACAGTCAGAAACCAAGGCTACATCTACACCCTGCCCACGCCAGACTCATGAAAAGCCGCCTATCTCTGCCCTGCCGACTGCTGCCCCACGGCCTGTTCTGGCTTGTATTTCTCTCCATTGCCGCGGCCGTAGCCCTGTCGGCCCTGATGAGTTTTGGGCTTTTCTACGCCAGCTACTCGAGAAATTTAGAGCGCGTTTTCGCGCAGGACTACACCGGGCTCACCAGCCAGGTACGGCAAGCACTTGACGACAGCACACTTATCGAACTGCAAAACACCTTCCAAGAAGAAAAACACGCCATGCTGGTGGTGCTGGAGGGACGACAGCCACTGGGAATCCGTCCACCCCACTGGGTGATGACAAAACTGCACCGCAAGACCGGCCCAAAAAACGACCGCCCGCCCCGACGCGACAAAGATGAGGCAAAAGACCGCGACAGGGAACACCGTGATTTTGAATTGATGCAGACACGCCTGCAGCATCAGGGACGAGCCTATCGGATCATTATTCTGCCAACACCCGATGCTATTAGATCCACCGCCAAACCGCTGATCATGGTGGTGTTTATCTTGATACTGGCCCTGTGCAGCTCAGTCATCGCCTGGACACTCACCAAACCCATTCGCATACTGCAAACCGCAGCGCGGCAACTGTCCACGGGCGACATGGCCGCCCGCGTCCCGGACAAGGTGTCATCTCGACGGGATTCCATTGGCGATCTCGGCAGTGATTTCAACCACATGGCGGGGCGCATTCAGCAGCTGCTGAGCGCGCAGCAACAGCTGCTGCGAGATGTTTCACACGAGCTGCGAACCCCGCTTGCCCGCATGCAGGTGGCACTGGTATTGGCCGAGGACAAACCAGAGACCGCCGCCAATCAGCTGAGCCGTATTGACACCGAAATCGACAGACTCAATACACTGATTGGCAGTATTTTGTCCCTGTCCAAAGTCGAGAGCGGCGCGGCAAAATTGGACGAGAGCGAGTTCGGCTTAGACACTCTGTTGCAGCAAGTCGCGCAGGACGCAGAATTTGAATTCTCCGACCGCGGAATCACCGTTGCGATCGACAGCCCAGCGCAACGTTTTTACGGCGACCGGGAACAGCTGCGCAGCGCGCTGGAGAATATCGTGCGCAACGCCATGCGTTACGGCGGCGACAGCGGCCAGATAGAATTGAGCATGCGAAGAACAGGGAACACCATCAGCATCAGCGTGCGGGACCACGGACCGGGCGTGGCGCAGGATCATTTGCAACGTTTGTTTGAAGCGTTTTACCGCGCGGAAAGCGCCAGAAGCGCCCAGAAACACGGCGGGCATGGAGTCGGACTTGCTATATCACGCAGTATTACGGTTTTGCACGGCGGTCAAATCAGCGCAGAAAACGCCCAGGGCGGTGGTCTGCTGGTGCGCATCGAGCTGCCCATCTCGCGCTTGCGATAGCAGATCAAGACACGCCAGCTAAGGCACCGATAAAAAAAGAAGGCCTAAATGGCCTCCTTTTTTAATATATGTAATCGCAAATTTTCTGTTCAGGGCTCTTGCTTCAGAATCGCGTTTTGATCGCCTGGCGCACCGCCGTTTCGGTGCGTGTTCGCCGCATCAACACCCTCTTGCAAAATCACCGCGCCGCGCAGGCGGTACTGCGGCAGGATATTGTTTGCGAGCGTCTCGACAGAGTCAAAATGATTCCCCTGTACTCGCATGCGCGCCACATAACCATGACCCTCGGACGCATCCCCAGGGTCCACCGAAGATTCCGACTCGACCAGCTCCGGCGAGTTCAACGGATCGCAATGAATTGACGCGTCGCGGTTATAACCCGCTTCCGCATAACCGCCCAGCAGCAGATCACCGAACAAACTACCACTGGCGCTGTTATTCAACAAACTGATGTGCGAAGTGACCACGCAGTTTTCTGCGCCGATCTCGTAGGCCCACGGCGCGTTGATCACCGTATTGCCTTCGATTTTGATTCGGCTGCCGCCGTCCACGTAGATCGCCGCGGCCCAAGGATCTTCCTCGTCGTCATCGGCATAAGCAACATTGTCGCGCGCACTCATGTTCTCCACGTGGTTGTTAAGAATAAAGCCTAACCTGGCACGGTCTCTAGCGCCTGGCAGCACACGGCCATTGGACAGTGTACGCGTCGGCGACGTGCCCTCTCCGCCGATCGCATCAATGGCGATATTGTTGACGTCCTTGACGGTGTTGCCGACTATCGCCCAGCGCACCACATTGCCGTTCACCACGATGCTCTCGCTGGCGCCCGTCTCCATGTCGTGCACGCGGTTGTTTTCTATCAACACGTTGCGAATAGCGCTGCGGCCTGTTGCCCCTGACCCGTAAACAGCAATCGCGTGCGCTTGATCGTCACTCTTGTAGTGGTGGATATGATTGCCCCGGATCACGACGCCGTTGATGTTCTCGCCGCTGACTAAAATACCGTAGATCTCATCCCAGCCAGTGGAGCGCCCCTGTAACTCTAGGCCCTCAATCACAACGTGCTTTGTATTTTCCACGATGCTCAAGGTGCTTTCGAAGCGCTGCGCACGCAGCGGCCGCATGCCCTCAAAGCCGATGATTTTAGTGCGAGAGCGGTCAATAAACAGGGGTTGCCGCGATGCGGTGTCCGTGATTTGAACCACGCAGTAACCCCGCGGGCCCACCACATCGTCACAGCTGTAAATCGCGTCATCAATGCTGGCCGTTGCCAAAACATCGGGCTGCGCCGAAAAGCGCTGCTCCCACACTGTATTTGGGTAGTATTTTTGATCGAGCGGAGGCGTGTCCCACGCCGCGTTCACTGAACTGTTGAACACAATAAGTGCGAACAACGGCAACAGTGAGACTTTGATCATTGTCTTCATGCTTTAAACATTTCCTTGTTGGTCTAGGGCAAGAAATCAATCATGGCACAACCCTGATGAAAAACTGATGAAAAACTGATGACAAGGCCTTTTTCTAAGCAATCGCCCCGTGCTACAAGGGAACGGTTCGGTCCAAGTGGCAAGCCCTCATAACGACAATAACTGTGCCGGGAAAAACCACTGAATATTTTTGATTGGCTCAAGCCTGAGCAATATTAACTTCTCGAGCTGTGTTTACTTTTATCGAGGAAAAGCGCCACGAAAAACACGAATCAAATCACAAACAGGGAACCTCGCGTAAATCTGATGATCTACTGTCTGCATCAGACCGCTCAAGAATCAACTGCGGGGTCGCGGGCTCGGGGATGCAGATGCACTCAATATGCTCTTCCTGTTCCAGAAAACTTCCTTATTTCGCTGTAGGCCTATCGTTTTAGCAGCAAGCTGCTCGCTACTTTTTGAACTGCCTGCTATACGGCTTTCTTCGTATTCCACTCGCGCCGTGTAGGGCTGATAATCTCTAGTCACAAGAATTGGCCCAAATGTTCGGCCGCAAACGCACTTAGTTAATGCTTTCAAACGACCAGCAGCATGCTCTGGAGTAAACAATGAACAAACACATATTAGCCGCCCTGACGCTGACTCTCTTTAGCGCCGGTACTCAAGCCGACACCGCCCTTTTTGCCGGCGGCTGCTTCTGGTGTATGGAATCAGATTTCGAGAAGCTCGAAGGCGTCGGCGAAGTGATCTCCGGCTTTACCGGCGGGGAATCCACCAACCCCACGTACAACGGCGATCACGCCGGCCACTACGAAGCCGTTGAAGTCAGCTACGACCCGTCCGTGGTCAGCTACCAACAATTGCTGGACTACTATTGGGTCAACGTGGACCCCTTTGACGCTCGCGGTCAGTTCTGCGACAAGGGCAGCTCTTATCTGAGTGCACTCTTCGTGGCGAGCCCTGAACAGCGAACGCTGGCCGAGGCCTCATTGCAAACGGTGGTGGAACAGTTCAGCGGCCAAACTGTCGTGACGCCAATCCTAGACGCCAGCACTTTCTACCCGATCAAGGGCGAGGAGAGTTATCATCAAGATTATTACAAGCACAACCCCAGTCGTTACAAATTCTACCGCTGGAACTGTGGTCGTGACAAACGGCTGGATACCATTTGGGGCGAGCAGCGAGCAGCTCTCTACCAACACTGAGCAGACAGCGCTGCGATGGAGAACACCCTCATCCAAGGGCCCCTGATGATCCACTCTGGAATCATCAGAGCACGGCAGCTGAGAGCGAGTGATACTTCAATTTAATCCCGACCGGAGCTGACTTCCGCGCACCGGCCAGTGTCACAGGCAACCCAGATCCAGCGGGATAACTCAGCGAGGCCAGAGTTTTGACATCAATCGGATACAGCGCCAGGCCTCGCCGCACTCGCCGACGGCGATCAGGCTCAAGCTGCGCAAATTCAGCATTTCCAAAATATGCGGAATCACAGCCTTGCGCACTTGGCGCGGGAGTTTGCGCTGGCGCCGCAAGCCACGCGATGTCAGCCGGATGGCCAAGCGGTGCTGCCCCTGAGCTTGAGCGCTGCGAATGCAGTGCAACTGCCCTCCGTAGCTGCTGACGCCTTTTAACACCTGAAAAGTCCCCGTGCTCGGCACGGCTTTTTCAGGCACAGCCTGCTCGGCGGGGAACTCTCGCAAACGGCTGCTGACCCGCCGATGGTTGGTCAGCATAGCTTCCAAATCAAAGCCCTCTTCTTCACTGATGCCCGTGTGCGCAGCCGCGGGAAAATAACGGTGCATGGGTTTTGCTGGCCAAACATTCGCCATGTTCGTGGCTACAAACCGGTCTTTGATCGCATCCATCTCGAGTCCTCATTGCAACGGGTCGCGTTCGGAGATCACTTGTTGCAACGCGCACGGGTGGTCGCCTGCAAGGTTTTCGCTCGAACTGTCGAGCACTCAAGTGAGAATCTGCGTGAGGCCGCAGCTATTGGGAAGAGGCCTGTGCATGAGCACCGGACTCGGGGATCGGGCAGGGCTTTGCGCCCAACGGAGTGCCACTTTCCACAGCTGAGCCCGCGCTTAACAGGCAGAGCTACAACGAATGCCCGAGCCAAAGTCGCAGCTCAACAACTGTGGTTATTGCACTGATAATAGACCTTCGCACATGGTTTGCCGACTCAAACAAAGAGAACACTGGCACTGGCCCTAAAATCCACTACAATCAGCGCCCCACACCCTGAGGGAAAGACATGCACGCCGGTCTCGATTTTGGCACCTCCAACAACGCCCTGTCTGTACGAAATGCCGATGGATCTGTACGCCTGCTGCCGCTGGAAGGCATCTCGGAACTGCTGCCGTCCGCGCTGCACACCGCTGAACGTGAACTCGTGCCGCTGCTGGTATTGGACTATCTGAGTGAATCTGAGCGCGAAGCCTACGCCAGCAGCCGCTCCAGCGACATCGCTCGGGCTCGCCGCATAATGCTCGAAGAAGGCCTGTCCGGTGAGAAGCTGATCAGTTTTGGCCGTGAGGCGTTTGCCAAATACATGGCGAACCCCGGGGAGGGGTACTTCATCAAATCGCCCAAGTCATTTTTAGGCGTCATGGGCCTAGTCCAGGCCCAACTCAACCTCTTTGAAGACCTCTGCATCCTGATCATCGGTGAAATACGGCGACGCGGAGAAGCCGCGCTGGGCACGACCATCACCTCGCTGACCATTGGCAGGCCCGTTAACTTTCTCGGCCGCGGCGGCGAAGCGAGCAACCGCCAAGCAGTGGATATCATTCGCCGTGCAGCAGCCAAGGTGGGTTGGACTCAGGTTGACTTCCGCCTTGAACCTGCTGCGGCGGGCTATCATTACGCGCGCTCACTGCAGCAGCCTCAGCGTGTGCTGGTGGCTGACATAGGCGGCGGCACCTCTGATTTTTCCCTGCTGGAGCTCTGCCCCGACGGCAACAGCCACGCCATCGCCCACCAGGGCACACGGACCGGCGGCAACGACTTTGACATCGCACTGGCCATACAGAAAATAATGCCCGCCTTCGGCATGGACGAGAGCAACAACCGCGGCCTGCCCCTGCCCGCCAATTTATTTTGGCAAGCCATGTCAGTGAACGACGTGCCCGCGCAACGGGATTTTTACAGCGCGCAAACCGGTCGAGACATTCAGCAACTGTTGCTGGACATGCCCACTGATTCAGCCTTTGAGAGTTTTGCAACCGTCTGGCGCAACAAACGAAGTTTTGAAATGGTGCGCCTTGCAGAATCCGCCAAAATAGAGCTGTCATCACACGAAAGCACGGTCATCAACGTGCCCGCTCTGGCGGCCACTCTGCCCGCCAACCGACAGGACCTGCGCAGCGCCAGCGACAGGCTGCTGGCCAAGATCAAGACACTCGCCCTGGACATATTGCAGGATCAGCCCCGCCCCGATGCCATCTACACCACCGGTGGCTCGGCGCAGTCGAGCATGTTCCGCGATGCCCTGGCCGAGTGGCTACCCGGCATCCCGATCACCGGTGGGCACCATCTGGACGGGGTGGCCTCAGGACTGGCCCTGCCAGCAGGGTCAGCAGACGGCACACTGTAAAAGTGCGCCGCGGCGCTGAGCCAATGCCTCAGCGAACCGCAGCTGGCTCGGGTCGGCTGTTAAATTACCGAGGCTAAAGCAAGGATCCCTGACAATCGGCATCAGGGCCGCAGTTGCACACCACTGCTGAGCACATCAAAGCAGGCGCCTAGGGTGTGGTAATCCGTTTTGCCGGCGGGTGATTTCAGGTCATCGATTTTTTGGTTGTCGCGCGTCAGTATGCGATACCAAGCGCCGTGCTCGTGATCGATCATGTGCTGCCAGCTGTACTGCCAGATACGCTCGTACCACTGCCAGTACTTCTCATCACTTGTCACGGCGGCCAGGCGAGCGGCTGCCGCCATGCTCTCCGCCTGCACCCAAAAATACTTGTCCCCATCGCAGACACTGCCATCGGGCGCAAAGCCGTAACAGATCCCACCGTGCTGCTCATCCCAGGCATTCGCCAGCGCCCGGTCAAACAAGGCCTTGGCTGTTTCAACCAGCCAATCGGCGGGCGCGTGCCGATGCAGCATCAGCAGCAGTTTCGCCCACTCAGTCTGGTGCCCCGGCTGAAAGCCCCAGGGCCTGAACAAATGCTGAGGGTCGTCGCGGTTGTAATCCCAGTCAATCTGCCACGCGGTATCGTAGTGCTCCCAGATCAGCCCGTCGCCCAGCGCTGCTTGACGCTGACATATGTTCTCAGCCAACAGCAACGCGCGATCCAAATAACGCTGCTCATCAGTGGCCTCATAGGCTGCAATCATCGCCTCGCAGCTGTGCATATTGGCGTTTTGACCACGGTAGGGGGAGACAGCCGACCAATCGCCACTGATCTCGTCATTGTACAAGCCCGCCGGCGCGTCCCAAAAATGCTGCTCCATCAATTCAAAAACTGACGCGAGCTGCTGCGCCGCACCCACCACGCCGGAGCGGTGCGCCCAGCTGCAGGCCAAGACCACAAAAGCCAAGCCGTAACAGTGGTTGGTGTCGTCCAGCACGTCCGAGCCGCTCAGCAGCCATTTGTAACCACCGGTTTGGGGGTTCAAATGCTGCTGCAGCAAGAAGTCATAACCGTGTCTCACGGTCGACTGCAGCGCAGGGTCGGCAAAGAGCTCTTGCCAGACGGCGTAGTTGAAGACAAAACGCGTGCTGCTGACCAGATGACGGGTCTTCGCATCGTAGACACTGCCGTCGTCGCGGAAGTGCTGGTAGAAACCACCAGATTCGTCGACGGCGCGTGGGTGGTAAAAATTGAAGATGTCGCGGCAGTGCTGCTCTAAAAATGCGCGCGAACGAAAGTCTGGCGATCGATCTGTGGAACTGGGACTCATAATGATATTTTCTGGCGCTTTCCTGTGTTGGCCGATTCTAACACCGCCAGCGCGCTGGCAAGTGACCAGAGGCCATCCTCAGCACTGGCCGCAACCTCGCCTTCGCCGGCAACAGCGCGGTGAAAGGCTTCGATGCCCCGTTGATAGAAATCGCTCTTCTCGATGACAAAGCTGCGCTCCCCCGCCGCGTTGCGCAGCAAGAGTTCCTCGTCTGCACCGAAGGCCATGGTGTTGCGGCCGATGATCGAGCCCTTATCCCCGTGCACCTCAAAGCCGTGGCCGCCGTGCGGCACTGAGAAGCTGACGTGCACTTGCGCCAGCACATTGTTGTCAAAACGCAGCACCGCCATGTTGCCATCCTCCAGCGCATCACTGGCCATGCCGGTGTTCTGGCTCAGCGACACCGCATCCACCGGGTTGGCATCGAGTACGTAGCGCAGGCAATCCACGTCGTGCACGGTGATGTCCAGCACCACCCCGCCACCAGCTGCCGCCTTATTGATGCGCCAACCCTGCAACGACTGCGGCAGATACACCGCATGAAAGACCCGCGCGCTGTTGGGCACCCCGATCTCTCCGTCGCGGATCAACTGGCGCATCAGCTGCAGGCTGTTGGAGTTGCGCAGATGATGGTTAGTCGCCATCACTACCCCACTGTTTTTGCAGGCACGGACCATCGCCTTAGCATCACTCAGCGATGTCGCCAGCGGCTTTTCACATAACACGTGCTTGCCCGCCGCCGCGCTAGCAATCACCTGATCGCGGTGCAACTCGTTGGTGGTGCTCACGTACACCGCGTCCACACCGGGATGGGCCAACAGATGCGGCAAGGAGCTATAACTCACTGCAACACCGTGCTGCTCGGCGTAGCGCACCCCGCGTTGCGCGCTGCTGCTCAGCACGGCCAGCACCTCGCCACCCGTGGCCCGGATAGCCGGTATCATCGCGGTGGCAGCTATATCACTGGCACCAATTAACGCCCAGTTCAAAGGCCTTGTTTTATCCATGTCTCCCCCAAACTGCTGTTGTTTCAGCTGATTCGCTGCCCGCTATCACCGTCAAACAATACGGCCCTGGACATGTCGATGGCGAATTCACTGCTAGCGCCAGCCTCCAGCTGCAGGCCGGCACGCAATCGCGCCGTCACCGTCTGCCCACCGATGCGAGTGGTAGCGTAGATATCAGCCCCGGTGGGCTCGGCCACTTCGACAAGGCAAGTCAAATGCACGTTCTCACCCCCGAGCGCACGCGCTGTCACTGGGTCTGTCACGGTTTCAGGACGCAGGCCCAGCTTCACTTTCCTGCCGACCTCAAGGTCATGCATAGCGCTGCCTGTGGGAAATGCCAAGACCGCACGATTGGCCTCACTCTCGCCCACCTGGACGGCGATGGAATCACCCTCTTTGACCAGCACACCGTCGAGCAAATTCATCGCGGGTGAGCCCATAAATCCGGCCACAAAAATATTCGCTGGGCGGTTATAGATCTCTTCGGGCGAGCCAAGCTGTTGCACGATGCCATCTTTCATCACCGCAATCGTCGTGGCCAAGGTCATGGCTTCGATCTGATCGTGCGTGACATAGACAATGGTGCTGCCCAAGCGTTGGTGCAGCAGTTTGATCTCGGTGCGCATGTCGACCCGGAGCTTGGCATCCAGGTTCGACAGGGGCTCATCAAAGAGAAATATCTGCGGCTCGCGCACCAGGGCACGGCCCATGGCCACGCGCTGGCGCTGACCACCGGAGAGAGCCCCTGGCTTGCGCTTTAGCAGGTGCTCGATCTGCAACATGCTCGCGACTTCGTCTACGGCCTTCTGCCGCTCATCCTTGGGCACGCCGCGCATCTCCAGACCAAAGGCAATGTTCTCCTCCACGCGCATGTTGGGGTAGAGCGCATAGGACTGGAAGACCATCGCAATATCGCGCTTGGAGGGATGCTTGTCGTTGACACACTCGCCATTGATGGCGATTTCGCCACCACTGATTTCTTCCAGGCCCGCGATCATGTTCAACAGGGTTGACTTGCCGCAGCCCGAGGGACCGACGAGTACCAGAAAATCGCCGTGCTCGATATTGATATCAATGTCTTTGAGCACTTCAACGCTGCCGTAACTTTTGCAGACTTTTTGTATATTCAGAGAAGCCATGAGGCAATTATCCTTTTACTGATCCGGCCATGAGACCGCGAACAAAATAGCGACCAGCCAATACGTAGACGAGAAGCGTGGGAGCCGCCGCAAGCACGGCAGCAGCCATGTGCAGGTTGTATTCCTTCACCCCGGTGGAGGAGTTGACCAAATTATTCAGCGCCACTGTGATGGGCGCACTCTCGCCGGCAGCAAAGGATGCGCCGAACAAGAAATCATTCCAGACACTGGTGAACTGCCAGATGATGGTCACCACGATGATGGGACCAGAGCTGGGCAATAACACGCGCCAGAAAATCTGGAAAAACCCTGCGCCATCGATCATCGCTGCGCGCACCAATTCGGTGGGAAAGGCCTCGTAATAATTCCTGAAAAACAACGTGGTAAAACCCAGACCGTAGGTGACGTGCACCAGCACTAGACCCGCGGAAGTGCCCGCCAGACCCAACCACCCCAGTACTTGTGACATAGGCACCAGTACAATCTGAAAGGGGATGAAGCAGCTGAACAGCATCAACCCAAACACGATCTTATGGCCTGGGAAACGCCACTTGGTTAGCACGTATCCATTGATCGCACCAAGCAAGGTACTGATCAAGACGGCCGGCACCACCATGACCACCGAGTTCATGAAATAGCCCTTGAGCCCTTCACAGGTCATCCCGATACAGGCGGAGCCCCAGGCACCGATCCACGGCTGTATTGTCCACTCGATGGGCAGCGCCAGCATATTGCCCTGACGGATTTCATCCAGCGATTTAAAAGAGGTCACCAACATCACGAACAGTGGCAACAGGTACATAAAGGCAAACACAGTCAAGGTCGTGTAGATAAAAACACGAACCATGCGACTCTGGCCGCTTCGAGTGGCTTCACTCTGCATTTTTAGGCTCCCTCAGTTCTGCGTAGAGATAGGGCACCATGATGGCAACCACTGTCATCAACATGATGATGGCACTCGCCGCACCCACGCCCATTTGATTGCGAGTAAAGGTGTAGGAATACATAAAGGTCGCTGGCATTTCCGTCGCGTTACCTGGCCCGCCGCCTGTCAGCGCGATCACCAAGTCATAGGATTTGATCGCCAAGTGCGACAGCACCACAAAGGCGCTCAAAAACACTGGCCCCAACTGAGGGATAACGATGCGGCGATAGAGCCTAAAACCGGTAGCGCCGTCCAACTGGGCTGCCTTCAGCTGCTCGGGGTCAATGCCGCGCAAGCCCGCCAGAAACATCGCCATCACAAAACCAGAACTCTGCCACACAGCCGCAATCACCACGGTGTAGATGGCCATCTGCGAATCCACCAGCCAGGTGAAGCTAAAGCTCTCCCAACCCCAGCTTCGCATGGTGTGTTGCAAGCCCAGACCCGGGTTCAGAAACCATTTCCAGGCCGTGCCCGTGACGATGAACGACAAGGCCATGGGGTACAGAAAAATAGGTCGCAGCAACCCTTCCACACGGATTTTTTGATCCAGCAGAATCGCCAAGCCCAGACCGATCACGGTGCAGATAACGATATAGAGGGTGCCGAACACCAGCAGGTTATCGAGCGCGACCTGCCAGTTCAGTGTTTTCCAGAGCTTCTCGTATTGCATGAGGCCAACGTACTTGTAGTTGGGCAACATGCGCGACGCACTGACGGATATGTAGCTCGTCCAGGCGATGAAGCCGTAGACAAACAAAAGTATGACCACAAAAGAAGGTGCGAGCACCAGCTGCGGCAACCACCGCTGCAGCCAACCACGGGCCTCTCCCGCTCCAGTTTGGGACGCCATTTAACAGCTCCAAAAGTAAAAAATGCGAGCCCGCACTGGCGGGCTCACTTAAAAATTAATGAGGGGGATGCGGCGGGGCAAAGCCCCGCCGCATGTAGGACTACTGCGCGCCCTGAATGGCAGCGACCAGTTGGGTCACTGCTGTCGCGTCGTCCACGCCACCGTTGAAGTGGTTGGTCACCACGTCGTAGAGGGCATTCTTAACAGCTGCGGGTGCAGCGTGTCCGTGCGCCATAGAACCCATTAACTGACCAGCTTCCGCAGCTTCCGCCAGATCGACAATGCCCTTCTTGCCGCAATCGTCGAAGTCGTCGTTCGGCACATCGGTGCGTGCAGGAACAGATCCCTTGACCACATTGAAAGCGCTCTGGAACACGGGGTTCATGATCGCTTTGGCCATGGCGCCCTGTGCTTTTTCCTGTGCTTCGTCAACCGCGAACATCACGAACTGATCAGAGTTAAAGGTCACAGAACCTTGTGTGCCAGGAAAACGCATGCAGATGAAGTCTTCGCCCGGGGTCTTGCCAGCGTTCAGGAATTCACCCTTGGCCCAATCACCCATGACCTGCACACCGGCCTGTCCCTCGATAACCATCGCAGAAGCGAGGTTCCAATCACGGCCAGAGAAATTCTCGTCCACGTATCCACGCAGCACAGTCATGCGCTCGAAGACAGTTTTCATGGTGTCTGAACCCAGTGCTTCGGGGTCGAGATCGATCATGGATTTCTTATAGAAGTCAGCACCGCCAGTGGTCAGCACAACACTGTCAAAAAGGGTAGCGTCCTGCCAAGCTTGGCCGCCGTGTGCCAGAGCTGTGAAACCAGCTTCTTTGATTTTCTCTAAGAGAGCAACAAAACCGTCCCAGTCGCTGGGCATTTCGCCACCGACCTGGTCCAATATTTCTTTGTTGGCCCATACCCAGTTTGTGGAGTGCACATTGACCGGTGCTGCTATCCACTTGTCCTCGAACTTGGAGAACTTCTGCAGTGCCTCAGGAATAACCGCATCCCAACCTTCAGCCTCAGCAGTGGCGTTCAAATCACCGAGCACACCTTCCATCGCCCAATCCGTGATGTCAAAACCCAACATCTGCACAGCAGTAGGCGGTTTGCCGGAAGTAACACGTGCGCGCAGAACGGTCATGGCACTGGTGCCACCGCCACCGGCGACTGGCATGTCCTTCCAACCGATGCCCTGGCCTTCAAGATCGGCCTTGAGCACTTTCAGGGCTTTGGCTTCACCGCCAGCAGTCCACCAGTGCAGTACTTCTACTTCATCTGCCGCCCGTGCCATTGAGCTCATGCCCATCACCACAGTCGCAGCAAGTGTCAAAGTTGCTATTTTCATATTTTTCATATACTTCTCCATCCACATATAAAAATTGATCCCGCTGTCGCGGGCTTTATGAAGTCCGGCAATCACACAGAGACAGGGTTTGCACCGCTGCCGCAGGAGTTTCTCACCACCAGATTGACATCTATTACCCGTCGCTCTCCGGCGACGTCTTCTCCCTGCAGATAACGTTGCATGAGCTTCCACGCCTCATCACCCAACTCCTTTGCACATACTTTCACTGTCGTCAGCGGCGGCCAAATCAACCGCGAATCGGGGTTATCGTCAAAGCCGACAACCGCCAGATCCTGCCCCACCACGATGCCCTGCTCTTGGCAGTAGCGGTACACGCCGTAGGCCAGCACGTCGGAGAAGCACACCACCGCCGTCACTTCCGGCGCAATCTGCTTCATCCGCGCCATCGCCATCTGACCAGCATCACGCCCCTGCGGCATGGGGATAATCCAACTCTCGGGCACACTCACTCCACTGCCCTTCATCGCGCCCAGATAACCGGACAGGCGTTGATGGAAATCCGATGTATTGGGGTGCCCACCTAAGAGAGCAATTTTGCGGTGGCCCAGGGACAGCAAATGCTGAGTGGCCTGCAACATGCCTTTTTGATTGTCCGCCACCACCACAGGTGCCTGACTGAAAGCCACCTCACGCATCACGCACACAACAGGGCATCCGTTGCGGCGCAATCCCTCCAGCCAACTGCTTTCAGTTTCCGGCGCGGGACACATGATCACCCCGCCAACGTTGTGCTCTCGATAGGTTTGCACCAACTGGCTCTGCCGAGACAGATTGTCACTGCAACCTGCCAGCATGGGCGTCAGACCAGCGCCAAACACAGAGGTCTCAATCGCCGCAGCCACCAAAGCGGGGTAGGACAAGCCAAAATCATTCACAATCACACCGACAAAATCCGGTTTGGCGGTGCGCAAACCCGCCGCCTTGCGGTTGTAGACATAATCGAGCGCTGTAATGGCCTCTTCGACACGTACACGGGTCTCCGATTTCACCCGGTCGTCGTCCTGTAACACCAATGAAACGGTGGATTTAGAGACTCCAGCCCTGTCCGCTACATCCAAAAGCGTGATCCGACGACGTTTCATAATAATTGGATCGTTCCAAACTGATTTGGCCAAAAAATGGCGTTAAGATGCCGTTTAAGCAACGATAAAACCCGTAAATCACAGTTTTGTTCTGTTTTCGCTCTGAAACTAGAGCATACCGAACAAACGATGGAGAAAAGATAACACAGGTTTATAGGAACGTTCCAATAAATTTTGGACCTTTAGTGCATCGACAGCAATAAGATACCGGAGATCACCATGACATTTGCGATTGAAGACCCGTACACGGCCATTGAACAGACGCGCCAGGCATTGCGCGAGCAACTGCCCAACTACGCGGAATCCTTTGCGGCGCTGCGCCAGTCCGTGCAAACAGAGATGGCCGAGATAAAGGCAATAGCAGCCACGGGCGCCAGTGTGGTGCCAGAGCTGGACTACGCGGAAGCGAGCCGCCTAGAGACAGACCCCGCGCTGCGCGAACAAGTGCGCAAGCGCGGCTGCCTGGTGATACGCAATTGCTTCAGCGCGGAGCGGGCAAACGGCTGGAGCGACCAGATAGCCAGTTACCTGGAGAGCAACAACTACCTCAACCAGGAAATCGACCCTGATCTGGATCAGTATTTCTCTTCGCTGCAAAAGGGCAAACCGCAGATCTACAGCGTGTACTGGTCCAAGGCGCAAACCGAGGCACGCCAGTCCGAGGAGCTGGCCAGTATCCGCCGTCACCTGAACAGGCTCTGGATCTACGAGCACGACGGCAAACAGGAATTCGACCCAGACCGCGAATGCACCTACGCCGACCGCACCCGCCGACGCGAACCCGGAGATCAGTCACTGGGGCTCAAACCGCACATCGACGGCGGCTCCATAGAGCGCTGGCTGGAGCCGGGGTTTCGCCACGTCTACCGCCACGTGTTCAGCGGGCAATGGCAACAGTACGACGCCTTTGACGCGCTGGGGCGGACTCAAACCCAAGAGATCAAATCTCCCGCCGTGTGCAGCATGTTCCGCACCTTTCAGGGCTGGACTGCGCTGTCGCCACAGGGGCCCGGGGATGGCACTTTGCAACTGATACCGAGCACCCGCTGCATTCCCTATATGCTGCTGCGCGCGCTGCAGGACGACGTGCCCGCCGGGGACCTCTGCGGCGCCGCTGCAGGCCGTGCGCTCCTAGTTGACCCAGTGTGGCACGCCGATCTACTGGAAGGGCTGGTCAGCATCCCGCAGATGAACGCCGGCGATACCATCTGGTGGCACCCCGACGTGGTGCACGCGGTGGAGGACAATCACAGCGGTGACAACTACAGCAACGTGATCTACATCGGCGCGGCGCCGCTGTGCGAGAAAAACAAGCGCTTTCAGCCCGGGCTGGCGGAGGCATTTTCCCGTGGCGCCAGTTCGCCTGATTTTGCGGCGGAGAACTACGAGCTGAACTACCCCGACAGGGCACAGGAATCTGACCTGAGCACCCTAGGCAAACAACAGTTGGGCCTGATCAGCTGGTAAACCCCGAGCCCGGATGGCACACATCACCATCAGGGCTTGCTCTAGCAGAAGGGTCAGAGCTGACCGTCGCGGGCATCACTCGGCTCATGCCCAAGCCCAAGGCCACACCTGTGCGCGGCACATAAGCAAAGCGCTGATAGAATCCCTCTCGCAGCCCGTTCAAGAACAAGTGCCGTCGCGAGAGCGCGCTGGTTTGAGGTAGATTTTCG